>NZ_JBIAVJ010000023.1:0-159349 GCF_042894025.1 Streptomyces sp. NPDC001549
GGGGACCCTGTGGGAGAGTAGGACGCCGCCGAACAATCATTGCGGAAGCCCCGCACCAGCCCTTACGGGCTCGGTGCGGGGCTTTTCTGCGTTCACGGGCTGAGTGCGGTGTGCGGAGTACAGAGCCGCAAAACGCAGGTGAGCCGGCGGTGGTTCCGTCGTTAAGATCCCCGGCATGAGCGATAACTATGTGATCAGGGCCGTACGGGGCGACGAGTGGGAGAAAGTCAAGGAGCTGCGGTTGGTGGCGCTCCGGGATCCGGACGCGGCCGTTGCCTTCCTGGAAACCGAGGAGCGGGCGCTCGCCCAGGGCGACGAGTACTGGCAGCAGCGTGCCGCGGGGGCTGCCGAGGGGCGGGGTGCCCGGCAGTTCATCGCCGAGGCCGCTGACGGGCGGTGGGTCGGGTCCGTGACCGTGCTCATCGAGGCGCAGGGTGGCACCGACTACTTCGGTGAGCCCATCGAGCAGCAGCAGGGCCACGTGGTCGGGGTGTTCGTACGGCCCGAGCAGCGGGGGAGCGGGCTCGTGGAGAGGCTGTTCGACGCCGGGCTCGACTGGGCCTGGTCGCTGGAGGAGCCGGCGACCGAGCGGCTGCGGCTGTTCGTGCACGAGGACAACGCGAGGGCGGAGCGCTTCTACCGGCGGTACGGCTTCGAGCCGAGCGGTCTGCTGATACCGCTGGAGACGGGCGCCAAGGAGCGCGAGTACGTCTACGCGCGGCCGGCCGGGCCCGGCGCGGGCGTGTGAGGAAGGAGGAGGACGCACCGGTCGAGGAGCGGTTCCTGTCGGTCGAGTGCCATGCCGACGGGACAGCTCTGGCGGCCTTCGGCCAGGGGCTTCCGCCGCTGGCGGCGAACGAGGCAGCCGTGTTCCTCGGGTACAACTACGCGGACGTCCCGGTGGGAAGACGGTACGCGTGCTGCTTCCGGCGTGACGACGCGAAGGACGCCGAGCGGGTGACCACCACCGTCGTCGCGGTCACCCAGCAGTACGGGCACGCCTGGGACCACATCCCCCATGGGTGGAAGACGCTGACCGTGCTGCGGTTCGAGCCCGGAATCCCGGCGATGGTCAGGGATCTGCCGTACGGAGGGCTCTGGTTCGACCATTGTGCGTCCGTGTACGTCTCGGACACGGACACGTGGGGAGCGGCCCTCTAGCGGAGGGTGGCTTCCGGCCAGCGGGAACGGGCCTGTTCGCGGCTGCGGCACAGGGCGAGCAGGGGGAGCGTTCCGTCGGTCAGGAGTTCCGGGAGCTGGGGGATCGGGGCCACGGCGGCCACGTCGTCCAGCACCAGGGAGAGTGGTGGGTCGAGCCGACCGTGGGATGACCGTGCGGCCATGCGGCGGCCGTGCTCGACCACGTGCGAGGCGAGTGCGGTGAGCAAGGGCATCGCACCCGGGTGGGTACGGGGATCCTCCAGAGCTTCACCCACCAGGTAGAGGGTGCCCCCTTCGGCGACGAATGATGCCAGGGCGAGGGCATCGGCTCGGTTCGAGTTGCACGCCTCGCGGATGTGGATCGAGGTCAGGCAGGACAGGGCACGGGCCGTCAGGCTCTGGGCGAGCTCGCGGCGTTCGGGGTGGGCGGTGAGGGCGCTCTCCAGCTCGCCGGCCGCGCCGGGGGCGGCCTGGGGGTGGGTGCGCAGGACACGGACCGGGTCCTGGGCGCTGTTGCCCTGGGCCCAGCGGTGGAGCAGCTTGAACGGGCGGTCGTCCAGGGCGGCGGCCTGGAGCCAGCTGCGCAGGAGGGTTTCCGCGGTGTCGGCCACCGCCGCGTCGATGCGGGCCTGGGGGCGTACGGGGGCCAGCAGGGCGATCGCGCGGGCGGCGGCGGTGTCGCGGTCGGCGCAGCCCTCGGCCGGGTTCCAGTGCATGCGGGCCGGTGTGTCGCACAGGTGGGAGGGGTCGTAGAGGAGGACCGGGCCGAGTTTGGCGCGGGCGTCCTTGGTCTCGGCCCAGAGGGTGGGGGAGGAGGTCACGATGAGGGCCGCCCCCTCGATCTCGCCGATGCGGTGGGTGGCGGTGCGGAGGCGGTCGTTCGGGCCGCCGTAGGCGATGCCGTTCGCTGCGGTTTCGGTGGACGGGAGGGTGGTTGCGGCTGCTGCCGGCTGGGGGGCGTAGCCGAAGCCGTAGCGGTAGGCCTCGTCCGCCGGGGCGGTGGCTGCCGGGACGGTGGCGGCTGGTGCGGGCGAGCCGCCGGGGGCGCTGCCCCCGGACCCCCGCGCCTCGAATGCCGGCGGGGCTGGAGCGGCCGCCGGCGCTGGAGCGGTGGCCGCCGGGGCCGGCGGGTTTTCCGTGAGGTGTTTGGCCAGGGCGCGGCGGGACTTGGTGCGGGCGATCACGCCGATGGCGAAGACGGTGAGTACGAACATCACCAGGAGCTGGCTGACGAACAGGCCCCAGAAGAGGCCCCAGCCCGACAGGGCCGCCGGGTCGGTGTCCGGCCAGGCGGCGGGGATGTCGTGCGGTTGCGCTATCAGGGCGCGGACGGCCCCCGGGGTCCGGGTGAAGGTGACGGTGTCGGGCCAGGTGCCGTGCGCGAGGACGGCCGCGAGGCCGGTGGCCGACCAGACGAGGACGGCGAGGCCCAGGAGGAAGGCCAGGAGGCCGACCAGCAGGCCGTCCGGGATGCCGCCGCCGCGGGCGGGGGGCGCCGTACGTCGTGCCTCGTGCATGGTCAGGCCACCGTGGTCGCGGATCCGGGGCCGCCGCGGCGGCGTTCGATGGACAGGGCCCTTTCCTCCGCCTCCAGTTCGGCGGCGAGCATGTCGGCGGGGAGGCGGGTGGGCGTCGAGGACTCGGTCATGGCGCGGTCGGTGAAGACGAGGGGGCGTTCGGCTTCGGTGATCAGGTGTTTGACCACCTGGACGTTGCCGTTGACGTCCCAGACCGCGATGCCGGGCGTGAGGGTCGGGATGATTTCCACCGCCCAGCGGGGCAGGCCGAGGACCCGGCCCGTGGCTCGGGCCTCGTCCGCCTTCTGGGCGTAGATGGTTCTGGTCGAGGCCATCTTGAGGATGGCCGCGGCTTCGCGTGCGGCGGCGCCGTCGACGACGTCGGAGAGGTGGTGGACGACGGCGACGAAGGACAGGCCGAGGCGGCGGCCGAACTTCAGCAGGCGCTGGAACAGCTGGGCCACGAAGGGGCTGTTGATGATGTGCCAGGCCTCCTCGACCAGGAAGATGCGCTTCTTCCGGTCGGGGCGGATCCAGGTGTGCTCCAGCCAGACGCCGACGATCGCCATGAGGATCGGCATCGCGATGGAGTTGCGGTCGATGTGGGAGAGGTCGAAGACGATGAGGGGGGCGTCGAGGTCGATGCCGACGGTGGTGGGGCCGTCGAACATGCCGCGCAGGTCGCCGTCGACGAGGCGGTCGATGACGAGCGCGACGTCGAGGCCCCAGGCCCGGACATCGTCTATGTCGACGTTCATCGCGTGCGCGGATTCGGCCTCGGGGTGGCGCAGTTGCTCGACGATGTCGGTGAGGACGGGCTGGCGGTCGCGGATGGTGTCGACGACGTAGGCGTGCGCGACCTTGAGGGCGAAGCCGGCGCGCTCGTCGAGGCCGTGGCCCATGGCCACCTCGATGATGGTCCGGAGCAGCGCGAGCTGCCCGGTCGCGGTGATGGCCGGGTCGAGCGGGTTGAGGCGGATCCCGTCGTCGTTGGCGGCGACGGGGTCCAGGCGGATGGGGGTTATCCCCAGCTGCTGGGCGATCAGGTTCCACTCGCCGACGCCGTCCTCGCCCTGGGCGTCGAGGACGACGACCTGGCGGTCCTTGAATCGGAGCTGGCGCAGGACGTAGGTCTTTTCGAGGGCTGACTTTCCGTTTCCGGATTCGCCGAGGACCAGCCAGTGGGGGGCCGGGAGCTGCTGCCCGTACAGCTGGAAGGGGTCGTAGATGTAGCCCTTGCCGCTGTAGACCTCGCGGCCGATGATGACGCCGGAGTCGCCGAGTCCGGGGGCGGCGGTGGGCAGGTAGACGGCTTGCGCCTGCCCGGTGGAGGTGCGGACGGGCAGGCGCGTGGTTTCGACTTTGCCGAAGAGGAAGCTGGTGAAGGCGTCCGTCAGGGCGGACATGGGATCTCGCATGGGCGGCACTTCCCTCCAGCTAGCGTCGGATGCCGGTGGCGAACGGCAAGGTGTTGACGAAGGCGCGGTGGTGCTCGCGGTCGCACCATTCCAGCTTCAGGTAGGACTTGCCGGCGGAGGCGCGGATCGTCCGCTTGTCGCGGGCGAGGGCCTCCGGCGAACGCGAGGACACCGTGATGTACCCGACGAGGTTGACTCCCGCCGCACCGCTGGCGAGATCTTCACCCCTTTGGTCGAGCCGGCCGTGCGCGGCGATGTCGCGGGGGTCGACGGTCCGGTTCATCTTGGCGGCGCGGGAGGCGTCGGCCTCGTCGTTGGTCTTCTCGGTGAGCATGCGCTCGATGGCGACCTCGGTGGGCTCCAGGTCCATGGTGACGGCGACCGTACGGATCACGTCGGGGGTGTGGACGAGCAGCGGGGCGAGGAAGTTGACGCCGACGGGCGTCATCGGCCACTCCTTGACCCAGGCGGTGGCGTGGCACCAGGGGGCGCGGGTGGAGGACTCGCGGGTCTTGGCCTGGAGGAAGGTGGGCTCCACGGCGTCGAGCTCGGCGGGCCAGGCGTTGCGCTTGGTCATGGCCTGGATGTGGTCGATGGGGTGGTCCGGGTCGTACATGGAGTGCACGAGGGAGGAGAGGCGGCCCTGGCCGAGGGGCTGGCGGACGCGGATGTCGGCCTCGGCGAGGCGGGCGCAGATGTCGGTGAGCTCGCGGGCCATGACGATGGCGAGGCCGGCGTCGCGGTCGAGCTTGCGGCCCTTGTGGGGGGTGCCGGCGCGGGCGATGGCGTTGGCCTCGGCGGCGAGTTCGCGCGTGTAGTGCATGCAGGCGACGAGGTACGCGCGGTGCTGCTCGGAGGAGGTGGACACCATCGACTGGAGCTGGTCGTAGGAGTCGCGGAGCCAGCCGGGGGCCTGGGTGTCGCCGCGCTGGGCCACGTCCTTGGCGTGCGCGTCGGGGTCGGCGGGGAGGGTTCGGGCGAGCATCTGGAGGCGGGTGACGAAGCCGTCGCCGTTGGCCACGTGCTTGAGGAGGGTGCCGAAGCGGTCGACGAGGGCTTCTTGGTCCTCGCTGTCGCGCAGGCCGACGCCGGGGCCCTCGATCTCGATGGCGGCGGTGACGGTGCGGCGGTCCGCGTGCAGGAGGACGGCGATCTCGTCGGGGCCGAAGGGGGCGGCGAGCCAGTTGATCCGGCCGATGCCGGGGGGCGGTCCGACCTCGACCTCGCGGCCGTCGGAGCCGCGGATGCCGGCTTCCATGGCGCCGGAGCGGTAGGTCGTACCGCGGCGCAGGGTGCGCTTGTAGCTGCGGCTGATCTCGAACCAGCGGTAGAAGGTGCGGCCCTTGTACGGGACGTACACGGCGGCGAGCGCGATCATGGGGAAGCCGGCGAGGCTGACGATGCGCAGGGTGAGGTCGGGGACGAGCAGTCCGCTCATCATGCCGAAGAACGCCCCGGCGATGATCAGGGCGATCTCGCCGGTCTCGCGGTTCTTGCCGACGATCGCGTTCGGCCGGGCCCGGCCGATGAGATACGTGCGGCGGGGCGCGACCGGGTGCAGCTGGTGGGACTGGGTCGTCAACGCCCGTCACCTCCTGTGTTCCTCGTGCTCGAACCTGTGCGGGGCGGGGGTGCGGCGGAGGGGACAGATCCGCCGCCGGCTCCGCCGCCGGAGGTGGGTCGGCTGCTGTGGGCGGCCACGCCTCCGGAGATGGGGTTGGCGGGGCGGGGCGCGTTGTTGCCGCCGCCGTCGCCGCCGCGGTGGGCGCCGCGGCTGCTGTGGGTTCTGATGCCCTGCGAGACGAGGGAGGCCGGGGAGCTGATGACGGCGGCCGCCTGGGCGCCGTCGGTGGCCTTGCTGCGGTTGGAACGGGCGGAGGCGATCTCGTCGCCGAAGCCGGGGACGAAGCGGTAGATCATCGCGGAGGCGAAGATCGCCAGGAGGATGATGGCGAGGCCGGTGACGACGGCGGAGAAGGCGTTGGGGCCCTTTTCGCCGGTCAGGGCGCCGGCGAGGCCGAGGACGATGACGATGACCGGCTTCACGAGGATGACGGCGATCATGATGCCGGCCCAGCGGCGGACGTGGCCCCAGAGGTTGCGGTCGACGAGGCCGGAGTAGACGACGACGCCGAGGAGGGCGCCTACGTAGAGGAGGGCGGCCCGGATGAACAGCTCCAGGTAGAGCACGCCGGCGGCGAGGACGGTGACGAGCGCGACGACGATCAGCATGATCGGGCCGCCGCCGATGTCGTCGCCCTTCTTGAGGGCTTCGGAGAAGGAGCCGAAGAAGACGTCGGTCTGGCCGCCGGTGGCGGAGGCGATGACCTCGGTGACGCCGTCGGTGGCGGAGACGACGGTGTAGAGGATCAGGGGGGTGAAGGCGGAGGCGAGGACGGTGAGCCAGAGGAAGCCGATGGCTTCGGACATGGCGGTGGTGAGGGGGACGCCGCGGACGGCGCGCTTGGCGACGGCGAAGAGCCAGAGGACGAGGGTGAGGATGGTGGAGGCGGCGAAGACGACGGAGTACTGCTTGAGGAAGGCGGGGTTGGTGAAGTCGACCTCGGCCGAGCCCTTCACCGCTTCGCTGAGCTTGGTGACGATCCAGGAGGCGGCGTCGGCGCAGCCGCGGGCGAGGGAGGCGAGGGGGTTGAGGGCGTCTCCGCCGTCGCTGGGTGCCAGTCCTGTCCCAGGGGTGCCGCCGGATGTGCCCGTTCCGCTCTGGCAGTACTGCTTGGAGGGGCCGTCGAGCAGCGCGCAGGGGTCAGCGGTCGCCTGGGGTGTGGCGGTCGGTGTCGGCGTCGGCACGGGAGCGGCCTGTGCGCGGGTGGCCAGGGCCAGCACGGAGAGGTGGGCGGAGGCGATCAGGCCCAGCCGGGCGGGGAGCCGGAGGCTAGCGGGCATAGGTGAATCCCCCGAATTCCTTGATGGCCTTGCTCATGTCGTCCGACGTCGAGACAGGGACATCGCCGGGAACCGGGGCGGGCCCGTCCTGCTGGGTGTCGTCGGTGACTCTCCAGCCCTCGCCGATCCAGCTCAGTTCGAAGGTCCAGGTCTTCCAGAGAGTCCGCACCGGGTCGGTGGACTTGGGGCCGGACATGCCGATCAGACCGGTGTACCAGACGGCGATCTTGGCCGTGGTCGGCGTGTAGCTCTCCACACGGGTGCCGATCGGGACGGTACGGGTGACGAAGGTGCTGCCCTGCGGGGCGTTGCCGTTGGCGTCGAGCCCCAGCTTCGCGAGGAAGTCGGCCGAGTAGGCCTCGTCCTGCGGGCCCTTCATGCGGGATGCCACGTCGGGTGCGTAGATTCCGTCCACCAGGGTGTGCCGGGTGTTCTTCTTGAACATGCCGTCAGAACCCAGCGCCACCGCGAAATTGGCGGCGGCCGACTGGGCTCCCTGCTCGTCGTGGGCGAAGCCCTTGGGGATGCCTGCCGATGTGCCCGTCACCGGGTCCGTGGCCGCCGTGGAGGAGTCCGTCGGGGGTTTGTCCGAGGCGGGGTCCGACCGGGTGTCCGGGGCCGAGTTGGCGAAGGCGATGGCCGCGATCAGCAGGACCACCACGCCGACCACGGTGATCAGGCTGCGGGAGGTGCGCGGGGTGCGGCGGGTGGGGCCGTAGGGGTCGGCCGGGGCGTCCGGGAGGCGGGTGCGGGTCTGGCCGGTGCCGCCGACCTCGCCGTAGCCGCCGGCGCCGCCGTACTGGTCGTCGTTGCTCATTGCCTGTCCGCCCCCTCCGCGTCGTACGACGGTAGCGCTGGTTCCCGCGTGGATGTGGTGTGGTGATGCGTCATCGGCTACGGGGCCCGGCGCGCGACCCGGCTAGACGGCCATCCCGTAGACGATCGTGAACAGCGTTCCGAGGGAGCCGATGATGAAGACTCCGGTCAGCCCGGCCACGATCAGGCCCTTGCCCTGTTCCGCGCTGAACGTGTCGCGCAGGGCGGTCGCTCCGATGCGCTGTTTGGCCGCCCCCCAGATGGCGATGCCCAGGCAGAGCAGGATCGCGACGGCCATGACCACCTCGATCATGACCTTCGCTTCGTTGCCGAGACTGCCGAAAGGCCCCCAGTTCGGGGCGATTCCGCCGATGATGGTGGTGATGTCGCCCTTTTCGGCTGCCAGGATCATGTAACTCACCGCCCCTGTATGGGTAGTTCCGGAAGCCCCTTGCCCGACGGCAGGGGTTACGCACTATCTTCGCTGATGAAACCGCCGCCGTCGTCGACTTGACGGCTCTCTTTACCCGATCTCGCGGCCCGCGCTCCGCTTCCGCGCTCTGACCTGGGCAGGGGCGGTGTGTACGCGCGAGAACATGCGGTCACTCTGTGTATCACGGGGGGTGACGCCGGGCAATGATTGTCGTCTCGACGTACGGGGGGTGGGGTGAGGGGCCGCCGTTCGGAGCAATGGCATGGCGTGTCGTTGGGCCGGCCCGCCGACATGCGTCCGATGCTCCTTCAGTCGTTTCATCGGTGCGCATGGGTGTGGCGGTGGGTTGTCGGCGGGGTTGTCAGTGGGGTGCGGCAGGCTGGGAAGCATGACGACTCCATGGACTCTCGCGGACCTCGAGGCGGCCATCCGGGCGGGATGGTCGGCCGAGACCTGTGAGCCCTCCGACATCACGAAGATCCCCTGGACTCCGGAGAATCCGGGCTGGGGGCACTGTGACATCACCGCCCTCGTGGTGCAGGACCTCGTGGGCGGGGACCTGATGCTGGGCGAGGTGTTCCACGACGGTCGGCAGGAGGGCTACCACTGGTGGAACCTGATGCCCGGGGGTATCCGGATCGATCTGACGCGGGAGCAGTTCCGGCGGGGGGAGACGATCACGCCGGGGCGGATCGTGAAGCGGCCGGGCGGGCGGTTGCGCAGGCGGTGGGAGGAGTACCAGCTGCTGCGGCAGCGGGTCATCGACAAGCTGGGGCCGTTGCCGGGGGCGATGGTGACGCAGGACGGGCGGCGGCTCGCCTATACGGACTTCGGGGGACCGGGGGCTCCGCTGCTGGCGCTGCACGGGCACTTCGTGGCGGGGGCGGGAGCGTTCGAGCGCCTGGCGCAGGAGGTGGGTCCGGCGTGGCGGGTGATCGCCCTGGACCAGCGGGGGCACGGGAGGTCCGACCGGGCGGCGGAGTACACGCGGGACGGGTACGTGGCGGATGCGGCGGCCCTGCTGGAGCAGCTGGGGCTGGGGCCGGCGGTGGTGCTGGGGCATTCGCTGGGCGGGGTCAACGCGTACCAGCTCGCGGCGCGGCGGCCGGATCTGGTGCGGGCGGTGGTGGTCGAGGACATCGGGGCGGTGGTCGACGGCGATCTGTCGTTCGCGCGGGAGTGGCCGAGACGGGCCGCGACCCGGGCCGGGTTCCTGGCGGGGGTGGGGAGTGCGGCCCCGCACCTGGAGGGGTCCCTGCAGGAGTATCCGGACGGGTGGGGGACCGCGTTCGAGGTGGAGGACATGGTGGAGTCCCAGCGGGGGCTGAACGGGGACCACTGGGGGGACTGGCTGGGGGTGCGGAAGCCGACGCTGCTGGTGCGGGGGGATCGGAGCGGGGTGCTGTCGGCGGAGCATGCGCGGGAGATGACGGTGCGGAGGGCGGGGGTGCGGTTGGTGGAGTTGCCGACGGGGCATGCGGTGCGGGTCGGGGACCCGGAGGGGTTCTTCGCTGCCGTGCGGGGGTTTTTGGCGCGGGTGTGAGGGTGCGGGGGTGCGGGGGTGCGAGGTGGGGCGGGTGCGGCGCCGTTGCTGGGGCTCCGCCCCAGGCCCCGCGCCTCAAACGCCGGCGGGGCTGAAAGAGCGGGGCTCCGCCCCAGGCCCCGCGCCTCAAGCGCCGGGCGGGGCTGGGAGGGTGCGCCTCAAGCGCCGGCGGGGCTGGAAGAGCGGGGCTCAGGTCCAGTGGGTGGGGCGGGTGAGGGTGGGGGGGATGTGGGTGGTGGGGTCGCCCTGGGCTGCGTTCAGTTGGGGCTGGGTGAGGAAGATCGCGTCGCGGAGGTCCGCTCCGCGGAGGTTGGTGTCGCGGAGGTCCGCGCCGATCAGGTCCGCCGTGCGGAGGTCGGCGCGGGTGAGGTCGGCGGCGATCAGGTAGGCGCCGCGGAGGTTCGCGCCGCGCAGGTCGGCTCCGGAGAGGCGGGCGCCCATCAGGTCGGCGCCGCGGTGGTTCTTCTTGCGGCCCGGCACCTTCGCCCGTACGAGTTCGCTGGTCTTCAGGAGCAGGGTGTTGATCTGCTGGCGGAGGGGGCCGACGTCCAGGTCGGCCAGGGCCTGCGCGTCGGCGCGGGTCCATTCCCCGGTCTCCGCCAGGGCCCGGCGCAGGTCCGCGTGGACCGGGGCGGCGGCCGGGAGGGCCAGGGCCTGGCTCACGTAGAAGAGCAGCTCGTGGAGCTGCCGCAGTACCGGGAAGACCTCGAACATCTGGCGGGACGTGCCGGGGTGGGTGCGCCAGTCGCGGCCGCCGAAGGTGACCTGGGAGACCTGCTGCCCCGCGCCGAAGCAGTCGAAGACGGTGCAGCCCTGGAAGCCCTTGTCGCGCAGCCGGGTGTGGATGCCGCAGCGGAAGTCCTGCCGGAGGTTCTTGCAGGGAGTTCCGGCGGGCTTGTTCATGGCGAAGTCGTTGGACTTGGCGAAGGGCAGCGCCACGCAGCAGAGCGCGAAGCAGTTCGCGCAGTCGGCCTGCAGGACGGGGAGCGCGGGGAGGTCGGCGGCGGGGTGGTTCGGCACGCCGTCCATTGTCCCCCGTCGCTCCGGGTGCTCGGGGTCTTGATCCACGGGGCGGAGGCGGTGAGCATCCCCGTACGACAGAAGTGATCGCAGTTGCTGTTATTACCCTCCTCGCCGTGATCAGTCCCGGTGCCGACTTCGCCATGGTGGTCCGCAACAGCTATCTCTACGGGCGCCCCACCGGGCTGTTCGCCGCCGCCGGGGTCGCGGCCGGCGTGCTGGTCCACGTCTCCTACACGATGCTCGGGGTCGGTCTGCTGATCGCCTCGTCCACCGCGCTGTTCACCGCGATCAAGCTGGCGGGTGCGGCCTATCTGGTGTGGATCGGGATACGCACCTTCCGGGCGCGGGCCGAGGTGACCGTGGACCTGGAGTCGAAGCCGCAGCTGACCCGGCTGGGGGCGATGCGGTCGGGCTTCCTGACCAATGTGCTCAACCCGAAGACGACGCTGTTCGTGGTGTCGACGTTCACGCAGGTGGTGAATCCGGAGACCCCGGTGTGGCAGCAGGTGGGCTACGGGCTGTTCATGTCGGCGGCGCATCTGGGCTGGTTCGGGGCGGTCGCGCTGTTCTTCTCCGTCTCGCGGCTGCGTGACCGGATGCTGAAGGCGCAGAAGGCGCTGAACCGGGCCATCGGGTCGGTGCTGGTGGGGCTGGGGGTGGGGCTGGGGTTCGCTCGCTGAGTCGATCGCAGGGGCTGGTGGCCGGGGTTACCTGTCGGTAGCGTGGACGGTATGGGTGCTGCCGAGGGGTACGAGGGATTCTTCGAGAGGGTCGGCGCCGGGCGCTTCCTGGCCACCGAGAACACGCGGGGGCCGTGGGACCCGGGCTCGCAGCACGCCGGGCCGCCGGCCGCGCTGCTCGGGCGGGCCGTCGAGGAGCGGCCGGGTGCGCGTACGGACATGCGGATCGCCCGGATCACGTACGAGATCCTGCGGCCGGTGCCGATCGGCGAGCTGGAGATCACCACCAGTGTGCTGCGGGCCGGCCGCGGGACCGAGGTGGTCGAGGCGGCCCTCGCGCCGGCGGGCGGCGCGCCCGTGATGCTGGCGCGGGCCCTGCGGATCCGGGTCGCGGAGGAGACCGTGCCGGCCGTGGTCCCGGGGCCGCAGCTGCCGCCGCCCGGGGAGGTGGAGGTGACGCCGTTCTTCCCGGTGCCGTGGGAGACCGGCTACCACTCGGCCATGGAGACCCGGTTCACCGAGGGCGCCTTCGTCGAACTGGGTCCCGGTACCTGCTGGATGCGGATGAAGGTGCCGCTCGTCGCCGGGGAGGAGACCAGGCCGCTGGACCGGGTGCTGATCGCCGCCGATTCGGGGAACGGGATCAGCTCGGTGATGGACTTCGGGCGGTACGTCTTCATCAACGGTGACCTGACCGTCCATCTGCACCGCCATCCGGTGGGCGAGTGGGCGTGCGTGGAGGCCCGTACGAGTGTGGACGCCGCCGGGATCGGGCTCGCGGACGCGCGGCTGCACGACGAGAAGGGGCCCATCGGGCGGAGCGCGCAGAGTCTTTTCGTGGCGCCCCGCTCCTAGCCGGCCCTTCGCGTCAACCCGGCTCCGTGGCACGGGAGTCGGTGTGGCAGGCTCGTGCCGGTGGATGCCCTGAGAGACGTCGACCCCGCGCAGATCGGGGCGCATGCGCTGCTGGCCCGGCTCGGTGCCGGGGGGATGGGGCAGGTGTACCTCGGGCGGTCGCCCGGTGGGCGCCTGGTCGCCGTGAAGGTGATCCGGGACGAGATCACCGGGCATCCGGAGGCGCTGGCCCGGTTCCGGCGTGAGGCCGAGACCGTGCGTGCGGTGCGGTCGGCCTACACGGCGAACCTGATCGACGCCTCGCTGGCGGCGGCGCCGTACTGGCTGGCGACCGAGTACGTGGCGGGCCCGACGCTCGGTCATGCCGTGGCGGAGCGCGGTGGCTTGCCCGCGGACACCTGCCGGCGGCTGTTCGCGGCCCTCGCGGAGGGGCTGGCGAGCGTGCACGCGTACGGGGTGACGCACCGGGACCTCAAGCCGCAGAACGTCATCCTGGGCGCGCAGGGGCCGCAGCTCATCGACTTCGGCATCGCGCGGGGCGTCGGCGAGACGGCTCTCACGCAGGACGGGCAGGCCCCGGGGACGCCGGGGTACACCGCGCCGGAGGTGCTGCTGGGCGCGGAGGCCGGGGCCGCGGCGGATGTTTTCGCGCTGGGCGCGACCCTCGCGTACGCGGCGACCGGGCGGCCGCCGTTCGGTACGGGTGTGGCGACGACGGTGAGCTACCGGGCGGTGCACGAGCCGGTCGACGTGGCCGGGGTGGAGCCGGGGCTGGCGGGGCTGATCGAGGCGTGCGTGGCGAAGGATCCGGCGGTGCGGCCGGGCCTGCGTGAGGTCATCGCCCGGTGCGGGGTCCGGGACGCGCTGATCGACGATCCGGTGTACCTCGGGTTCGGTGCGCTGGGTGAGGCCGTACCGGTGCACGAGATGCGGACGCAGGGGCCGGGTCACCCGTACGTCCCGACGGCGGTCGAGCAGGCGCCGCGGGCCGCGCGGGGTGCGGGGCTGCGGCGCGGCGCCATGGTCGGCGCGGGGGTGGCCGTGGCGGTGGTGCTCTCCCTGACGGCCTGGAAGCTGATCCCGTTCGACGGCAGTGGCAGTGGCAGTGGCAGTGGCGGCAACGGTGGCGGCGCCGCTGCGCGGGAGGGGGCCGACAAGGGCGGCGCCACGGCCACGCCGCCCGCGGCGCAGGGCGGGCAGCCACCCGCGGCCACCGGTTCCAAGGGTGCGGCCAAGCCACCGGCCGAGTACATCGACAACAACCAGATCTCGCGCTACGTGTGGAGCGGCTCCCCCGACCTGGACCTGGCCGTTCGGGGGGTCGGCCAGTGCAACCAGCCGGCCGAGGAGAAGTCTCCGGGCGCGGGCTTCCAGTCGGCGGTGTCGACCACCAGCGTCAACGGGAAGCCGGGCAGGACCGCGTCCGTCGAGATGCGGATCAAATACGCGGAGATGGGCCAGTCCGCGCCGGATCCGTACTACGTGTCCGTGGCGGTCAAGTCCCCGCACGACATCGAGCCGTCCACGGGCAAGCCCTTCCCCATGGACAACCGGGCCGTCGGCTACACGAGCAAGCCCGTCGACATCTACACGCATTGGAAGTCGGGTGGCGACGTGACACTCACCTACCCGGACGACTTCACGATGCACGCCGCGGGCAAGACGTGGCCCGCTGTGCCCCTGTCCGCCGACCCTGGGGACTGGACGGTGGTCTTCTACCACGTTGAGGATGATCCTACGAAGTACGCGAGCATCGCCTGTTCGGGCTTCCGAGTGGGGTAGTAGGACATGCGACACGGCCGAATCACACGTTGAAGTGACGGTTATGGGGGAGGGTTGACGGGTGCGCAGATTCTGGATGGTCGGCGGGATCGGGATCGGGCTGTGTCTGACGTTCGTGGCGCTCCTCGTCGTGGGGACGTACTCGGCGGCGGCAGGCCTCGTGGGGTCAGGCGCGGGTGGTCGCGCGGTAGGGCTGACAAAGGGTGCCGTACCCGCCAAGTACCAGGCGTTGGTGGAGAAGTGGGGCAATCTCTGCCCGGCCATCAACCCGGCCCTGCTCGCCGCTCAGCTGTACTCCGAGAGCGGCTGGAACCCGAGCGCCGTGAGTCCGGCGGACGCGCGCGGTATCGCGCAGTTCATCCCGGGCACGTGGGCGGGCCACGGTATCGACGGGGACGGGGACGGGGACCGGGACATCTGGGACCCGAACGACGCGATCCCCTCGGCGGCCTCGTACGACTGCGAGCTGGCCAAGGACGTGGCGAGCGTGCCCGGGGACGACGCGTCGAACATGCTCGCGGCTTACAACGCGGGGGCGTACGCGGTCATCAAGTACGGCGGAGTGCCCCCGTACAAGGAGACCCAGGGGTACGTGAAGGCCATCACCACGCTGGCCAAGAGTTTCGAGCGGCCCGTCGGGCGGGTGGCGCCCTCGCAACAGGCCGCCGGGGCCATCTACTTCGCGCAGAAGCAGCTCGGGACGCCGTATCTGTGGGGTGGCAACGGGACGCCCGATCAGGGCGGGCGGTTCGACTGTTCCGGGTTGACCAAGGCCGCGTACGAGACCGTGGGGATCGAGCTGCCGCGCGTGGCGAACGACCAGTACAACGCCGGGGCGCACCCTTCGCGCGATCAACTCCTGCCCGGTGACCTCGTCTTCTTCTCCGATGATCTGACGAACTCTCGGGAGATCCGGCACGTCGGGCTCTACGTGGGCGGCGGGTACATGATCAACGCCCCTTACACCGGTGCGGTGATCCGCTTCGACAAGATCGACACCCCGGACTACTTCGGTGCGACGCGCGTGACCAGGGATGGTGCGGAGGCTCTTCCGGAGCGCTCGGGCGCCGGTCCGGCCGCATAGCAACTCTCCGTGATGCCAAGGCCCTGAGCTGCGACGATGGGTCACTCTTCGATAACGTTGGAGTGATCATTGCGTGGAGAATGGAACGTAGGAGCCAGAACGGGCGTTCCATGGGCGCGGGGGTTGATCAAGTGGGGGGCGGAGGGGCGCACACAGGGGTGCGTCCCACAGGGGAACCACGGCAAGGGCAAGGGGCCGCATCACCATGGCTGGACTCACAACAGGTGGGCCGAACGTGGATGTCAGCCTGCTGTACGAGATCAACGGAGCGGCCCGGCACGCTCCGGCGTGGCTGGACCGGGTCGTGAGCCTGGCCGGGGAGTACGGGATCCTGCTGGCCCTGGTGCTCCTGGTCCTGTGGTGCTGGCGCGGTGCCCGCCGGCAGGACGAGGCCGCCGCCGTCGAGTCCGTCGCCGCGCTCGTCTGGGCCCCGCTGGCCGCCGGGCTGGCGCTGCTCGTGAATGTGCCGCTGCGTGAATTCGTGGGACGGCCGCGGCCGTTCCGCCAGCACGAGGGCCTGCAAGTGCTCGACCCCGCCTTCGGCTGGGGGCTCGGGCGCACCGAGTTCTCCTTCGTCAGCGGGCACACCACCGTCGCGATGGCCCTGGGCGTAGGCCTGTTCGTGGCGAACCGGAAGTTCGGTCTCCTGGGGATCGGGCTGGCCTTCGCCGAAGGCCTGTGCCGGGTCTACATGGGCATCCACTACCCGACCGACGTCATCGGCGGCCTCGCCCTCGGTACCGCGGTGGTGCTCGTGCTCGCGCCGCTCGCCATGGCGGCGCTGACCCCGGTGGTGCGGGCGGTGGCCCGCTCCCGGCGCGGTGGCCGGCTCGTGCGGGCCAAGAACGCCGCGCTGCCCCGGCCGGTCGGCCTCCCGCAGGCACAGACCCCGCCCGCGGGGCAGCGTACGCACGAGAGCGACCTCGCCGCCTGACACGGGTTGCGGTGCGGCCGGGATCAGCTCTGCGCGTACGCATTCCATACGGCGAGCAGCACGGCCGCCAGCAGGCACAGCAGCGCCGCCCCGAAGCACATCCGCACCGCCTTCGGCCGGGATCGCGACCGCGTACGGGTCCGCGTACGGGTCCGGGTCCGGGTTCGGACGCGGGGCATCAGGGATCACCGCCGTCGGTGCCGCGGCGGTAGCGGGAGCGCAGCCACCAGCCGGTCGCCGCGGCCGCGGCCGAGGTGAGCCCGATGGCCAGGGCCACGTCGGCCGGGCTGTCCGCCGAGCCCGCGGGTCCGGCCCAGGCCGCGGCGGCCGGGGCGGACACGATGAGCAGGGCCCAGAGAAGGGTCGCGAGGCGGGCTGCGGAACCTGGCATGGATCAAGGGCATCCGCTGCGGCGCGCCCCGGCCAGCCGGGCGGTCCGAACGGCTTACCCCTCCCGGCTACGGCTCCGTGTGCCGGGCGGCGTCCCTGCGGGCCAGGTCGCGGGAGCGGCGGGCCGGACCGTTCCAGCCGCACGTACAGACGGCCAGGCAGAACGATCCGCGGTCGGCGGTGGATGTGGTGTGGCCGGCCGGTGGCTCCGGCTGCGCGTGCGGCCGCGGGAGCGGCAGGGAGTCAAGCGGAGGGACCAGTCTCGCTTCGGTGTGCGGTTCCACAGGTCCACGGTACCGGGGCGGGCGGCGCGCGGGGAGGGTGCGCCCCGTGACGGGAAACCCCGGACCTCGTTAAACGGAGCGGGTGGGGGCCTCGGGCAATCAGCGGTCATGCGTTGGGGGTTGGCAGGCGATGGTGGATCACCAGCACAGGCGGCCGCGCGGGCGTGCGGGTGAGGCGGCGCTCGCCGCCGGCATCACCCTGGCGGTCACGACGATGACCGGGTGCGCGGGCGGCGCGGGCGACGGCCGGACTCCGGCGGATCCGGCGGCGGTGGTCCGCGGGGCCGCCGACGCACTGGCGAGGACCGGCAGTGCCCGGGCCCGTACGGCCATGGAGATGGCCACGGGCGGCACCCGGGTCACGATCCGCGGCGAGGGCGGGGTGGACTTCAAGAAGCGGATGGGCCAGCTCCTTGTGATGCTCCCGGCCGATGTGAAGGGCAAGGCCGAGCACCGGCCCATCACCGAGCTGCTCGTGCCGGGCGCGCTCTACATGAAGAACCGCGGCGCGGGCGTCCCGGACGACAAGTGGGTCCGGGTCGACACGACGACCCTGAACGACGGGAACCTGGTCACGGGCGGGGCCACCGATCCGCTGGTCGCGGCCGAGCTGCTGCGGGGCGCGCAGGAGGTGACGTACGTGGGGGAGACCGAGGTGGCGGGCACCAAGGTGCGGCACTACCGGGGGACCACCGACATCGGGCGGGCCGCGGGGAGCGCGTCACCGGAGGTGCGGGGGGCGCTGCGGGCTGCGGCGAAAGGGTTCAGCACGGACACGGTGCCGTTTGACGCCTACCTGGACGAGGAGGGGCGCTTGCGGAAGGTCAGACACCGGTTCACGTACGTCAACAATGGCGTGATCGATGTGTCGTCGACCACGCTGCTGTACGGGTTCGGGACGCCGGTGACCGTCGTATTGCCCGCAAGCGGGGACATTTACGCCGGGAAGATCTCCGACCAGTGAGGCGGACGAGGGGCGGGCGGCGCGATCGGGCCATGGCCCGGTATCCGGAAATGGTCCATCCGTGTCATGCGGGGGACGGCACGGCCTCCCTACGCTGAGAAGCCGGGCGCCGGCGCGTGGTGCGGTGCGGTATGACCGATGACGGCCGGTGGCCGGTGGCAGATTGAGGTGACACGCGTGACTCCCGCAGGCGGTACGACGGTGCAGGACCACGTTGCTCTCGCCGAGATCGAGCTGTGTGGTGAGCTGATCATCGCCGCCTCGGCGGCCGCGGAGGAGCGGCTCAGCCTGGACCGGATCGACGAGGTCCTGCTCGGGCAGTAGCCGGTCGCCTCCCGGCGGGGGTCGTGGAAGGTGCGTGTGCCGCGCCGCTGCTGGGGCTCCGCCCCAGACCCCGCGCCTCAAATGCCGGCGGGGCTGGAGGGTGCGCCTCAAGCGCCGGCGGGGCTGGGTTTTGCGAGGGCTGGGTTTGCGGGCGGTCTGCGGGGCTTGGGGGTGCCGGTCAGGTGCGGAGGAGGCGGGCGATGGCCTTGGTGGCTTCCTCGACCTTGGCGTCGATCTCGGTGCCGCCCTTCACCGCGGCGTCGGCGACGCAGTGCCGCAGGTGTTCCTCCAGCAGCTGGAGCGCGAAGGACTGCAGTGCCTTCGTGCTCGCCGAGACCTGCGTGAGTATGTCGATGCAGTAGACGTCCTCGTCGACGAGCCGCTGGAGGCCGCGGATCTGGCCTTCGATCCGGCGCAGCCGCTTGAGGTGCTCGTCCTTCTGGTGGTGATAGCCGTGGACGGCTCCGGAGCCCTCCGCCTCGATGGTCGTCATACGTCCTCCCGTGGTCCGGAACGAGGGGCATGCCTAACGCATACCCCTCATGGGTATAGGATACTGGGCCCCGTCGTCCTGGGCAGGGGTCCGTGGTCCCCACTCTGCCCGATGGAGGACACTGTGGAACGGCCGGTTAGCCGTGGCCGGGGGATGCGCCTAGCATCAGCCTGACCGAATCCAATGCACCCCGAGGACCTCACGTGCGATTTCGTCTGACCCCCAGGGAGACGAGCTTCTACGACATGTTCGCCGCATCCGCGGACAACATCGTCACGGGCTCCAAGCTCCTGATGGAACTGCTCGGAGCGGACTCCTCCGCCCGGGCCGAGATCGCGGAGCGGATGCGGGCAGCGGAGCACGCGGGGGACGACGCCACTCACGCGATCTTCCACCAGCTGAACTCCTCCTTCATCACGCCGTTCGACCGCGAGGACATCTACAACCTGGCCTCGTCGCTCGACGACATCATGGACTTCATGGAGGAGGCCGTCGACCTCGTCGTCCTCTACAACGTGGAGGAGCTCCCCAAGGGTGTCGAGCAGCAGATCGAGGTGCTGGCGCGCGCGGCCGAGCTGACCGCCGAGGCCATGCCGCACCTGCGGACGATGGACAACCTGACCGAGTACTGGATCGAGGTCAACCGCCTCGAGAACCAGGCCGACCAGATCCACCGCAAGCTGCTCGCCCAGCTCTTCAACGGCAAGTACGACGCCATCGAGGTGCTGAAGCTCAAGCAGATCGTCGACGTGCTCGAAGAGGCGGCCGACGCGTTCGAGCACGTTGCGAACACGGTGGAGACCATCGCGGTCAAGGAGTCCTGAACCTCGTGGACACCTTTGCTCTGGTCGTGACCATCGGTGTCGCGCTCGGCTTCACGTATACGAACGGTTTCCACGACTCGGCGAACGCGATCGCGACGTCCGTCTCGACGCGGGCGCTGACCCCGCGCGCGGCGCTGGCGATGGCGGCCGTGATGAACCTCGCCGGTGCCTTCCTGGGCAGCGGCGTGGCCAAGACGGTCAGCCAGGGCCTGATCGAGACGCCCACGGGCGCCACGGGCATGTGGATCCTCTTCGCGGCGCTGGTCGGCGCGATCGTCTGGAACCTGATCACCTGGTACTTCGGGCTGCCCTCGTCCTCCTCGCACGCGCTGTTCGGCGGCATGGTGGGCGCGGCGCTGGCCGGCGGGACGGAGGTGATCTGGTCGGGGGTCCTCGACAAGGTCGTCATCCCGATGTTCGTCTCGCCGGTGGTCGGTCTGGTCATCGGCTACCTGGTGATGGTGGCCATCCTGTGGATGTTCCGCCGGTCCAACCCGCACAAGGCGAAGCACGGCTTCCGTATAGCGCAGACGGTCTCGGCGGCCGCGATGGCCCTCGGCCACGGTCTGCAGGACGCGCAGAAGACGATGGGCATCGTCGTGATGGCTCTGGTCATCGCCGACGTGCAGAGCGCCGACGCGCCGATCCCGGTCTGGGTCAAGGTCGTGTGTGCCGTGATGCTGTCGCTGGGTACGTACGCGGGTGGCTGGCGCATCATGCGTACGCTCGGCCGCAAGATCATCGAGCTGGACCCGCCGCAGGGTTTCGCGGCGGAGACCACGGGTGCCTCGATCATGTTCGGTTCGGCGTACCTCTTCCACGCGCCGATCTCCACCACCCACGTGATCACCTCGGCGATCATGGGCGTGGGCGCGACCAAGCGCGTGAACGCGGTCCGCTGGGGCGTCGCCAAGAACATCATCCTGGGCTGGTTCATCACGATGCCGGCCGCGGCGCTGGTCGCGGCGCTGAGCTTCTGGATCGTGGACCTGGCGTTCGTGTAGTCCCAGGGTCCCCGGGGCCCAGGGTCCCCGGGGACCCGGACGAAAGCGGGCCGGCTCCCCCCACCCAGGGGGAGCCGGCCCTTTTCTTTCTTTCGCCTTGCGGTGGCACCGCCATGCAGCACCGCAGGACGTCTTGCCGTGCGGCGGAGCCGCACGGTGTCTCGTGGTTTAGCCGAAGCGACCCGAGATGTAGTCCTCGGTCGCCTGGACGGACGGGTTCGAGAAGATCCGGTCCGTGTCGTCGAGCTCGATGAGCTTGCCGGGCTGGCCGACGGCCGAGAGGTTGAAGAAGGCGGTGCGGTCCGAGACGCGGGCCGCCTGCTGCATGTTGTGCGTCACGATGACGATCGTGAAGCGCTCCTTGAGCTCGCCGATCAGGTCCTCGATCGCCAGGGTGGAGATCGGGTCCAGGGCCGAGCAGGGCTCGTCCATCAGCAGGACCTGGGGCTCGACCGCGATGGCGCGGGCGATGCACAGACGCTGCTGCTGGCCGCCGGAGAGGCCGGAGCCGGGCTTGTTCAGGCGGTCCTTGACCTCGTTCCAGAGGTTGGCGCCCTGGAGCGACTTCTCGACTACGTCCGTGAGCTCGGACTTCTTGAAGCTGCCGTTCAGCCGCAGGCCCGCCGCCACGTTGTCGAAGATCGACATGGTGGGGAAGGGGTTCGGGCGCTGGAAGACCATGCCGACCGTGCGGCGGACCGCGACGGGGTCCACGCCGGTGCCGTACAGGTTTTCGTCGTCCAGCAGGACCTTGCCCTCGACGCGACCGCCGGGGGTGACCTCGTGCATGCGGTTGAGGGTGCGCAGGAAGGTGGACTTGCCGCAGCCGGAGGGGCCGATGAAGGCCGTCACGGAGCGGGGCTCCACGGTCATCGAGATGTCATCGATGGCCTTGTGGGTGCCGTAGAAGGCGGACAGTCCGGAGACGTCGATTCGCTTCGCCATGAGGGGTCACTTCGCTTTCATAAGTCGCGTCAGCGACCGGTCTTCGGGGCCTTCCAGCGGGCGATGCCGCGGGCCACCAGATTGAGGATCATGACGAAGGCGATCAGGACGAGCGCTGCGGCCCATGCCCGGTCGTAGGAGGCTTCACTGCCGACCTTGTACTGCTCCCAAATGTAGAGCGGGAGCGAGGACTGGGCGCCTTCGAAGGGGTTGCCGTTGATCAGCTGGGAGCCGAAGACCAGCAGCATGATCGGGGCGGTCTCGCCGGCGATGCGGGCGACGGCCAGCATCACACCGGTGGAGATACCGCCGATGGCGGTCGGGAGCACGACCTTGAGGATCACGCGCCACTTCGGCACACCGAGGGCGAGGGCGGCCTCGCGCAGCTCGTTCGGGACGAGCTTGAGCATCTCCTCGGTGGAGCGGACCACGACCGGCATCATCAGGATCGACAGGGCCATGGCGCCGGCGAAGCCGGACGGGCCGAAGCCGAGCATCAGGTTCCAGGTCGTCAGGATGAACAGGCCCGCGACGATGGAGGGGATGCCGGTCATGACGTCGACGAAGAAGGTGACGGACTTGGCGAGGCGGCCCTTGCCGTACTCGACCAGGTAGACGGCGGTCAGCAGGCCGATGGGGGCCGCGATCAGTGTGGCGAGGGCGACCTGCTCGATGGTGCCGAGCAGGGCGTGGTAGACGCCGCCGCCCTCGTCGAAGCTGGTCACGCCGTTCATGGAGTGGCTGAGGAAGTTGGCGCTGAGGAGCTCGATGCCGCGGCTGATCGTCGTCCACATGAGCGAGAGCAGCGGGATGACGGCGAGGACGAAGCAGACCCACACGAGGGAGGTCGCGACACGGTCCTTGGCCTGGCGGCGGTTCTCGACCACCGCGCTGGCGGTGTACGTGACGGCGATGAAGAGCAGTGCCGCGAGCAGACCCCACTGGACCTTGCTGTCGAGGCCGAAGGCGAGGCCGATGCCGCAGCCGAGGGCGATCGAGAGGGCCGCGATGCCGGCCGGGGCCCAGCGGGGCAGGCCGCCGCGGGTGAGGGAGGCGGGGGCGGCGGACTTGCGGGCCCGGGTGGGCCGCTGGTCCTGGATTGCGTGGCTCATCAGGCGTTCGCCCCCGAGAAGTCCTTGCGGCGAGCGATGATCAGGCGGGCTGCACCGTTGACCAGCAGGGTGAGCAGGAAGAGGACGAGACCGGAGGCGATCAGCGCGTCGCGGCCGAACTCGTTGGCCTCGTCGAACTTCGCGGCGATGTTCTGCGCGAAGGTACCGCCGCCCGGGTTCAGGATGTGACCGGAGATCAGGAAGCTCGGGGAGAGGACGGTCGCGACCGCCATGGTCTCGCCGAGCGCGCGGCCGAGGCCGAGCATCGAGGCGGAGATGACGCCGGAGCGGCCGAAGGGCAGCACCGACATGCGGATGACCTCCCAGCGGGTCGCGCCGAGGGCCAGGGCGGCCTCCTCGTTCATGCGCGGGACCTGGAGGAAGACCTCACGGCTGACGCTGGTCACGATCGGCAGGATCATGATCGCGAGCAGGATGCCGACGGTGAAGAGCGAGCGGGCGACGCCGACCTGGGTCTTCTCGAACACGTACGTCCAGCCGAGGTACTCGTCCAGCCAGAGGTTCAGGCCGTTGAGCTGCGGGACGAGGAAGAGGGCGCCCCAGATGCCGTAGATGATCGACGGCACGGCGGCCAGCAGGTCGACCACGTACGCGAGGGGCGCGGCCAGCTTGCGCGGCGCGTAGTGCGAGATGAACAGGGCGATGCCGACAGCGATCGGGACGGCGATGGCCATCGCGACGATCGAGCTGATGACGGTGCCGAAGAGCAGGACGGCGATGCCGAAGACGGGCGGGTTGGCCGACGCGTTCCAGTCGAAGGTGGTGAGGAAGTTCCCCTCGTTCTTCGACAGGGCGATCGAGGCGCGGTAGGTGAGGAAGGCGGCGATCGACGCCATGATCACCAGGAGCAGGATGCCGGAGCCCTTGGAGAGCCCGGCGAAGATCTTGTCACCGGCGCGACCGGTGGATCCTCCGCTACGGGTGACAGGCGGAGCCGTGTCTATCTGGGTGGGTGTGGTGGAAGCCATGGTCTTTCCGGTCTGTGTGGGGGGCAGGCCCCCTGGCGGCGGTGCACCGGATTCCCCCGGGTGGAGGGGAAGGGTCCCCGAGGTGTCGGATGCCCGGACGGGGGCGGCCGACACCTCGGGGGTCAGCATTTAGCCGAGGGTGTTGATGACCTCGCGGACCTTGGTGTTGATCTCGGCCGGGATCGGCGCGTAGCCGTTCTCGAGGAGGACCTTCTGGCCCGCGTCCGAGGCGGCGTAGTTCAGGAAGGACTTCACGGTCGGGAGCGTCTCGGCCTTGTTGCCCTTGTCGCAGACGACCTCGTAGGTCACCAGGACGAGCGGGTAGGCGCCCTCGGCCTTGGTGGTGTAGTCGAGCTTGAGGGCCAGGTCGGAGCCGGTGCCGGCGATCTTGGCGGCGGCGATGGCCTTGGAGGCGTTCTCACCGCTGGCCTTGACCGGGGCGGAGGCACCCGTGTTCAGGTCGACGGTCTTGATGCTCTGCGAGCTGGCGAAGGAGAGCTCGAAGTAGCCGATCGCACCGTCGACCTGCTTGACCTGGGCGGCGACGCTGGAGGAGCCGGAGGCCGACTGACCGCCCGGGGCGGCCCACTTCTTCGCGGCCTCGTACGGCCAGGCGTCGCCCGCGGTGGCCTTGAGGTACTTGGTGAGGTTCTCGGTGGTGCCCGAGTCGTCGGAGCGGTGGAAGGCCTGGATGGCGGTGGAGGGAAGCGTGACGCCGGGGTTCAGCTTCTTGATCGCCTCGTCGTCCCACTTCTTGATCTTGTCGTTGAAGATGTTGGCGACCGTGGCGGCGTCGAGGTTCAGCTTGTCCACGCCGGCGACGTTGAAGCCGAGGGCGATGGGGCCGCCGACCATCGGGAGGTCGATGCCCTGGCCACCGGTGCAGATCTTCTTCGACTCCTCGACCTGCTCCGGCTTCAGCGCGGAGTCGGAGCCGGCGAAACCGACCGTGCCCTGGTTGAAGGCGACGATGCCCTCACCGGAGGAGGAGGACTTGTAGTTCACCTCGACGCCGGAGCAGGCGGCCATGTAGTTCTTGATCCACAGCTCGATCGCGTTCTTCTGCGCGGAGGAGCCGGAGGCCAGGAGCTTGCCCTTGGCGTCGTCGCACTTGATGTCGCCCGCGGCGGCCGCGGAGGGCTTCGCCGAGCCGTCGGCGGTCTTGGTGTTGTCGTCCGAGCCGCACGCCGTGAGGACCAGGGCGCCGGACACGACAAGCGCGCCGAGGGCGGAGGCACGAAGCATGTTCTTGCGCTGAAGCTTCACTTTTCGGGTGTTCCTTCCAGAAGCCGCCGGCCGCTTTCTGGATCGGGGCGGCGTGCGAAGAGGACTGCGTCGGTTGTGCGCGGCTGAGCTGCTCGACCTCCGGGCGACTCGCTCCGTGCATCACCGAAATTAGGCAGAACAGGTGAAGCAGCCGACCGGGCCGAGTGAACGGATGGTGAACCGTGGCGGACGACCCGGTGCGTCCCGGGCCGGTCGCACACAGTCGTCATCATCCGTTATCCGCACGTTATCGCGGCGTGACCGCGGGCTCGGGAAGCCAGAGATGCTGGAATTCGAGACGGGCCGCCTCGACCTCGTGGCGCTGGTCGGCGTGCAGGACGCCCAGGGCGTAGGCCGTCGCCGGGGCGATGCGCGGGGTGCGGGCCGCCGTCGCCGAGGCGGTCGCCGCCTCGGCCGCGTCACGGTGGCGGTCCAGGGCCTCGCCCGCGGCCGCCGGGCGGGTCACGTCCTCGCCGAGCGCCTCCCGCGCGTACCGGTGGACCCGCAGCAGGCGGCGGACCTCGTGCCAGAGCCCGTCGTGGTCCGCGTTGTACGGATGGGCCCCGTCGACCGGGGGCAGCGCCGCGACCGCCGCCGACAGGCGGGTTTCGGCCACGGCGGCCAGCGGGACGAGTACCTCCGCCACCCGCCCCCGGGCCGCGACCGCGTCCAGCGGGACCTCCGAGGCGAGCACCGCCACCGCGTCCGCCACCGCGTGGAAGCGGGAGGAGCCGAGCGCCTGGAGGGTGGCCGAGTGGGCGCGCGTACGGGCCAGGGTCAGCTGCCGTTCCAGCAGTGCGCCGGCCCGCGCCGAGCCCACCGTCAACGCGCCGGCCGAGCCGCGCGGCGCCGGCAGTTCCGGGGACCCCGACAGCCGGTGCAGGGCGTCCATCAGGCGGGTCAGCCGGGCCGCGTACGCGTGCTCGTCGGCCAGGGTCGAGGACAGCCACACCAGCTCGGTGCGCAGCCCGTCGGCCCAGGCGGACTCGGTCACCATCCGGAAGGTGGCCAGGGAACCGCTGATGCGGCGCGCAGCCCCCCGCAGGCTGCGCGCCGCGTCGCTTCCTTCGGCGGCCCCGCTCGCTGTGCCTTCATCGTGTAGGCGCAGCGCGCGCAGGAAAGCGGTGGCCTGGGCGCGCAGGTACGCGCCGAGCACGGCACCTGCGTCCGCCGTCGCCGTAATCGGGTCATGGTTTGGCTGAGCCACGCCGGCGCCTCCGGGCGTCTATGAGCGTCTCCTGTACGTGCCGCAGCGGCTGGCCGTCCGCATCCGTGCTGTGCCGGGTCCACTCGCCGTCCGGGCCCAGGTGCCAGGAGGAGGTGGCGTCGGACATCCCGGTTTCCAGCATCCGGTCCAGTGCCGCGCGGTGGGCCGGGTCGGCGACCCTGACCAGTGCCTCGATACGGCGGTCGAGGTTGCGGTGCATCATGTCGGCGCTGCCGATCCACACCTCGGGTTCGCCGCCGTTGCCGAAGGCGAAGACCCGGGAGTGTTCCAGGAAGCGGCCGAGGATCGAGCGGGCCCGGATGTTGTCCGAGAGCCCGGGGACTCCGGGGCGCACGGCGCAGATGCCGCGCACCCAGATGTCGACGGGCACTCCCGCCTGGGAGGCCCGGTAGAGCGAGTCGATGAGGGCCTCGTCGACGATCGAGTTCATCTTGAGCCGGACGTAGGCGGGGCGGCCGGCCTTGTGGTGGGCGGCCTCCTTGTCGATCCGCGCTATCAGTCCGTCCCGCAGCGAGCGGGGTGCCACCATCAGCCGGCGGTAGGTCTCGCGGCGCGAGTAGCCGGACAGCCGGTTGAAGAGGTCGGAGAGGTCCGCACCGACCTGCGGGTCGGCGGTGAGCAGGCCGAGGTCCTCGTAGAGCCGGGCGGTCTTGGGGTGGTAGTTGCCGGTGCCCACGTGCGAGTAGCGGCGCAGCGTCTCGCCCTCCTGGCGGACGACGAGCGACAGCTTGCAGTGGGTCTTGAGGCCGACGAGCCCGTAGACGACGTGGCAGCCGGACTCCTCCAGCTTGCGCGCCCACTTGATGTTGGCCTGCTCGTCGAAGCGGGCCTTGATCTCGACGAGTACGAGGACCTGCTTGCCGGAGTCGGCGGCGTCGATCAGGGCGTCCACGATCGGGGAGTCGCCGGAGGTGCGGTAGAGCGTCTGCTTGATGGCGAGGACGTCCGGGTCGGCGGCGGCCTGCTCCAGGAAGGCCTGCACCGAGGTGGAGAAGGAGTCGTACGGGTGGTGCAGCAGGACGTCCCGCTCGCGCAGGGCGGCGAAGATGTCGGGCGCGGACGCGGACTCGACCTCGGCGAGGTCGCGGTGGGTGCCGGCGACGAACTTCGGGTACTTGAGCTCCGGGATGTCCAGCGAGGCGATCCCGAAGAGGGCGGTCAGGTCCAGCGGGCCGGGCAGCGGGTAGACCTCGGAGGCGTTGACCTTCAGCTCCTGCACCAGCAGGTCCAGTACGCCCGGGTCGATGGACTCCTCGACCTCCAGGCGCACGGGCGGGCCGAAGCGGCGCCGCATGAGCTCCTTCTCCAGGGCCTGGAGCAGGTTCTCGGCGTCGTCCTCCTCGACCTCCAGGTCCTCGTTGCGGGTCACCCGGAACATGTGGTGCGCGAGCACCTCCATGCCGGGGAACAGCTCCTCCAGGTGCGCGGCGATGACGTCCTCCAGCGGGACGTAGCGCTGCGGGGAGGCCTCCAGGAAGCGGGAGAGGAGCGGCGGGACCTTGACCCGGGCGAAGTGGCGGTGGCCGCTGACGGGGTTGCGTACGACCACGGCCAGGTTCAGGGAGAGGCCGGAGATGTACGGGAAGGGGTGCGCGGGGTCCACGGCCAGCGGGGTCAGCACCGGGAAGATCTGGTTGCGGAACAGGGTGAAGAGGCGCGCCTGCTCCTTCTCGGTCAGATCGGGCCAGCGGATGAGGTGGACGCCCTCCTCGGCGAGTGCCGGGGAGATGTCCTGCTGGAAGCAGGCGGCGTGGCGGGCCATGAGCTCGCGCGAGCGCGTCCAGATGAGGTCCAGCACCTCGCGGGGCTGCAGGCCGGAGGCCGAACGGGTGGCGACACCTGTCGCGATACGCCGTTTGAGGCCGGCCACGCGCACCATGAAGAACTCGTCGAGGTTGCTCGCGAAGATCGCCAGGAAGTTGGCGCGCTCCAGCAGGGGCGTCGTCGGATCCTCGGCGAGCTCCAGCACCCGCTCGTTGAAGGCGAGCCAGCTGCGCTCCCGGTCGAGGAAGCGTCCCGGCGGGAGCTCGTCGCTGTCCTTGTCGTCGTAGGCGTCCAGATCCGCGTCGAGATCGGGCTCCAGGTCGACGTGCGGGCGGTGCGCCGAGATGGAACCTATGCGGGCGTGGGCTCCGGTGACGGACCGGCCGGGGGCGGCGGGGGTGTGAGACGGGTGCTGGGCGGGGACCTCGGTGGGGCCTGCGCTGGGCTGGTGGCTCATGACTCCATTCTTCCGCGCACGCGGGAGGACAGGCACGTCGGAAGAGTCGGCCGTCAGTCGGAGTCGGGGCTGCATTGGGGGAGAGTCGCAAGCGCGTCTGAATGCCTGGTTAATGGCGTGTGGCTTCCCGGGTCCGGATGGCGCACGAGTCGCCTCCCGGCGGGGGTGCGGGGGCCGGTGCGCCCCGGCGTGCGCGGCCCCTGCGGGGGGCTCGGCCTTGGGTTCCCCGGGTCCGGGCGCTGCCCGGACCCGCGCCTCGATCGCCGGCGGGGCCGAAAGATCGGGGCTCCGCCCCGGACCCCGCGCCTCAAACGCCGGCGGGGCTGAAGGTGGTGGCGGGGCGGAAGGATCGGGGCTCCGCCCCCGGACCCCGCGCCTCGAACGCCGGCGGGGCTGAAGGTGGCGGCGGGGCGGAAGGATCGGGGCTCCGCCCCCGGACCCCGCGCCTCAAGCGCCGGCGGGGCTGAAGGTGGCGGCGGGGCTGGATTTGGCCCGGCGGGTCTGAGTCTGGCCCGGCGGGGGTGGAAGGGGCGGCGCGGGGGAACGGGTCAGCTTTCCGTGCGGTACATCAGGTCGACCTCGTGGGTGGTGAAGCCGAGGCCCTCGTACACGGCCAGGGCCGCGGGGTTGTCGGCGTCCACGTAGAGCATGGCCGTCGGCAGGCCCTGGGCCGCCAGGTGGCGCAGGCCGATGGCGGTGAGGGCCTTGCCGAGGCCGCCGCCCTGGGCGCCCGGGCGGACGCCGACCACGTAGACCTCGCCCAGCAGCTCCGCCGCGTGGACCTTCGTCCAGTGGAAGCCGACGAGCTCGCCGTCGCGCTCCGCGAGGAAGAAGCCCTTGGGGTCGAACCACGGCTGCGCGATCCGGTCGTCCAGGTCGCGCTGGGTCAGCGAGCCCTGCTCGGGGTGATGGGCGAAGGCGGCGGCGTTCGCCGTGAGCCAGGCCGCGTCGTCGGCGCCGGGCACGAAGGTCCGTACGGTCACCCCGGGCGGGAGCACCGGCTCCGGCAGCGGGTCCCCGCCGGCCAGCGGCCGGCGCAGCTGGCGCAGCTCGCGGAAGAGGGTCAGGCCGAGGACCTGCGCGAGGTGCCGGGCGGCCGACTTGCCGCCGTGCGCCCATACCCGCAGCCGCTTGCCGGAGGCGGCCAGCAGGGCCGTGCCCATGGCCCGCCCGTGCCCGCGACCGCGCAGGGCCGGGTGCACGACGAGCTCGGCGGCCGGGGCCTCCACCGGGTCGGTGTCCTCCAGTTGCCCGTAAGCGGAGAGCCGGCCGCCCTCGGTGAGCAGGAAGTGCCGGATGCCCTCGCGCGGTCCGCCGCGCAGCTGGAGCCGTCCCTGTTCGGACACGGCGGTGGTGCCGTCCGTACGCGCCGCGTCCTCGATGAGTTCGAGTACGGCGATCGCCTGTTCCTCCGTCAGCTCGTCGAGAGTCTGAATCTGCCGTCCCGGCTCCAGGGCCGCTGCTGCGTCAGTCATGGCACGAGCCTACGACCGTCACGGGGGAGGGGCGGAGTGCGGGCGCGAGGTCGGTCCTTCTTCTGCGCGTAACCAACGCGATACCGCTACCCCCTGGTAGAGCTACGCGCGTTGACCATAGGCTTCGGCGGACCTCCCATGTCTTACCTCTGTCACATAAGGGGACTAAATGTCAGCGACGCCACAACGGCACCGCCGAACCCGCCGGTTGACCCTCACCGCCCTCGCCGTCACGGCCGGGGCCGGGGCCATGGTCGCCGCCGCACTTCCGGCCGGTGCCGCGAGTGGTGGCGGTGCGGCCAAGAGCCGGACCGTCGATGTGCAGATGCTGTCGTTCAACGACTTCCACGGCACGCTGGAGCCCCCGCAGGGCTCTTCCGGCACCGTGACCGAGCGTCAGGCCGACGGCACCACCAAGGCCATACCCGCGGGCGGTGTCGAGTACCTCGCGACCAGCCTGCGCGAGGCCCGCAAGGGCCACGAGTACTCCGTCACGGCCGCGGCCGGTGACATGATCGGCGGCAGCCCGATGCTGTCCGGGCTCTTCCACGACGAGCCGAGCATCGAGGCGCTGAACAAGATCGGCCTGGACGTGTCCAGCGTCGGCAACCACGAGTTCGACGAGGGCAAGACCGAGCTGCGCCGCATGGGCTACGGCGGCTGCCACCCGGTCGAGGGCTGCTTCGAGTACGGCAAGGAGTTCACCGGCGCCGAATTCCAGTACCTCGCCGCGAACGTCACGGACGAGAAGACCAAGCGTCCGCTGATGTCGCCCACCTACGTCTGGAAGAAGGGGGACGTGAAGATCGGCTTCATCGGCGTCACCCTGGAGGGCACTCCGGACGTCGTGACCGCCGAGGGCGTCAAGGGCCTCAAGTTCGGCGACGAGATCGAGACGATCAACAAGTACGCCGCCGAGCTGAACAAGCAGGGCGTGAAGTCGATCGTCGCGCTGATCCACGAGGGCGGCCTGCCCGCCAGCGGCGCGTACAACTACGACTGCAACGTCCCGGGTGCCGGCGCCGGCATCTCGGGCGCGATCGTGGACATCGCCAAGAACGTGGACGCCAAGGTCGACGCGCTGGTCACCGGCCACACGCACCAGGCCTACGCCTGCAACATCCCGGACCCGGCGGGCAACCCGCGTACGGTGACCTCGGCCGCCTCCATCGGCCGCCTGTTCACCGACACCACCCTCACCTACGACCGGCAGACCAAGGACATCGTCCGTACGCCGGTCACCTCGCCGAAGCCGGTGAACAAGATCGTGGGCCGGGACCAGCCGAAGGCCCCGGACATGACCGAGCTGATCGACCGCTGGAAGGCGCTGGCGGCCCCGATCGCCAACCGTCCGCAGGGCTTCATCTCGGCCGACATCCCCGGCCGCGGTTCCGAGGCGCCCGAGAAGCCGCTCGGCGACCTGATCGCCGACGCGCAGCTCGAAGCGCTCGCCCCGGCGGACAAGGGCGGCGCGCAGCTGGCCGTCATGAACCCGGGCGGCATCCGCTCGGACCTCGCCTACAAGGCCTCGGGTGACGAGGGCGACGGTGTGGTGACGTACGGCGAGTCCTTCACGGTCCAGCCGTTCACCAACATGATGAACATCGTGGACCTGACCGGCGCGCAGCTGATCACCGCGCTCCAGCAGCAGGTCAGCGGTCCGGTCAACGGGCCGAACCCGAAGATCCTGCAGGTGTCGAAGGGCTTCACGTACACCCTGGACATGACGAAGGCGGGCGTGGACCGCATCGTCGTGGACTCGGTGAAGCTGAACGGCGCGCCGATCGACCCCGCCAAGACCTACCGGGTCGCGATGAACGAGTTCCTCGCGGGCGGCGGTGACGGCTTCACCGTCCTGAAGGAGCACAAGAACAAGCTGGTGGGCGCGTCCGACCTGGACTGCTTCAACGCCTACCTGACGAAGAACTCCTCGGCGGCGGCCCCGATCGCCCCGTCGGCGGCGAACCGGATCACCGTCATCAAGTAGCACCGCGTGCGGTAGTCCCGGAGGGGGCGGCGGGCCACGGGCCCGCCGCCCCTTCGGCATTTCCCGGTGCACCGCCGTGGCGCGGGGATCAGGCGGATCAGAGGGTGGACAGGAACGTCCCGACCGCGGTGTGGAAGCCGTCCGGGTCCGTGAACGGTACGAAGTGGTCGCCGTCGAGGGCCGCGTACGAGGCCTTCGGGCGCCGGGCGACCATCGCGTCGGCCACGGCCCGGGTGAGGGCCTGGCTGCGGGTGCCGTGGATCAGTAGGGCCGGGCAGGTGCTCGCGAGCCAGGCGTCCCAGTGGTCGCCCCGGCAGGCCTCGATGGAGTCGAGCATGTCCTGAGGGTGGAACGGCAGCCGCCAGCCCTCGCCGGAGGGGAGCGGGCGCAGGGCCTGCTCGACGAACTGGGCGCCCACCGGCCCGGCGGCTTCGAGGAGTTCCCCGCGGGTGGGGGCGGTGTACCGCATGCCGTGCAGGAAGTCGAAGAGGGGGCCCTCGGTGGTGGGGTGGATCTCGACGGTGGCGTCGACGTCGGCGAGTGCGGAAATCCGGTCGGGGTGGGCGGCGGCGAGGTGGTAGGCGTTGAGGCCGCCGAGGGAGTAGCCGAGGAGGGCGACGGGGGCGTCCAGGCCGAGGTGGTCGAGGAGGGCGACGGCGTCGGAGACGTAGCCCTCGCGGCGGTAGTGCGGGGCCCGGTCGGAGCTGCCGTGGCCGCGCTGGTCGGGGGCGATGACCCGCCAGGCGTCGCCGAGGTGCGCGGCGAGTCCGGCGAAGGCGAGGCCCTCGGACAGTCCGCCGTGCAGGGCCAGCAGTGGGCGGCCGGTGCCGCCGGAGTCCACGTAGGACAGGGTGCGGTCGTCGATCTTCATCTCGTGGCGCTGCATGGTGGTCCTCCCCGTTTCGCCGGTCTTCCGATCTCCCGGTGCCTGCAGCCTGCCAGGATTTGGGCAAGCGCGCAATACGTTTGTCTTGGGCGCTTGCCTCAATGGGGCACGGCTACGATCCCCGCATGGGAAATCGCGAGGACCTGCTGGCCGGAGCCCGGCGCTGCCTGGAGGAGAAGGGCTACCTGCGCACGACCGTGCGCGACATCGCCACGGCCTCGGAGGTGAGCATGGCCGCGATCGGCTACCACTTCGGATCCCGGGAGGCCCTCCTCAACCAGGCCCTGTTCGCCGCCATGGAGGAGTGGGCCGCGGGGTCCGGCCGCCTCACCGGTGAGGGCGAGACCCCGGGGGAGCGCTACGCCGACACCTGGGACCGCAAGATCCGCGACTTCGGCGAGATGCGCTGGCTCTGGCTGGCTTCCGTCGAGGCATTCGTCCACGCGCAGTCCTCGCCCGAGCTGCTCGCGATCCTCGCCGAGGGGCAGCGCCGAAACCGGCGGATGGTGGCCGCGGCCCTGCGCGGGGTGCCGCAGGAGGAGGTCTCCGAGGCGGACGTACGGGCCCTCGGCTCGATGCACATCGCGCTGCTCAGCGGGGTGATGGTGCAGACCCTGACCGATCCGGAGCAGGCGCCCGACGGCCGGGAGCTCCTCCAGGGGCTGCGGTCCATGGTCGAGCTGCTCGAAAGCTGACCGCTACCGACAGGTAGCAAAGCTGACGTGTGCACGCCATAATCCGGCCATCACCGGGTCGGCAAAGGGGCGGGCATGGGCATCGGCATGGGCATCGGCATGGGCACGGTCACGAGAGCGCGCATGGACCGGCGGGCGTTTCTGGCCGGAGCACTGGCCGCGGGCGCGGCCGTCGGACTGGGAGCCGCACCCGCCTCGGCCGCCGCACTCGGCACCCAGGACTGGATGGCCGGCCTCGGCGACTCCACCGCCCTCCAGCGCATGACCATCCCCGGCACCCACGACTCCGGAGCCACCAAGGGCGGCCTCTACGTCGCCTGCCAGAACACCTCGATCGCCCAGCAGCTCGATTCCGGAATCCGCTTCCTCGACATCCGCTGCCGGGTCGCGGGCGGCTCATTCGCCATCCACCACGCGGCCTTCTTCCAGGACCTGATGTTCGGGGACGTCCTCGTCGCCTGCTGGAACTTCCTCGCCGCGCACCCCTCCGAGACCGTCCTGATGCGCGTCAAGCAGGAGTACTCCGGGGAGAGCGACGCCACCTTCCGCGCCGTCTTCGACGACTACCTGGACAACCGCGGCTGGCGGCCCCTGTTCCGGATCGCCGGCACCCTGCCCACCCTGGGACAGGCCCGCGGCAAGGTGGTCCTCCTCGCCGACAACGGCGGCCTGCCGGGCCTGCGCTACGGCGACGGCAACGTCTTCGACATCCAGGACGACTACAACACCGAGCCCTTCGCCAAGCGCGGCCGGATCGAGAACCACTTCCGCAAGGCCGTCCAGCAGCCCGGCAAGCTCTTCGTGAACTACGTCAGCACCGCGGCGTACATGCCGCCCCGCTGGAACTCCGACCGGCTGAACCCGCAGGTGCACTCCTTCGTCGACGGCGGGGAGCTGGTCGGCCGGACCGGGCTCGGCATCGTCCCGATGGACTTCCCGAACACCCGCTCCGGCCTGGTCGCCTCACTGATCCGGCACAACTGACAAATCGGACGGCGGCGGAGTCGGCGCCCCCGGGATGCGGAGCACCGCCTCCGTGCCCGGGCCGCCGTCGGCCGCCGCCCGCAGTTCGGCGCTGCCGCCGGCCCGCGCCGTCGTACGGGCCACGATCGACAGGCCCAGCCCGCTGCCGGGCAGGGCGCGGGCCGGCTCGGACCGCCAGAACCGCTCGAAGACGTGCGGCAGGTCCTCGGCCGGGATGCCCGGACCGTGGTCCCGTACGGTCAGCTCGCCCGCCCGCAGCGTCACCGCGACCGTGCCACCCGGCGGGCTGAACTTCACCGCGTTGTCCAGGACGTTGACCACCGCCCGCTCCAGCGCGGCCGCCTCGCCCCGTACGTACCAGGGCCGCAGGTCCGAGTCGAAGCGCAGCTCCGGACCGCGCAGCCGGGCCCGGGACAGCGCGGCCCCGGCGATCTCGTGCAGGGCGACCACCTGGAGCGGGCTCCCCGCTCCGGCGTCCGGCCGCGACAGCTCCTGCAGGTCGCCGATCAGCGAGGCCAGCTCCGTCATCTGCGCCTTGACCGAGGCCAGCAGCTCCCGCCGGTCGTCGGGCGGAATGGCCCGGCCGGTCTCCTCGCTGCGCGCGAGGAGCTCGATGTTGGTGCGCAGCGAGGTCAGCGGGGTACGCAGCTCGTGCCCCGCGTCCGCGATCAGCTGGGCCTGGCGCTCCTGGGAGGAGGCGAGGGCCGCCGTCATCGAGTTGAAGGACCGCGACAGGCGGGCGATCTCGTCGTCTCCGGCGTCGGGGATCCGTACCGTCAGGTCCTCGGTGCGGGCGATGTGCTCGACCGCGTCGGTCAGTTCGTCGACGGGCCGCAGTCCCGCACGGGCCACCCACAGGCCGGCCGCGCCCGCGCCGACCGCTCCGACGCCGCAGACCAGGAGCAGCACCCAGGCCAGGGTGGACAGCGGCTTGTCGATATCGGCGAGCGGTTTGGCGATGGAGACGCCGCCGAAGACCTCGCCGGTGTTGGGGACCACCACCGGGATCGTGTAGACGCGCATCTCGACGCCCTCGGGGGTCGTCACGGTCTGCAGGGTCTTGCCCCGCTTGCCCGCCGCGATCTCCTTGTCGGCCTTGGTCACCGGCAGGGCGGTCGGCCCGGCGACCCAGCAGTGGCTGCCGTCGGGCAGGACGATCTGGACGGTCGCGCTCAGGTTCCCGGCGATCTGCTGCAGGTCCTGCTGCGGCGGCGGGAGGCAGTACTTCTGCATCAGGGTCCGGCTCACCTCGGCGCCGACGTTCGTCGCCTCCAGGGAGCGGTCGAGCTGCTCGCGCAGCTGGGTGCGGACCATCACCCAGGACACCGCCGCCACGGCCGCGACCGCGAGCGCCACCGCCACCGTGACCAGCAGGGCGAGGCGGGAGCGCAGCGGCAGCGCGCGGAATCTGGCCGCCGGCCTCACTCCGGCCCGCTCTCGCCGGCGCGCAGGGCGTAGCCGACCCCGCGCACGGTGTGGACGAGGCGCGGCTCGCCGCCCGCCTCGGTCTTGCGGCGCAGGTACATCACGTACACGTCCAGGGAGTTGGAGCTGGGCTCGAAGTCGAAGCCCCATACGGTCTTGAGGATCTGCTCGCGGGTCAGGACCTGGCGCGGGTGCGCGAGGAACATCTCCAGCAGCGTGAACTCGGTCCGGGTCAGCTCCACCGGCCGCCCGGCCCGGGTGACCTCGCGGGTCGCGAGGTCCATGCGCAGGTCGCCGAAGGTCAGGGCGTCCTCGTGGCTCTCGCCGGCGGCCTGCGAGGCGGCGTAGGAGCTGCGGCGCAGCAGGGCGCGGACGCGGGCGAAGAGCTCGTCGAGTTCGAACGGCTTGACGAGGTAGTCGTCGGCGCCCGCGTCGAGGCCGGTGACGCGGTCGCCGACGGTGTCGCGGGCGGTGAGCATCAGGATCGGTGTGACGCTGCCGGAGGCCCGCAGCCGGCGGGCGGCCGTCAGCCCGTCCATCCGGGGCATCTGGATGTCCAGGACGATCAGGTCGGGTGCGTACGAGGCCGCCCGGTCGAGGGCGTCGAGCCCGTCGACGGCGGTCTGCACGGCGTACCCCTCGAAGGCGAGACTGCGGCGCAGGGCCTCGCGTACGGCCGGTTCGTCGTCGACGACGAGGATCCGCGCTTCGCCTTCGGCGGGATTCATGGATGGGTCTCCCAGGGGTGGTGGTCGGCCGTGGAGTGCGGCACGTGACGGCGTCTCCAGCCTCGCACGGGTGGGTCAGAAGCCGGTGCCGAAGCCGTTGGCGGCGGAGCCGGCGCCGGAACCGTTGCCCGTACCGGAGGAGCCCGCGCCGCCGGGGCCGCCCTTGCGCAGGGAGTCCAGGTCGGCCTTGATCGTGTCGACCGGGATGGCGAAGCCGAGGCCGACGCTGCCGGCGGCGGAGTTGCCGGAGGCGGGGGAGTAGATCGCCGACGGCATGCCCACGATCCGGCCGTTCATGTCGACGAGGGCGCCGCCGGAGTTGCCGGGGTTGAGGGAGGCGTCCGTCTGGAGGGCCTTGTACGAGGTGGTGTCGGAGCCGGTGTCCCCGTTGAACTGGCGGCCGCCGAAGGAGAACGGCCAGCTGTCCTCGCCCTGCTGCCGGCTCTGCGGGGCCTGCTGCTCCGACTTCGGCACCTTCACCTCGCGGTTCAGCGCGGAGACGATGCCGCTGGTGACGGTGCCGGTGAGGCCGTCGGGCGAGCCGATGGCGACGACCTGGTCGCCGACCTTGACGCCGCCGGAGTCGCCGAGCGTGGCGGGCTTCAGCCCGGAGGCGCCCTGGAGCTTGATCAGGGCCAGGTCCTTGTCGGGGTCGGTGCCCACGATCTTGGCGGGGTACTTCTTGCCGTCGCTCATCGTCACCCGGATCTCGGCGGCGCCGCTCACCACGTGGTTGTTGGTGACGATCTCGCCGTCGGCGGTGAGGACGATGCCGGAGCCGGTGCCCTGGCCGGAGCCGGTGCGGACGTCGATCCGGACGACCGAGGGGCTGACCTGCTCGGCGACGCCGGCGACGGTGCCGGAGCTGGACTGCGAGACGTTGGTGCCGTTGACCCCGCCGGTGCTGCCGGCCTGCCGGTCCATCAGCTGCTGGACGGCGGCCGCGGTGCCACCGCCGACCAGGGCCGCGGCGAGCGCGACGGCGGCCAGCAGCGCGACGGGCCGCTTGGCACGGGGTGCGGGGGCCGCGGCGTGGGCGGGCCGGCCAGGGCCGCCGCCCTCACCGCCGCCGCCCGCGGCCGCCGGGACCGTCTCGCCCAGGATGACCGGCGGCCGGTGCGCCTCGTGCCAGCCGGGCGCGGCCGGCGGGTACGAGGGCGGCGGCGGGTAGGCCGCCGCCCCGGCCCCGGCTCCGGCTCCGGCCTCCTGTGCCAGCCTGTCCCGCCCGCGCTGCCAGTCCTCGCCGAACGGCGCGTGCTGGGCCGGGCTGTTCTCCTGCGGGTACTCGCCTTCGCGGCGGAAGCTGTCGGTCATGACAACGACTCTGGCCGGAGATCATGAGAGCTTCCTGAGTCAGGCCTGAGAAGCCCGACAGAACCGCCTGCGACCGACATGAGAACCGGCCTTGACCCTCGACCTGGTGGAGGTCCCAGAGTCACGGGTGTGGAGAGCGAGATGCACAGCATTGGCGAGATGGGCCGCGACAGCGGGCTGGGCGTGAGCGCGTTGCGCTTCTACGACCGGGCGGGCGTCCTGCCGCCCGCCCGGGTGGATCCGGCGACCGGATACCGCTGGTACGCGCCCGAACAGCTCGACGAGGCCCGGCTGCTGGCCCGGCTCCGGCAGGCGGGGATGCCGCTCGCGGACGTCCGGCTGGTCCTGGCGGCCTGGTCCGGCGGGGACACCGGCCTGGTGCCCCGGCTGCTGGACGGGCACCTGCGGCGGCTCGAACGCGAGCTCGCCGATGCGCGCGGCGCGCTCTCCGCGGTACGCGCCCGACTCGGACCCAAGGAGAGCACCATGACCACCACCACCCGCACCGCCCGGCTGACCGTGCCCGCCAGGGAGTTCGCGGCCGCGCTGGACTCCGTACGCTTCGCCGTCGGGACCGACCCCGAGCTGCCGGTGCTCGGCGGGATCCTCTTCGACGTGGAGGGGGAAGACCTGCACGTCGTGGCCACCGACCGCTACCGGATGGCCGTGGCCCGCGCCTCCACCACCGGCCACGGCGGCGAGCGCGTCCAGCTGACCGTGCCCGCCCCGCTCGTGGACGCCATGCGGGCCCTGCTGACCGGCGACTCCCCGGCCCGGCTCACCGTCGACGGGGACGCGATCGAACTGGAGACGCAGGGCCACCGGGTCGCCGGGCAGGGCCTGGGCGAGGAGTTCCCCGACTACCGCCGCCTGACGCGGCTCCCCGAGGGCCGCCGCATCCCGCTGGACGTGCCGGCGCTGCGGCAGGGCCTGGCCGGACAGGACGGCGAAAGGTGCGCCCTCGTCCTGACGGACACGGTGTCCGTCGCCGACGACGCCTGCGAGTCCGGCTTCGAGTCCGGCTACGGCTCCGGCGTCGACGGGGACCGGGTGGGGGTCAACCCCGCCTTCCTCCTCGACGCGCTCGCCGTCGGGGACGACATGCTGCTGGAGTACGTCGGCCCCAAGGCCCCGCTGGTGCTCCTGCGCCCCGGCACCGAGGACGCCTTCTCCCTGCTGATGCCGTGCACGCTGGACGCGTGACCCGCGCTCAGCGGCAGCCGCAGGAGCGGCGGATCACCAGCGCCGACGGGAACTGCTTCAGCCGTTCCCGTCGGGAGCCGGCCACGCGCAGGCCGTCGTCCAGGACCAGGTCCACGGCCGCGCGGGCCATCGCCGGGCGGTCTGAGGCGATCGTGGTCAGCGGCGGGTCGGTGAGGGCGGCTTCCTTGACGTCGTCGAAGCCCGCGACGGCCAGTTCCCCGGGCACGTCGATGCGCAGCTCGCGCGCGGCGCGCAGCACACCGATCGCCTGGTCGTCCGTGGCGCAGAAGATGGCCGTCGGCCGGTCGGGCCGTGCCAGGACCTCCAGGGCGACCCGGTACGCGTCGTAGCGGTTGTACGGGGCCTCGATGAGCCGGCCCTCGACCGAGCGGCCGGACTCCTGCATGGCCCGGCGCCAGCCCTCGACGTGGTCGGCGACCGGGTCGCCGACGGACGGGGTGTTCTCGACGCCGCCGATGCAGGCCACGTACTCGTGCCCGTGCTCCAGCAGGTGGCGGGTGGCGAGCTGGGCGCCGCCGATGTCGTCCGTGACGACGGCTACGTCGTCGATCGCCTCCGGCCGCTCGTGCAGCAGCACGACCCGCGCGTCCCAGGCCTCGATCTCGCTGGCGGCCTGCTCGCTCATGCCCTGGCTGACCAGGATCAGGCCCGACACCCGCATGCCGAGGAAGGCCCGCAGGTAGTGGACCTCGCGCTCGGTGCGGTAGTCGGAGTTGCCGACCAGCACCATTTTCCCGCGCTCGGCGGCGGCCTGTTCGACCGCGTGCGCCATCTCCGCGAAGAACGGCTGGCGGGCGTCCGGGACGATCATGCCTATGAGGTCGGTGCGCCGCGAGGCCATCGCCTGGGCGACCCGGTCCGGGCGGTAGCCCAGCTCCTTGATCGCAGCGAGGACACGCTCGCGCGTGGCCGGGGCAACCGGCCGGGGTCCGTTGTTGATGACGTAGCTCACGACGGCGGTAGAGGTACCCGCAAGTCGCGCCACGTCGTCCCGCGTCACCTTGGCCACGCGCGGCAGTCTACGCGGGGTGACCTACCTCTGGGCAGGGCGTCCTGCCGAGTGGATGCTCACAACGCGTTGGGCCGATCAGGTGACGGACGAAGCCTGCTGCGCGGTGGTCTGCGCGGCCGTCTGCGGTGCCGTCTGCGCGGCGGCCTGGGCCGCGGCCTTGGCCGCCGCCTGGGCCGCGGCTTCCGCCGCCGCCCGCTCGACCTTCTCCGGCGTGACGAAGCGGTAGCCGACGTTGCGGACCGTGCCGATCAGGGACTCGTGCTCGGGGCCGAGCTTCGCGCGCAGCCGCCGTACGTGCACGTCGACGGTCCGGGTGCCGCCGAAGTAGTCGTAGCCCCACACCTCCTGCAGCAGCTGGGCGCGGGTGAAGACCCGGCCCGGGTGCTGCGCGAGGTACTTGAGCAGCTCGAACTCCTTGAAGGTGAGGTCCAGCACCCGCCCCTTGAGCTTGGCGGAGTACGTGGCCTCGTCCACCGACAGGTCGCCGTTGCGGATCTCCATCGGAGAGTCGTCCGAGCCCAGCTGCTGGCGGCCGGTGGCCAGTCGCAGCCGCGCCTCGACCTCGGCCGGTCCCGCGGTGTCCAGGAGGACGTCGTCGATGCCCCAGTCGGCGGTGACGGCCGCCAGGCCGCCCTCGGTGACGACCAGGATCAGCGGACAGCCGGGCCCGGTGGAGCGGAGCAGCTGGCACAGCGACCGCACCTGCGGCAGGTCGCGGCGGCCGTCCACGAGGATGACATCGGCTCCCGGGGTGTCCACCAGGGCGGGGCCCTCGGCCGGGGCGACCCGGACGTTGTGCAGCAGCAGGCCGAGGGCGGGCAGCACCTCGGTGGACGGCTGCAGGGCGTTGGTGAGCAGCAGGAGTGAGCTCACGACCGACCACCTGCCCGGGTCGGACGGTGGTGCACGGTTCGCTGGTCCATCACGTCGGTTCCTCCTCGGTCCCGTCGAGGACATGCGTGGTACTGCTTCGTACGTCTTGCCCGGCGTCCCGGCGGTCCCCGCGCCCTGGGGTCCGCATGGATACCACTGTTCTCGGTTCGTTCAACGTGCTGAAAGCACAAAAGGACCCGGGGGCAACGTTGCCCGGATCCTCTCGCCAAGCAGAATAGCCCACCCGTCGATGCGTGGCCGAGGCTTCTTCCTCTTCCACTTCTGTGGTTCATGCCACGCTCCCGCCCTGCGTATGCCCAGGTTTCACCGGATCGGGGGCCCGCCGACCGGTACCTCGGGGCCGCCCGGGCGCACACCCGGCGCGTCGGGGCACACCGGGGTCAGCGGTGGGAGGGGCCATCATGGAGGCCGACGGTAGAGAGCCGACGATAGGAGCAGCAGTGGCAACCGGAACCATCCGCTACTGGGCGGCGGCCAAGGCCGCGGCCAAGACGGCGGAGGAGCCGTACTCGGCGGGCACACTGGCCGAGGCGCTCGACGCCGTGCGGGAGCGCCACCCCGGGGAGCTGACCCGGGTCCTGCTGCGCTGCTCCTTCCTCGTGAACGACGAGCCTGTGGGCAAGCGCCCGCATGATTCCGTCCCGCTGACCGAGGGGGGCACCGTCGAGGTGCTCCCGCCGTTCGCGGGCGGGTGAGCGGGAGCCGATGAGTACCCCTGAGGAACAGCAGCGCCGGCAGTACGCGCAGCAGCACCAGCAGCACCAGCAGCAGGAGGACCCGTACGGGACCCAGACCTGGCAGTCCGACACCTGGGACACCAGCTACCAGCCGGTGCATCCGCCGCTGGGCGCGGTGCCCGGGCAGCCGGTGGCGCCCGAGGGCTGGTTCCGCGAGGAGGCCCCGGCGGCCCCTGCCGCCCCGGGCCCCTGGCCGGACGGCTCCACCCCTGCCGCCGGCGGCTACGCCCCGGCCCCCGAGCCGTACCAGCAGCCGGTGGCTCCGGAGGGCTGGTTCCGGGACGAGGCCCAGGCGCCCGCCGCGGCTCCGGTCCAGAACTGGCCGCAGGGCGCCGAGACGGCCTACCTGCCGCCGTACTCGGGCCCCGGGCACGACCAGCAGTACCAGCCCCGGCAGGAGCACCAGCAGCAGCCGGTGGCTCCGGAGGGCTGGTTCCAAGATGCGGTCCAGGCCCAGGCCCAGGCCCCTGCCGGGGCTCCGGTCCAGGACTGGCCGCAGGGCGCCGAGACGGCCTACCTGCCGCCGTACCCGGGCCCCGGGCACGACCAGCAGCCCCAGCAGCACCGGCCCCGGCAGTCGCCGCCGGTCGAGGAGACCGCGTACATGCCGCCGGTGGTGGACGCGCCCGCCGCCGGACAGTCCGCCCGGGGGTACCTCCCAGCGGTAGCCGGGGGACTGCCGCCCCAGGCGGCGGCCACCCCGGGCGAGGACCCGGCCGAGGCCCCCGGCGAGCCGCAGGAGATCACCTCCTGGTCCCCGCCCACCCTCGCCGGCAACACGCTGCGCGCCGTCGACCCCGCCCAGGCGCGCGCCGAGGGCCGGTCGCCGATCATCGACCCCGGTCCGCAGTCGGCCATACTGACCGCGGTCCTCGGGCTGCTGCTCGCCGTGGCCGCCGCCCTCGGGCAGTACGCCCTGCTCCTGCCGCTGATCGCCCTGCAGGGCCTCACAGCGGCCGGCTGGTTCCGCCTCAACGGCATGTGGCCAGCCCGCCAGGGCATCGCCCTCGCCTTCGCCGGAGCCGTCGTCGCCGACGTGGCCGTGCTCGCCGTCGACCCCATGCACGGACCCGGCGCGATCGTCGGGACCCTCGGCGCCTGGGTGCTGCTCACGCTCGTCCTGCAGCTGCGCAGCCACGCCGATCCCGACGAGCGGATGTACGGGCTGATGGCCTCGGTGGCCTCGGCCGCCCTCGCCATCATCTGCGCCGGCTATCTCGCGGCCGATTCCGCCGCCGCCACGGTCGGCGCCGCGGCCGTCGCGGTCGCCGTCTTCGCCCGTGCGCTGCCGCTGCCCACCGCCCCCTCGGTCGGCGTCTCGCTGGCCGCGGCCGCCGGCGCGGGCATCGCGGTCGGCGGGCTGACCCCGGTCGGTACGGGCGGGGCGCTGATCGGCCTCGTCGCCGGGGTGTGCGCGCTGGTCGGGCTGCGCGTGGCGGCGTACGACTACCCGTCGAAGTTCGTGCACATGACGGCCGGTGTGGCCCTGCCGCTCGCGGCGGCCGCCCCCGCCGTGTATCTGATCGGCCGGGTGGTGGGCTGATCCCTGCCTGACGACGGGCATGGTCAACTAGAACGCACGTACCGATTAGTAGGGGGAGGGAACGTGCGTTTCCTGCGCGTCGTTGTGATCATCGGAGTGGTTCTGGGGGCCCTGTTCGTGGGCGTGGACCGCTGGGCTGCGAGTTACGTCGAGAACCGGCTGGCCGACCGAATACAGGCGCGGCAGGGCCTGGCCGGTTCCTCGGAGGTGGAGGTCCACGGCTTCCCCTTCCTGACCCAGGTGCTCAGCCGCGACCTCGACCGGGTCGACCTGAAGCTGCGGGGCGTCGAGATCACCGCCGAGGACCGCAAGACGCGGCTGTCGGAGCTGGACGCGAGCTTCCGGGGCGTGAAGCTGAACGGTGATTACAGCGGCGGCACCGCCGACCGGGCCGAGGGCAGCGCGCTCATCACGTACGCCGACCTGACGGCGGCCTCCCAGACCGGCGCGACCCTCTCCTACGGCGGGGCGCCGGGCAAGGTGAAGGTCACCGCGACCGTAAACGTCTTCGGCAAGACCCTGACGCACGGCGTGGTGTCGACCGTCACCCTTGAGGACGCGCCGGGCGGAAAGGGCGGCAAGATCGTCCGCGTGCGTGCCGACGAGGTGCCCGGCGGGGGTGTTCCGCTGGTCGAGAAGGAGATCCGGAAGAGGACCGACTTCGACCGCGATCTCGGCAGCGGCATGCCGGCCGGACTCCAGCTCTCGTCCCTGACCTCGGACGAGGCTGGTGTGCACCTCACGCTGGGCGGCACGAACGTGGTGGTGGCCGGATCGTGAGACAGCGCGGTCCGATCCGCAGAAGGACGGGCCGCACGGCAGGCCCCGGGGGCGGCGAGACGGCCGCCCGGGGTCCCCGTATCCCAATATTCGGACGATCCTGTCTCGCTATATGACACGCCGGTGACAGGGCGGCTGATTCGTCCCTACGATCCATGGCTATGAAGCATCAGCAGGCGGACCTCACGAAGCGACGGGCAGTTGACCTGTGTCGCGTCGCCGCCATGCTCTGTCGATCCATGTGAACTGTGAGCGCATCCGCTCCATCGACCGGACGACGGCCCCACGGCCCTTCCCGCGTGACCGCACCAGCCTCCTGAACCCCTGACGCCTCCCCGCGCAGGATCTCGAGCGCACCCGCAGGCACGCAGTACGCGTTACCAGCACAGCCCCGCCGCACACTGCCCCGGAGGAGAACACCATGAGCCGCAGCGACGTCCTCGTAGACGCCGACTGGGTCGAGGCCCACCTGAACGACGCCGACGTCGTCATCGTCGAGGTGGACGAGGACACGTCCGCGTACGACAAGAACCACATCACGAACGCCGTCCGGATCGACTGGAAGAGCGACCTCCAGGACCCGGTCCGCCGCGACTTCGTGGACCAGGAGGGCTTCGAGAAGCTCCTCTCCGCCAAGGGCATCTCCAACGACGACACCGTCGTCCTCTACGGCGGCAACAACAACTGGTTCGCGTCCTACGCCTACTGGTACTTCAAGCTCTACGGCCACCAGGACGTGAAGCTCCTCGACGGCGGCCGCAAGAAGTGGGAGCTCGACTCCCGCGACCTGGTCGACGGGAACGACGTCCCGAACCGCCCGGCCACCGAGTACAAGGCCAAGGCCCAGGACACCTCGATCCGCGCCTTCCGCGACGACGTCGTGGCCGCGATCGGCTCCCTGAACCTGGTCGACGTCCGTTCGCCCGACGAGTTCTCCGGCAAGCTGCTCGCGCCGGCGCACCTCCCGCAGGAGCAGTCGCAGCGTCCCGGCCACGTGCCGAGCGCCCGCAACATCCCGTGGTCGAAGAACGCCAACGACGACGGCACCTTCAAGTCGGACGACGAGCTGACCGCCCTCTACCAGGCGGAGCAGGTCGACCTGGCGAAGGACACCATCGCCTACTGCCGCATCGGTGAGCGCTCCGCGCTCACGTGGTTCGTGCTGCACGAGCTCCTGGGCCAGGAGAACGTCAGGAACTACGACGGTTCGTGGACCGAGTACGGCTCGCTGGTCGGCGTGCCGATCGAGCTCGGCCCCAACAAGTAACCAGACGAACGACCGGGCACGCGACGCCCTCGTAGTACGAACTCTCTAGGACAGGACAGAGAACATGTGTGGAGCACAGATCGGCGGGCCCGACCTCGCGACGCTGAAGCCCGGTGAGACCGCCATCCAGGGTCAGATCACCAAGGACGGCGAGCCGGTGTCCGGCTACGTCCGCCTGCTGGACTCGACCGGCGAGTTCACCGCGGAGGTCCCGACCTCGGCGACCGGCCAGTTCCGCTTCTACGCCGCCACCGGCTCCTGGACGCTGCGGGCGCTCGTCCCGGGTGCCCAGGCGGACCGTGCCGTGGTCGTCGCCGAGGCCGGCGGCGTGACGGACGTGGCGATCGCGGTCTGAGCACCGCACATGTGATCGCCTGATCGAACGGCCGAAGGGCCGCACCCCCGGGGGTTGGACGCCACTGGAACGGGGTGCGGCCCTTCGTGCCGTCCGCGCCCTTGCGCGCGGGGGCGCCGGACCTACGCTGGAGGCATGTACGCCCGGCGCCGGCGCGCCTACTTCCTGCTCATGGGCGGATGCCTGGTCCTCTTCGTCTCCGCCTGGGCCGTCGTGCGCCTGTGGTCGGTCGAGGCCGCGGTGGCCATGTGCGTGGTCGCCATGGTCATCCCGCCGGTTGCCGCGATGATCGCCAACCGGCGCGGTCCCGACGACCGCTGGTGGGACGACCCCTCGGGCGATCCGAAGTCCGACGAGTGGTGGGACGAACTGGACGGAAAGCGGCGTCACGAGGACTGAAACCTCACGAGACGAGAATGTGATCTTCGCTCGTACAACTGCTCCGCCGCGGTGTGGGTCAAGGGGTACGCGCGGGTAACCAACCCGCGCCTGCAGTCCTGTGGGGGACCCCTTTGGAACACGAACAGACCATCCCGGAGCAGCGGAATGAGGGGGAGAGTGCACCGGAGCCGGACACTTCGGTCCCGCGCCGCCGGGTGGGGCGCACGGCTCTCCTGATCGCGGGCGCGGCCGCGCTCGGCGTCGTCGCCGGGACGGTCACCGGCTACGCGGTCCAGTACCACCGCGAGCCCACCCCGCTGCCGCCGCTGGCCCAGCAGAAGATGGCCGCGCCGCAGCCGCAGGCGATGAGCGACGCCACGACCCGGCGCTCGATCAACGCCAACCGCTGGCACAAGGCGGACGAGGAACTGGCCAAGAAGCTGCTGGACGTTCCGGGCGGAGCGAAGACCGAGTTCTCGGGCAGCTCTTCCGTCGACATGTTCTCCGCGGGGTACTTCGAGGATGCCTCGGGCGGTCTCGGCGGCCTCATCTCCAGCCGGGTCCAGAGCCTCGCCAGCGCGCAGTGGTCCGAGTCCGACCGGAACTTCGTCGAGATCAACCTGCTCCAGTTCCACGACCGCGACGGAGCCGAGGACTTCCAGAAGGGCATCGAGGACTACATGCCCACCAAGAAGTTCGCGGGCAACGCGGGCAAGAAGGTCCCGGGTGTTCCCGAGGACTTCGGGCACCTGTGGATCGACTCGAAGGCGCACGAGGAGCCCGGCTACCACCCGCTCCTGGGGGCCCGTGCCGTCGTCCGGCGCGGCGACATCGTGATGAGCGTCGAGTACACGAACAACCGCGGCGAGATCGACGAGAACGCCCTGGTCGAGCTGGTCAAGCGACAGATGGAGCGGCTGTGAGCGAGCAGCAGAACGTGACCGAGGCCAAGACGGAGGCCGTGACCGAGGCCCCGACCGAGGCCCCGACCGAGGCCCCGACCGAGGCCCCGACCGAGGCCCCGACCGAGGCCGACGCGGCGGCCCAGCCCGGGCAGGAGCAGCCGCAGGCCGCCGCCGGTCCCGCGCCCAAGGCGAACCGCAAGGTGGTCAAGCTGGTGGCGGCGGCCGTGGGTGTCGTCGTTCTCGTGGGCGCCGGCGTCGGCGCCGCGGCCGCGCTCGCGGACGCGGACCGGACCTCGCCGACGCGGTACTGGATGGCGGAGGACCACACGACGGGCGGCACCCAGGCCCCCGTGCCGGCCGTGCCCCCGAACGCGCTCACGGGCAAACTGCTGCCGCTGCCCGACAACTACTGGCCCGGCCCCGACATCGACAAGGAAGGCAACTACTACTTCCTGTCGGGCGAGCGGGCGCTGGAGAGCTTCAAGGAAGCCCGTACGGGTCTGTCCAGCAGCGAGCGCGCCGAGCGGGACAAGGCCCTCGCCGACCTGAAGCTCAAGGGCCTGGCCGGACGCAGCTACTCCCGCAAGGACGGGGACGGGAACGCGACCGCCGAGATCGAGCTCCTCCAGGCCGACCCCGCGGAGCTCGCCAAGTTCGGTGAGTTCACCAACAAGCTCATCGAACTCGTCGGCACCGGCGGCGAGGCGCCGAAGGTGGACGGCTACCCCAAGGCCAAGTGCTCGGTGGACCCCATCGTCATCGAGAAGGAGGGCAAGAAGAAGGAAAAGATCGAAGCCCTCGACTGCCTGGCCGTCGAGGGAGACGTCATGGTGAGTTTCCGGATGTACGGGACCGAGGGATTCGCGGTGAAGGACGCCGTGGGCCTCTTCAAGCAGCAACTCGACCACCTCAAGTCCCCCGGAGAGTCCGCGTGAGCGAGCAGACCGACACCGCCGCCGTACCCACGCCCGAGGCCGAGCCCACGCCCGCACCCGCGCCCGCCCCGGAGGCGGCCGAGGCGGCCACCGAGGTCGCCGAGGCCCCGGAAGCCCCCGAGGCCCCGGAGGTTGTGACCGAGGCCGTGACCGTGACCGAGGCCGAGGCCGAGGCCGAGGCCGTGACCGAGCCCAACGTCTGGGCTGCCCCGCCCGCCCCGCCCAAGGACCGGCGGGGGCTGTTCGCCGCCCTGCGCTGGACCGCCGCCGTCGCCGTCTTCGCCGCCGTCGGCACGGGGGTCGCGTACGGGATCACCCAGCCCGAGCGCACCGACATCCCCGGCCTGTCCACGGAGGACGACGGCCGCTGGACGTTCCCGGTGCTGTCCCGGCCCGCGCTGCCCGCCGGCGCCCCGGTGCCCCAGGGCCCGGACAACAAGGACGGGACGCACTACGCGCCGCTCACCGGCCTGCTCCTGCCCGCTCCCGAGGGCGCCAAGGCCGACGACGCGGTCAAGGCGGACAAGGACGGGGTGGTGTCGGCCGACGCCTTCCTGGAGGAGTACACGCCCGAGGCCCGCGAGAAGCTGAAGCAGTCCATGGAATGGGACGGGCTGCGGCAGATCGCCGGCCGGGGCTGGACGACGCCGGACGGCACGCGGACGCACGTGTACCTGCTGCGCTTCCACTCGTCGGGCTTCGTGGACGCGTTCAAGGGCTGCGACACCAACGCACGGTTCAACGGCGTTTCGGCCCTGGATCTGGACGACGTCTGGAACAAGGCCAAGAACACGCAGATGAACAGCACCACGCTGGACTTCCCGGGGGCGGCCAACTTCGACGGCACCGACCTCAGCGTGTACCAGGAAGTGAAGCCCTTCCTCGGCGAGGAGCAGACCAAGATCGGGTGCCTCCGGACGGGTGATGTCCTGGGCATGGTCATCCAGACCCGCAAGGGCGAGGTGGCCCCCGTCACCTTCCACCAGTCGGTGATCCTGCAGAGCCAGCTGCTGAGCTGACCGCCGGGCCGGAACCGGCCCCGGACCGGGGCCGGACCGGGGCCGGACCGGGGCTTCGGGCCACCTCACACAGTGCGCCCGGCCCCGGGCCAGTAGGCTGGGGAACCGGCCCGTACCCCCCGAACGAATTCCGAGGAGCACCCCGTGCTTGAGGCAGTCTTCACCTCCCTGCTGGTCCTGGTCTGCGTCGGCGTCATGGCCTTCACCGGCCTGGCCGTCAAGAAGCTGTACCAGGGTCAGCGCTGAGCATCCGCCCAGCAGACCGCCCCGGAACCCCTCCGACAGATCGCCTGAGCAGCCATTCATGATCCAGATCCCGTCCGACCTGAACCCGGGCCTCGTCCCCCTCGCCTTCCTCCTCGGCAACTGGGAGGGTGCGGGAGTCTTCGACTTCCCCGGTGAGGAGAAGTGCAACTTCGGCCAGGAAGTCGTCTTCAGCCACGACGGCCGGGACTTCCTGGAGTACACCTCCCACACCTGGGTCCTCGACGCCGAGGGCAACAAGGTGCGCCCGCTGGAGTCCGAGTCGGGCTACTGGCGCATCGACAAGGACCGCAAGGTCGAGATCGTCATGGTCCGTGACCAGGGCGTCGTCGAGGTCTGGTACGGGGAGCTCGCCGACCGGAAGCCCCAGATCGACCTGGTCACCGACGCGGTCGCCCGTACTGCGGCCTCCGGCCCGTACAGCGGCGGCAAGCGGCTCTACGGCTACGTGAAGAGCGACCTCATGTGGGTCGGCGAGAAGGCGACCCCGGACGTCGAGCTGCGTCCGTACATGTCGGCCCAGCTGAAGAAGGTCGTCACGCCCGAGGAGGTCGCCGAGATGGCGCGCAACCTCCCGGACATGCCGGACGACGGCATCGCCTTCTTCCGCTGAGTCCACAGGCTGCACGCAAGGCTGTACTCAAGGCTGTACGCAAGGCTGTGCGAAAGGGGACCGCGGGATCGCCCGCGGTCCCCTTCGCGCGCATACACTGGCCGGGTGGGGAGCAGCGTGGACACCGAAAGCTCTGACTGGAAGAGCGACCTGCGGCAGCGCGGATACCGGCTGACACCGCAGCGCCAGCTCGTGCTCGAAGCGGTCGACGCCCTGGAGCACGCCACCCCGGACGAGATCCTCGCCGAGGTGCGCAAGACCGCCTCCGGGGTCAACATCTCGACCGTCTACCGCACCCTGGAGCTCCTGGAGGAGCTCAAGCTCGTCTCGCACGCCCACCTCGGGCACGGGGCGCCCACCTACCACCTCGCCGACCGGCACCACCACATCCACCTGGTCTGCCGCGACTGCGCCGAGGTCATCGAGGCGGACGTGGACATCGCCGCCGAGTTCACGGCGAAGCTCCGCACCACCTTCGGCTTCGAGACCGACATGAAGCACTTCGCGATCTTCGGTCTGTGCCGCAAGTGCGCCGCCAAGCAGCGTGCCGCTCAGGCGTAGCAGGGTCGTACGCTTGGTCCCATGACCAGCAGCCCCTTGCTCCATCTCCCCGGCGCCGTACCGGCCGAAGGCCGTGACGAGGGCGTCGCCGCCCACTACGGCGAGCTGTACGGCGAACAGCGCGCCCTCGCGGAGGGGCGCGGCTTCGTCGACCTCTCGCACCGCGGAGTCGTCACCGTCAGCGGACCGGAACGCCTGAGCTGGCTGCACCTGCTGCTCACCCAGCACCTCACCGAGCTGCCCGCCGGGCAGGCCACCGAGGCGCTGATCCTCTCCGCCAACGGGCACATCGAGCACGCGCTCTACCTCGTCGACGACGGCGAGACCACATGGGCGCACGTGGAGCCGGGCACCCAGGGCGAGCTGATCGCCTACCTGGAGTCCATGAAGTTCTTCTACCGTGTCGAAGTCGCCGACCGCACCGAGGAGTTCGCGGTCGTGCACCTGTCGGCCGGCTCCATCGCCGAGGTCGCCCAGGATAAGGAGCACATCGTCCGGGAGACCGCGTACGGCCGGGACGTCTTCCTGCCCCGCGCCGAGCTGGAGTCCTTCGCCGCCGCGCACGGCCCGGCCGCGGGCCTGCTCGCGTACGAGGCCCTGCGCGTCGAGGCGCACCGGCCGCGGCTCGGCCAGGAGACCGACCACCGCACCATCCCGCACGAGCTGGGCTGGATCGGCACCGCCGTGCACCTGCAGAAGGGCTGCTACCGCGGCCAGGAGACGGTCGCCCGCGTCCACAACCTGGGGAAGCCCCCGCGCCGCCTGGTCTTCCTGCACCTGGACGGCTCGGAGGTGCTGCTCCCGGCGCACGGCACCCCGGTGCGGCTCGCCTCGGACGGGGAGGAGGGCCGTCAGCTGGGCTTCGTGACCACGGCTGTCCGCCACCACGAGCTGGGCCCGATCGCGCTCGCGCTGGTCAAGCGGAACGTGCCGGTCGACGCGCCGCTGCTGGCCGGGAAGACGGCCGCCGCGCAGGAGGTCGTCGTAGCGCCCTGACCGCTGAGGTCGGAGGTCTCAGCTGCTGTCCCGGCTGCTGTCCCGGCTGCCTCAGATGTCGATGACGATGGTGAACGGGCCGTGATTGGTCAGCGAGACCCGCATGTCCGCGCCGAACCGGCCCGTCTCCACCGTCGCACCCAGCGCGCGCAGCTGCGCCACGACCTCGTCGACCAGCGGCTCGGCCACCGGGCCGGGCGCCGCCGCGTTCCAGGTGGGGCGGCGGCCCTTGCGGGCGTCGCCGTAGAGCGTGAACTGGGAGATCACCAGCAGCGGTGCGCCGTTGTCGCTGCAGGACTTCTCGCCCTCCAGGATCCGTACGGACCAGAGTTTGCGGGCCAGCAGCTCCGCCTTCTCCGGGGTGTCGTCGTGGGTCACCCCCACCAGCACGCACAACCCCTCGCCGACGATCTCGCCCACGGTCTCGCCGCCCACGACGACGCTCGCGCCGTCCACCCTCTGCACCACTGCTCGCATACCACCTGTGTACCAGGCTTGCACCCGTCCGGGGCCGATCGGGTGGACTGGGACTGCGTGGGGGCCACGGGGAGTGGCACGATGCACACAGGCGGTGCGGGTGCGCCGCACCGGTCGAGGGGACGGACCCGTTCGTATGAATACTTCTGGTACCTCCGTACCTGCATCACCCGCTTCCGTCGCAGCTGCCGCGGTAAGACCGCCCGCGCAGCGCACGGCCGAGACGCAGGGGCCGCCGAGCCCGACCACCGCACTCGGACTGCCGGAACTGCGCGCGCTGCGCCGTGACGCGCAGCGCGACGAGGCCGATCTGAGCTACGTGCGCAGACTGCTCCAGGGCCGCATCGACATCCTGCGGGCGGAGCTGGCCCGGCGGACGGACACCGAGACGCCGGTGGTGGACCGGCTCTCGGTGATCCTCGCCGACGCCCCCTCCAGCCGCAGCGCCTCCGCCCGGCACGTCACGCTCGGCACCCCGCACAGCGAGGAGTACCGGCTGCTGGCCGCGGAGATGCTGTCCGACGTGGAGCTCTCGGACCTGGGCGCCCGTACGGACGGCGAACTGCACGACGGGATGGGGCGGCTGGTGCGGTACGAGCAGCAGGTCTCGCGCCGCCGCCAGCAGCTCCAGCGCACGGTGGACGACTGCACTGCGGAGATCACCCGGCGCTACCGGGAGGGTGAGGCGCAGGTGGACGACCTGCTGGCGTAGAAATTCGGGCGACCGGCGGCGGTCGGCAGATTAGCGTGGGCGGCTATGAGTGCTGACGTCCGGCCGATCGCCGAATCCGAACTCCCCGACTGGGTGCGCGCCGTGCACACCGGTTTCCTGACCACCTCTCGGGTGACCGAGGCCGACATAACCCTGCGCGCCAAGTACAGCGACTTCTCCCGGATGCAGGGGGCGTTCGACCCTGACAGCGGTCGCTGCGTGGCCGCCCTGCGCTCCTTCCCGCAGGAGCTGACCGTGCCCGGCGGGGCGGCCGTCCGCGCCACCGCGATCTCCAATGTGGGCGTGCTGCCCACCCACCGCCGTCAGGGCCTGCTGACCCGGATGATGGCCGCCGAGTTCGCTGCGGCGGAGGCGCGCGGCGACGCGCTCGCGACGCTGGTCGCCGCCGAGTACCCGATCTACGGGCGGTACGGGTTCGGGCCCGCCACCTCCCTCGTGGAGTGGGAGATCGACGTAGCGCGCACCGGGCTCGACCGGCGGCTGTCGGCGCCCGTGGACGGCGGGCGGATCGAGCTGGTGGACGTCGAGGAGCTGCGGCGGGTGGGGCCCGAGCTGCACGAGCGGCTGCGGGCGCGCACGCCGGGGGCCGTGGACCGGGACGAGCGCTGGTGGAGCATGGCGACCGGCCTGGAGCAGTGGTCGTACCGCCCCTACCAGGACAAGTTCCACGCCGTGTACCGGACGGCGGACGGGGAGGTGGCCGGCCTCGCCGTCTACAGCGCCGACGACCACTGGACGGACGCGAAGGTTCCGCAGAACACCGTGCAGGTCAGGGACCTGCTGGCGGTCACCCCGCAGGCGGAGCGGGCGCTGTGGCAGTTCCTGTGCTCGATCGACTGGGTGCTGAAGGTCCGCACCGGTTACCGGGCCCCCGACGACCTCGCCCCGCAGGTGCTGCCCGACCCGCGCTCGGCCCGGCTCGTCTCCGCCGCGGACTTCATGTGGGTGCGGGTGCTGGACGTCGTACGGGCGCTGGGCGCGCGGACGTACGAGGTGCCCGGGGTGCTCGTCCTGGAGGTCACGGACGGGACGGGGCCGGCGGCCGGCCGCTACCGGCTGGACGCGGGCACCGGCGTGTGCGAGCGGACCGAGGCGGCGGCGGACCTGCGGCTGGACGTGGCCGAGCTGGGCTCCTTGTACCTGGGGGACGCGTCCGCGGTGCGGCTGGCCGCGCTGGGGAGGGTCACGGAGGAACGGCCGGGGGCGGCCGCGCTGGCGGACGCGGTGTTCCGCACCGCGCGCCGCCCGTGGTGCCCGGACGTCTTCTGACCGCCTTGGACGCCTGCGAACCGATTGCCGAGAACCGAGGACTGAGCTCTTTGACATCACTTGTGGAATCCCTGCGCGCGGCGGGCTGCGTCTTCGCGGAGGAGGAGGCGGAGCTCCTGACCGGGGCCGCCACCGACGCGGACCATCTGGCGGGGCTGCTGGCCCGCCGGGTGGGCGGCGAACCGCTGGAACACGTCGTCGGCTGGGCGGAGTTCTGCGGGCTGCGCATGGAGGTCGGCGCGGGGGCCTTCGTACCGCGCCGGCGCACCGAGTTCCTGGTGCGGGAGGCGGTGGCACTGGCCCGGCCCGGCGCGGTGGTGCTGGACCTGTGCTGCGGGGTCGGCGCCCTGGGCGCGGCGGTGGCCGCGCAACTGCCGGGCGGCGTGGAGCTGCACGCGGCGGACATCGACCCGGCGGCACTGGAGTACGCGCGGCGCAACGTGGCCCCGTACGGCGGGCAGGTGTGGGAGGGCGACCTGTACGCGGCGCTCCCGTCCTCGCTGCGCGGCCGGGTGGACGTGCTGGTGGTCAACGCCCCGTACGTGCCGACGGAGGAGATCGTCCTCATGCCGTCGGAGGCGCGGGACCACGAGCCGCTGGTCTCCCTGGACGGCGGGGCCGACGGCCTGGACATCCACCGCCGGGTGGCGGCGGGGGCTCTGCCCTGGCTGGCCCCGGGCGGCCACCTGCTGATCGAGACGAGCGCCCGCCAGTGCCCGTCGACGGCCTCGGCCCTGACCTCGGCGGGCCTCGCGGTCCGGGCGGTGACCTCGGAGGAGCTGTACGCGACGGTGGTCATCGGTACGGCCTGACGCGGCCAGGCGGGCCTTCGCGGGGGCCCGCACCCCGGAGTGAACCCGCCGCGGGCCGGATCCCCGACCGGCCACCTGCCGGAGGTACGGCTCTCGGTCCCGTAGGGGGTGTCTTGGGCTACCCCGCCCCGAGCAGCGGGGCGAGCGGGTCCCGGGCGAGCGGGACCGGTGCGGCCAGGGCCTCGTCGTAGGCGGGGCGCGGGAAGACGTACGGGCCCAGGGGCAGTTCGCCCCACTCCGGCCGGTGGATCTGGTAGAAGCCGGACCAGGTGACCTCGCTCTCCGTCACACGGACCATGGCGAGCAGGGGCCAGCAGGCGTCGATCCCGCAGGAGCAGCTCAGAAGGCACAGGGCGCCGGTGTGGTGGTCGCGGAGCTCCGGTGGCGCCTCGCCCAGGAAGTGGGCCCGGGCACGGGCGCCGTCGGCGTCGTCGTCCACGTGCAGCGGGGCGTGCTGGCGCAGCAGGAACTCGTCGCGCTCCTGCGGGGTGTCGTCGTCCTCGTCGAGCTCCCGGCTCCAGAGCGCGCGCGTCGCCTCCGCGACGAGGACGCGCAGGTCGGTGCCGTCGATGCGGATGCCCCAGGCGGTGAGGTGCGGGAAGTCGGGGTGGGGGTGGCGCAGGAACTCCACCCGGTGCGGCACGGGCGGGACGGTCGGCAGACTCATGCGCCCCATCCTGTGGCGGCCGCCCGACCGGATCCACCGAGTATTGCCGCGGCGGGGGCGGGGACGGGGGCGGGGACGGGGCAGCGATTAGGGTCTCGACCGTGCCTCACCTCGAAATATCCGACCTCATCACCGCCACGGACCCGCGCAGCGGAGCGCGCCTGCCCGTGCGCCGGGGTGGGGTGGTGCGCCGGCTCCGTGAGGCCGGGGACCGGCGCGCCGCACGCATCGTCGCCGCGCTGCCCGCCGACCGGCACGACGTGCTGGACCCGCTCGCCGTGGACCGGCTCATGATCGGCGTGCGCACCGAACTGCAGCGGCTCAGCGAGGAACTGCTGCGGCCGCTGGTGGTGACCGCCGCCTGTGCCGGCGCCTCGTACGCGGGGGTGTGCCCGCGCTCCTGGTGGGCGTGGTGGCGGGCGCCGCGGTGCTGTGTGTCGAGCCGCTCGTGCACCGCCACTGGTACGCCGTTCCGCGAGATCGTTCGTGGTCTTGACCCCGACACCGACAGCCCGGAGGAGACGAGTTGATCACCGAGTACCAGCAGAAGCTGCGTGAGCGCTACATCGCCGCCCGCGTCATGCCGGCTCCGGAGCCGTGGCAGCCGGTGCTGGACCGCAGGACCCCCATCGGGGGGCTGCTCGGCATTGGCTTCGCCGTCGATCCCGACAGCGGGCACGACCTCGTCATGGTCGTGTCCGGTGACGGCCATGGACTCTTCGACGCGGTCACCGGCGAGAAGATCGCCCGCGACCGGGATCCCGACCCCGAAACGAGCACCCCCGACGCCCACCCGGACCTCGCCTGCCCCGGGCTCGGCCCGATCGAGGACACGCCGGTGCGCATTGCCGGGCTCTTCGGCGGCGGCCTGCACAGCACCACACCGGACGGCTGGACCCTCGGCGTCGTCCGCCCCGAGTGGCCCCACGACCGCGTCATCCTCTCCGCCGACGGCGGGTCCCACAAAGGCCCGGCGGGAGGGACGTGGTGGCACGTCTTCCACTCCGAGTACTCGGAACTCCGCGCAGCCGGGTTCTCTCCCTCCGGCCTGACGCTGGCGGTCGCCACCAGCAGCGACCTCACCCTCTGGACCCGGCCCGAGCTCCACTTCAACGACTGAGTGTGACTCGCGGCGGTAGTTGTCACCACACCGACGTACGCGCGAGTCGGTGACCTGGATCGTCGTACAGGCGCCGGTGGTCCTCGACCGACGCGAGCGTCCGGGCGGTGACAGTTCGCGCTGCTGTCGGGCGGCCCGGGAACGTCAGTGGTGGGCGGCAGCGGAAATGTCAGTAGCTCGGACAATGTGAGGACAGGGGCGCTGCCGACTCAGACGGATTCCGCCCGCATGTCAGAGAAGACCCTGCCCAGCGCGGCGTCCTGATCCCGGGGCGCGCTGTCGGAGAATGCCGCCCAGGCCCGGTCGAGGTCGTCGCGCCGGAAGGGGCGGGGCACTTGGGGGGTCAGCCTGATGACCATCGGCGGGGCCCCCGCCTGCTCGTACGCGGCGAGCTTGTGGTGCCCGTCGAGGAGGTAACCCACCCGGCTTTCGGCGGTAGGGAACAGCACGACCAGCGCCGGCAGGTCGCCGCCGGCGCGGATGTGGTCGCGGTAGCGGCGCACCGCCCTGTGGTCGTGGGGCGGCCACGCGCCGGTGGTCACCAGCGCGAGCTCCTCGTCGGCGTACCAGCCGTGGACCTGGAGGGCGCGCGGGTGGACCACCCGCAGGTGGTGCGGAGCGACCGCGGCCGTCATCACGTACCGCCCGGAGGCGAGCAGCGACAGCAGCGGGCGCAGACATTCCGGATCCGGTGGCTCGGCCTGGCCGGTGCGCGGATCGGGCACGAGGCCGGGGGCGCTGAGCCACTCGGTGAGGTACTTGACCTCGCAGAGCCCGGGGCCGCCCGTGCCCGCACGGGCTGCCAGCCAGCCCACGCTTCCGCAACCGTCGTTGGCTTCCAGAAACACCGGATCGCCGGCCATCAGGAGCAGGCTGCCACCCTCGTCGCCTGTCACTTCGATGACGCCGTGTCCGTCGGGCACGTCGAAGGACACGGAGGGGGGAGGCGGCGGTGGTCGTCTGATCATTTGCCGATCCTATGAGCGGCTGCCCGTGCCGCACCGGACAGAGAGAACGCCGGACTCCTCACCGTCACCACCGACGGCGACACCGTCCCGGCCGGCGAAGTCCACTACAGCCTCCGCGCCATCGACACCGGCGACGTCAATCCCTGCTGACACACCTCATGTCGCCGACCACTGACACCTCCTGTCGTCAGCCACTGACATCCGTCGGCTCTGGCACAACTTCTGTGGACCTGGCGCGATGCGGCAGGTCCGTGCGCTGGACCAAGTCCAGGTCGGCTGCAGTGCCGACGGGATTCGAACCCGCGGACAGATGGGAGCAGGTCCGCTCCGTCTCCGTCCGTCGCCGTGGGAGGGACCTCGCCCACGTCGATCGCAATGGGCCGCTCTGCCACGGCACTGCAACCTGCGGGAATGCGCGCGCTCCCGCTGCGACTCAGGGTAGAGACACCGTTCGCTGCGGACGAATCTTTATCCGGGAAGCCGGAGACCACTGCCATGGGTCCACAGAAGTTGTGCCAGAGCCCATCCGTCTGTCGTCCGGCAGCTGCGAGGTGACAGCTATCGCGAGCAGTCACACTGAGCGGAACTCGCCGGGTGGGAGATGTTGCTAGCGATGCGCTTGCAATAGTTAGCAAGGTCGGGCAGGATCTGAGCATGGCATCGCTCAACGTCGGAAATCTCGGCGAGTACCTCCGTGAGCAGCGTCGGCAGGCTCAGCTTTCGCTGCGGCAGCTGGCCGAGCAGGCGGGGGTGTCGAATCCGTACCTGAGCCAGATCGAGCGCGGGCTGCGCAAGCCGAGCGCGGACATCCTGCAGCAGCTGGCCAAGGCGCTGCGGATCTCCGCGGAGACGCTGTACGTGCAGGCCGGGATCCTGGATGAGCGGGACCCGGACGAGGTGGAGACGCGAGCCGTCATACTCGCCGACCCGTCGATCAACGAGCGGCAGAAGCAGGTGCTGCTCCAGATCTACGAGTCGTTCCGCAAGGAGAACGCGCTCGATGCGCCCTCCGACGAGATGCCGTCGAAGACGAACTGAAGTTGATCCGGGAGGACCAGCACATGGCCATCGCCGATGACCTGAAGAAGACCCTCACCGACCCCACTCCCCTCTACTTCGCCGCCGGCACCGCCGACCTGGCCGTGCAGCAGGCCAAGAAGGTGCCCGACCTGATCGAGCAGCTGCGCGCCGAGGCTCCCGCGCGCATCGAGGCCGTGAAGAACACGGACCCGAAGGCTGTGCAGGATGCGGTCACCGCCAAGTTCGCCGAGGTGCTCGGCGCGATCGACCCGAAGAAGCTCGGGGAGACCGCCCAGGACCTGGCGCTGCGCGGTGTCGGCGTGGCCGCCGAGTACGCGGTGCGCGCCAAGGAGACGTACGACAAGGTCGCCGTGCACGGCGAGCAGGCCGTGCGGAACTGGCGGGGCGAGTTCTCCGCCGAGATCGTCGACATCGCCGTGGCCGTCGAGCCCGAGGCGGAGCCGGCGGCCGAGCCGGCCTCGGAGCCGGTGGCCGCGGCCGCCGGCGAGGAGAAGCCCGTCGCGAAGAAGACCCCCGCGCGCAAGACCACGGCCAAGAAGGCCGTGGTCACGGCGGACGACGCGAGCTGAAGCGCAGCCGCATGAGCGACGGCGGGCCGGGCACCCTTCAGGTGCCCGGCCCGTTGTGGTTCATGAAGGGGCCTGTGCCGGTAGCGTGGAGTCGGGCGACATCGGAAGTGCGAAGCAGAAGCTGAGAAGGCGGTCGAAGCGATGTTGATGGAAGGGTTCGATCGAGGCGTGATCCCGTTCCTCGGGCTCGTCATGCTGGTGCTCGCCGTCGTGGCCTTCGTGTTCGCCCTGGTGGCGCGGGAGGACGCGTACCGGGCGGCCGACAAGCAGAGCAAGACCTTCTGGCTGGTCATCCTCGGCGTCACCGTGGCCGTGGACTTCTTCCTGGGGATGCTGTTCCTGCAGATCGCCGGTCTCGTCGCGACCATCGTGTTCTTCGTCGACGTACGCCCGGCCCTCAAGCAGGTCTCGGGCGGTGGCGGCCGGCGCGGCGGCAGCAGCAGCGACGGGCCGTACGGGCCCTACAACGGCGGACGGTAGGCGCGCTGCGGCCGTAGCCGTAGCCGTAGCCGTAGCCGGAGCCCTGGCCGGAGCCGTAGCTCTGGCCGTAGCCGTAGCCCTGGCCGGAGCCGTGGCGGCGCCGGAGCGCGGCGGGCTCAGCCCTCGGCGCGGGAGAGCAGGACCACGGCCACGTCGTCGGTCAGCTCGCCGCCGTTGAGCCGGCGGGCCTCGGTGACGGAGGCCTCCAGCAGGCCCTCACCGCTCAGACCGCGGTCCAGGTGGCGGTTGATCATGTCGACCATGCCGTCCTGGCCCAGACGTTCCTTGCCCTCGCCGATGTGGCCCTCGATCAGGCCATCGGTGTAGAGCATCAGACTCCAGGTGCCGCCGAGCTCCACCTGTCGGCGCGGCCAGCGGGCCCGGGGCAGCAGCCCGAGGGCCGGGCCGCTGTTCTCGTACGGGAGCAGCCGCGCGCGGCGGCCCGGCCGGGAGATCAGCGGGGCCGGATGGCCGGCCAGGCACAGACCGGCGCGGCGTCCGTCCGGGGCGATGTCGACCGTGCACAGCGTCGCGAAGATCTCCTCACACGGCCGCTCCACCTCCAGGACCTCCTGGAGGGTGGACAGCAGGTCGTCGCCGCAGAGGCCGGCCAGGGTCAGGGCGCGCCAGGCGATGCGGAGCTCGACGCCGAGCGCGGCCTCGTCGGGGCCGTGGCCGCAGACGTCGCCGATCATGGCGTGGACGGTGCCGTCGGGGGTGCGGACGGTGTCGTAGAAGTCACCGCCGAGCAGGGCCCGGCTGCGGCCGGGGCGATAGCGGGCGGCGAAGCGGAGGTCGGAGCCGTCCAGGAGGGGCGTGGGGAGCAGGCCGCGTTCCAGCCGGGCGTTCTCCTGGGCGCGCAGTTTCGATTCTGCGAGCTTGTACTGGGCGATGTCCGCCCGTTTTCTCTCCACGGCGTAGCGGATGGCGCGGCTCAGCAGCCGGCCGTCCAGCTCGTCCCGGAAGAGGAAGTCCTGGGCGCCGACCCGGACGGCCTCGGCGGCGCGCTCGGCGTCGTCCTCGCCGGTGAGGACGAGGACGGCATGGCGCGGGGCGATGCGCAGCACCTGGCGGAGGGCGACCAGCTGGTCCACGGCGGTGGTGGTGCCGGTGGCGGTGGCGGTCCCGGCCCCGGTCCCGTTGGCCGGTGCGGTGGCCGAGCCGTTGGCCGCAGCTCCCGGCGTACGGGCGCTGGCGTCCGGGAGGGAGAGGTCGAGGAGGATGCAGTGCACGTCGGGCGTGAGCAGCCGCTCGGCCTCGGTGAGGTTGCGGGCGGTGCGGAGCCGGATGCGGTGGCCGTCCACGTCGAGGATCTCGGGGACGGTGAGGCCGCCTGCCGGGTCGTCCTCGATGACCAGGAGGGTCAGCGGGGTCGTGTGAGGGGTCGCTTGCGCGACGCCCGTGGCGGCTACGGCCGGGGCGGCGGTGTGCAGAACGGCCTGACCGCTCTCCGTGGCCGAGGTGTCCCTCTGCCGCGGTACGGGTACGGGCATCGTCTCCGGTTCCTTCCCTCCCCCCGAGGGTGCGCTCGTCCGGCAGACCCTAGCGGTCCCGGCCCGGCGAATGGAATGCCGTTGTCGGTGAGGGCCTCCGGCATATGCGGTTATCGCGGGGGAAAATCGGCCTCACTGGATGACAAAGGTCACGGCGGGGCCGTGTTCCGTCCCGTCCAGCGAGACGTGTCCGAGCCCCGCCGGGTTGCCTGCGTCACCCGATCCGCCGGACGGGCGGACCCTGGCCGGCGCTCCGCCCCGGACCCGGGTCCTCGTTCGCGGGCCCTCGTACGCCGGTCCTCGTACGCGGGACGGGCCGAAGATTCCGATTCGCCGCCCGCGGCCTCGGACGGGCCGAAGGCGAGGGGCCGTGCCCGGCGGCGGGTCCGGGGCCGCGCCCCGGCACCGCCGCACCCGTATCGCCGAGCGGCCCCGCAGGGGCTACGCGTCGGGGCGGACCACTGCCTTGATCGGCATCGAGCCCGCGCCCGCCATCGTGATGTTCCGGCCGGGGCGCGGGGCGTGGACCATCGCGCCGTCGCCGACGTACATGCCGACGTGGCTGGCGTCGTCGAAGTAGATGATCAGGTCGCCCGGGCGCATGTCCTTCACCGCGACCTTCGGCAGCAGCCGCAGCTGCTCCTGCGAGGTGCGCGGGATGCCCCGGCCCGCCGCCAGCCAGGCCTGGGAGGTCAGCCCGGAGCAGTCGAAGGACCCCGGACCCACGGCGCCCCATTTGTACGGCTTGCCCATCTGGGCGGTGGCGAACTGCACGGCCCGCTTGCCCGCATCCGTGGCCGTGCCGGTGACGTCCTTCATCGCGCCCGTCGACAGCCATGCCGTCTGCGCCTTGTACTGGGCTTCCTGCTCCAGCTGGATCAGCCGGGCCTTCTCCTCGGCCTCCAGCTTGCTCTCCAGCTCCTCCGCGGCCTTGATCTTCTCCTCGATCTGCTTCTTGGACTCCTCCGACTTGACCCGGTTGGCCTCCAGGGTGGTCCAGCGCTCGCTCGCCTCCTGGGCGTAGCGCTGCAAGTCGGCCTGGGTCCGGTCGAGTTCGGAGAGCATGCCCGAGGTGGCCTTCTCGCCCTGGCGCAGCCGGCCCGCCCCGTCGAGGTAGTGGTTCGGGTCGTCGCTCAGCGCCAGCTGGGCGCCCGGCGGCATTCCGCCCGTGCGGTACTGGGCGCGGGCGGCGGCACCCGCCCGGTTCTTCAGAGTGGTGATCCTCTCCTTGCCGGCGACGACGAGCTTGGCGATCTCGACGATCTTGTCCGACTGGGCCTTGGTCTCGGCCTCGGCGAGGTTGTAGGCGTCCGTGGCGGTGCCCGCCTGCCGGTACAGCTCCTCGATCTCCTTGCGGACCTGTTCCAGGGACTTGCCGCCCGGTTCGGGGACGGGCGCGGCCGGAGCCGCCGGGCTCGCCGGCGCCGCCGGAGCCGCGTACGCCATGCCCGTCGCGAGGCCCGGCACCGTCAGTATCGCCATCGTGCACAGCAGCACGAGAGAGCTTGCGCCTCGCCGTTGCCTTGCGGCTCCCATGGTCCCCCCAGGCACCCGAGTCAGACCCCGTATCAGATCTGACTATTCATCAGTAACTTCGCACTGCCATCGGGATGGTGCCACGAGTCGATGAATTCCAACACCCTTGTGGAGGGCGATCCGATCTTGTCCGCTCCAACGGACGCCATTCCTGGCCCCGCACGGTTCAACGGACCACCCCCACACCCGGTTCCCCCGCGCACCGCATTCACCCCACCGGGCGCAACGCCTCCCAGGGCAGCGTCAGTTCCCCCTGCCGCCACCGCCGCGGCCCGTCCACCAGCGGCCAGTCGCCGGCCAGCGCCCGCGCCGTCCGGATCCAGCGCTGCCGCGCCCCGTACGAGGCGTACGGAGCCGCCGCCGCCCACGCCCGGTCGAAGTCGCGCAGGAACGCGTGCACCGGCTCGCCCGGCACGTTCCGGTGGATCAGCGCCTTCGGCAGCCGTTCCGCCAGGTCCGAGGGGCGCTCCAGGGAGCCCAGCCGGGTCGCGAACGTCACCGTGCGCGCCCCCTCCGGGCCCAGCGCCACCCACACGTGCCGCCGCCCGATCTCGTCGCAGGTCCCCTCCACCAGCAGCCCGTCCGGGGCCAGCCGCCCGCACAGCCGCGCCCAGACCTCGGCGACCTGCTCCTCGTCATATTGGCGCAATACGTTCGCCGCGCGGATCAGTGCCGGGCGGGCCCCGCCGTCCAGCGGCACCTCGAAACCGCCGTGCCGGAAGCTCAGCCCCTCCCGCTCGTACGGCTTCGCCCCCGCCACCCGCGCCGGTTCGATCTCGATGCCGACCACCCGCACCCGCGGCGCCGCGTCCCGCAGCCGCGCCAGCAGCTCGACCGCCGTCCAGGGCGCGGCCCCGTAGCCCAGGTCCACCGCGACCGGCGCCTCCGCGCGCCGCAGCGCGGCCCCGTGGGTGGCCGCGATCCAGCGGTCCATCCGGCGCAACCGGTTCGGATTGGTCGTCCCGCGCGTCACCGAGCCCACAGGGCGGCCGGGCGCGCGGCTGGAGGGCGGGGTACTGCGGGAGGCCATGAGCCGAGGGTAAGCGGAGGGCCCGCGCACCGTGAAAACCCCCCGACGCAGCACTGAATACGAGGAAACCTCCAGGAAAACCGGACACCCCGGAATGCGCGGGACGGCCATCCGGGTTGCACTCCTTGCAGGGCGTCTTCCGCGCCCTCGCCGTCATGCCGTCCGGCATGCGGTCCGTCATGCCGTCCGAGCGTCGTGCGGGCGCCGTCCGAGCCGAGAGGACTGGTCCTTTGAGCCAGTACGTGTCCCGCCTCAGTGGCCGCCTCGCCGCCGCCCGTGCCACCCGCCACGAGCCGCCCCGCCTGCGCCTTCCGGCCGTCGGCCACCACCGCAAGCCGCGCCGCGTGGCCATGCTCAGCGTGCACACCTCACCGCTGCACCAGCCCGGTACCGGCGACGCCGGCGGCATGAACGTCTACATCGTCGAGCTGGCCAAGCGGCTCGCCGCGATCAACATCGAGGTCGAGATCTTCACCCGGGCCACCACCGGCGGGCTGCCGCCCGTGGTCGACCTGGCCCCCGGGGTCCTCGTCCGGCACGTGGACGCGGGCCCCTACGAAGGCCTCGCCAAGGAGGAGCTCCCGGCCCAGCTGTGCGCCTTCACCCACGGCGTCATGCAGGCCTGGGCCGGCCACCGCCCCGGCTACTACGACCTCGTCCACTCCCACTACTGGCTTTCCGGCCACGTGGGCTGGCTCGCCGCCGAACGCTGGGGCGTCCCGCTCGTGCACGCCATGCACACCATGGCGAAGGTCAAGAACGCGGCGCTGGCCGAGGGGGACACGCCCGAGCCCGCCGCCCGCGTCATAGGCGAGACCCAGATCGTGTCCGCCGCCGACCGGCTCATCGCGAACACCGCCGAGGAGGCCGACGAGCTCGTCCGGCACTACGAGGCCGACCCCGCCAAGGTGGCCGTCGTCCACCCCGGAGTCAACCTCGACCGGTTCACCGTCGGCGACGGCCGGGCCGCCGCACGCGCCCGCCTCGGCCTCCCGCGGGACGCCGTCATCCCCCTCTTCGCCGGGCGGATCCAGCCGCTGAAGGCCCCCGACATCCTGCTGCGCGCCGTCGCCGTCATGGTCGACCAGGACCCCTCGCTGCGCCGCCGCCTCTTCGTCCCCGTCGTCGGCGGGCCCAGCGGCAGCGGCCTCGCCAAGCCGGAAGGCCTGCAGAAGCTCGCCGCGACGCTCGGCATCGCCGACCTCGTGCACTTCCACCCGCCGGTCGCGCAGGACGGCCTCGCGGACTGGTTCCGGGCCGCGTCCGTGCTGGTCATGCCCTCCTACAGCGAGTCCTTCGGGCTCGTCGCCATAGAGGCGCAGGCCGCCGGCACGCCGGTGCTCGCCGCCGAGGTCGGCGGGCTGCCCGTCGCCGTCAACGACGGGGTCACGGGGATCCTCGTACCCGGGCACGACCCGGTGGACTACGCACGGGAGCTGCGGCGCTTCGTGGACGAGCCGGCGCTCGCGGACCGGTTGGGCACCCAGGCGGCGCGGCACGCGCAGTTCTTCGGCTGGGACACCGCGGCGGGCGGCACGGCCGACGTCTACACCGCGGCCATGCATGATCATCGCCGTCGCGTACGCTCCCACCATGGCTGACACCGCCGAGATCATCGAGAGCGCGCTCACCGGCGCGGAGCTGAGCTGGGAGAGCCCCGAGCCGGGGTCCTACGTCGTCCAGCTCCCCGGCACCCGCAAACTGAGCACCACCTGCTCGCTCAAGGTCGGCCGGCACTCGCTGTCGGTCAACGCCTTCGTGATCCGGCACCCCGACGAGAACGAGGCGGGCGTCCACCGCTGGCTGCTGGAGCGCAACCTCAAGCTGTACGGCATGGCGTACGCGGTGGACCGCCTCGGCGACATCTACCTGACGGCCCGGCTCCCGCTCTCGGTCGTCGACCCGGAGGAGCTGGACCGGCTGCTCGGCACGGTCCTGGAGGCGGCGGACGGCTCCTTCAACACCCTGCTGGAGCTGGGCTTCGCGAGCGCGATCCGGCGCGAGTACGAGTGGCGGGTCTCGCGCGGCGAGCCGACCTTCAACCTCGACGCGTTCAAGCACCTCACGCAGCCGTCGTAACGGGTGGAGTATCGCCTCGCCGGCGTTGGAGGCGCGGGGTCCGGGGCGGAGCCCCAGCAGCGGCGCAGGCCGCGCTAAGCCTCGACGTCGGCCGGAACCGGCTTGGACATCGCCGCGCCGGCACCACCGGCCACGGCCGTACCGCCCGTACCCGCATCGTCCTCGGAGAGCCCCCGCATCAGCAGCCAGTAGCCGGCCGCCGCCACCGTGCCCAGCACGCCCGTGGCCCCCCAGAGCCAGTCGGCCCCGTACCGGTCGATCAGCAGGCCCGCCATGAGCGGCGCCACCAGCGAGGCCACCGCCCAGGACAGGTTGTAGACCCCCTGGTAGCGGCCGCGCCCGTGCACCGGCGACAGCCGTACGACCAGGCCCATCTGGGTCGGCGAGTTCACGATCTCCGCCAGCGTCCACACGCACACCGTCAGCGCGTACGCCCACACCGGTCCGGCGAAGGCCGTCAGCGCGAACCCGTACCCGGCCAGCAGCGCCGAGATCACCAGCAGCTTCTGCGGGTCGCGCCGCTCGATGAACGCCGTGACCGGGATCTGCAGCAGCACGATCAGCACCCCGTTCACGGCGACGACCAGCCCGTAGTCCCCGGGGGAGAACCCGGCGGCGCCCATCGCGACCGGCAGGCCCACCGAGCCCTGCGTGAAGATCAGCGAGATCAGGAACGACAGCCCGACCACGCCCATGAACCGGCCGTCCCGCAGCACCGTCCCGAGCCCGATCGCGGGCTCCTCGCCGGCGGCGGCCGACGCGCCCCCGGGCCGTTCCGGCCGGGACTCGGGCAGCTTGAGGAAGACCAGCACCGCGCAGACCAGCGTCAGGGCGGCCTCGCCCAGGAAGCCGGCCAGGTAGCTGTACTCCGCGATCACGCCCGCCGCCGTCGCGCTGACGGCGAAGCCGAGGTTGATGGCCCAGTAGTTGAGCGCGAAGGCCCGTACGCGGTCCTCGGGGCGGACGATGTCCGCCATCATCGCCGAGACCGCCGGCCGGGAGGCGTTCGAGGTCACGCCGACCAGCAGGGCCACGGCCGCGATCGCCGCCGGGTGCTCCATGAAGCCGAGCAGCGCCACCGAGAACGCGGTCGAGGCCTGGGCCGCCAGCAGGGTGGGGCGTCGCCCGAGCCGGTCGGTCATCACCCCCGCGACGAGCGAGGAGACGACACCACCGAGCCCGTGGAGGGCGACGACGAGCCCGGCGAAGGAGGCCGAATAGCCCCGGTCCAGGGTCAGGTAGAGGGTCATGAAGGTAGCGACGAAGGCGCCGAGCCGGTTCACCAGGGTGCTCGTCCAGAGCCACCAGAAGGCCCGGGGCAGCCCGGAGACGCTCTCCCGGGCGGCCTGTCCGAAACGGGCAGCGGACATAAGGGATCCCCCCGGCGGTGTAAGCATCACTCGTACGGCGTGCACATTACGAGTGGCAGGCTTCCGGGCGCCACTCGATTGACGCGCACCGTCAATCCGGCCGGACCCCGCACCGCGCGCGAGCGCCCCCGGGCGTCCACTAGGCTCGTACGCATGGCCGACGCACCGTACAAGCTGATCCTCCTCCGCCACGGCGAGAGCGACTGGAACGCGAAGAACCTGTTCACCGGCTGGGTGGACGTCAACCTCACCGAGAAGGGCGAGAAGGAGGCGGTCCGGGGCGGTGAGCTGCTCAAGGACGCCGGCCTGCTGCCCGACGTGCTCCACACGTCCCTCCAGAAGCGCGCCATCCGCACGGCGCAGCTCGCGCTGGAGGCCGCCGACCGCCACTGGATCCCGGTGCACCGCTCCTGGCGCCTGAACGAGCGCCACTACGGTGCGCTCCAGGGCAAGGACAAGGCGCAGACCCTCGCGGAGTTCGGCGAGGAGCAGTTCATGCTGTGGCGCCGCTCGTACGACACCCCGCCGCCGGTCCTGGAAGACGGTACGGAGTTCTCGCAGTCCGCGGACCCGCGCTACGCGTCGATCCCGAACGAGCTGCGTCCGCGCACGGAGTGCCTCAAGGACGTCGTCGAGCGCATGCTGCCGTACTGGTACGACGGCATCGTCCCGGACCTGCTGGCCGGCCGCACGGTCCTGGTCGCCGCGCACGGCAACTCCCTGCGCGGTCTGGTCAAGCACCTGGACGGCATCTCCGACGCCGACATCACGGGCCTGAACATCCCGACCGGCATCCCGCTCGTCTACGAGCTGGACGCCGACTTCAAGCCCCTGAACCCGGGCGGCACCTACCTCGACCCGGACGCGGCAGCGGCCGCCATCGAGGCCGTCAAGAACCAGGGCAAGAAGAAGTAAGTTTCGTGATCATGCCTCCCATCTGCGCATACGGCGCCGGTGGGGGGCATTTTCAGACCCTGGGTCCACTCTGGGCCCTCAGGCTGGCGGGTCTTGCGGGCGGAGCGCCTCGCCGAGAGCCTTCCGGGCCCGGTCCCGGCTGCTGGGCATCAGGTGCGCGTACACCTTCAGAGTCGGCCCGGGGTCGGAGTGCCCGGGGTACTCGGCTTCAGTTCCTCGCAGCCTGCGGCTGCGGCTGCCAGTCGGGCGCGCCGTGCCGGTGCGGCGGCTGACCGGAGCCCGTGCGCGGAGCGGGGCCCTGTCCGGAGACTCCAGGCAGGGCCCTTGTGCTGACTCGGCGGCGTGGCGGCCGCCGTGGCCGGGGCAACGGCCCTCCCGCGTGGAGGGGGGTCAGGGGGCGGCCGGCGCGGCCGGCGCGGCCGGCGTGGCGGGCGCGGCCGGGGCGACGGCCGGTGCGGCGGGCTTGGCCAGGAGGGACTCCGCCGCGTCCTGGAGCGCGGCCACGTTGCCGTTGGACAGGACGACGTTGGGGTTCAGGACGCGCTCGACCGGCACGTGCACGACCTCCGAGATGTCGGAGATGTTGAGGTTGTCGAGGAGCGAGAGCAGCGGGTTGTCGGCGGCCTGGGCGGGCGCACCGCCGAGGAGCAGGACGGCGCCGGAGAGAGCGCCGACGAGCGACGTTCGATTCAGCTTCATGCGCGGGGAACGCCCCGCCCGTCCCTCCGGTTACCGCCCCACCCCACCGGTCCCCCGTTCAGCCCCGCCCGACCCCCCGTCCGGCCGGACCCGCCCCCTTCCCGCCGCGCGCAGAGCCCCCGCTCGCCGGGGAACGGCGGGCGGGGCTCCGGTGAGGGCGGGGGCGGTTGTGGGTCAGGGGGTGGCGGTGGGGGTGTTCTCGCGCCATTCGCGGCCGATCGAGCGCAGCAGGGCCGGGTAGACCCCGAGGTACCGGAAGGGCTTGATGCCCAGCATGTAGAGGGCGCCGAGGCGGCCGTTCGGCTTCACCAGGACGGTCATCTGGCCGCGGTAGCCGCCCTCGCCGTCCGGGACCCAGCCGATGTGCAGCAGTCCGTGCATGGTCCGGTTGGCGCTCTCCGCCACCCACTCGTCGTGGGTCTGGAAGACCGAGGTGAACGGGGCCGACCGGAGGTCGGGGCCCCGCTCGCCCTCGCGGAGGTCGGCCGGCAGACGGTCGCGCAGGGTCGGGACCCGGGTGCCGACGCCGCCGTCGGGCTCGTCCCAGCCGAACAGCTTGCCGAGCTTCCAGCGGACCGCGAAGAGTACGCGCGCCACGGGGGAGGGGACGGGATCCCCCGTGCCACCCGCGAACTGGCGCACCAGGCGTGCGAGGTCGTCGGGCCCGCCCGGGGTCGGCAGCGCCCACACGTCCTCGACCTGGAAGTCGCGGGCGATCTCGTGGACCCGCCAGGGGCGGGAGGTGTGCGCGGTCTTGGGGAGTCTCATCGGTCGGCCCCTTATCTATACGATGCCGTATAGATCGAGGCTAGCACTCATCTATACGGCACCGTATAGATGGGGGCCGTGTGAGGAGGAGCACAGCATGGGCGCGACCCGCACACCGCGCGGAAAGTGGATCGAGGAAGGGCTGCGGGCGCTCGCCGCCGGCGGCCCCGAGGCCGTCCGCGTCGAAGCGCTGGCGCAGGCGCTCGGCGTCAGCAAGGGCGGCTTCTACGGGTACTTCGGCAGCCGCGGCGCGCTGCTCACCGAGATGCTCGACACCTGGGAGCACGAGGTGGCCGAGGCCGTGATCGAGCAGGTCGAGAGCGGCGGGGGAGACGCCCGGGCCAGGCTGGAGCGGCTGTTCGCGATCGCCTCATCGGCCGACGGGCCGGTCAGGGGCACCACGGCCGACCTCGCGATCCGCGACTGGGCCAGGCGCGACGAGGACGTCGCGCAGCGGCTGCGGCGTACCGACAACCGGCGCATGGAGTACCTGCGTTCGCTGTTCCGCGCCATCTGCACCGACGAGGACGACGTCGAGGTCCGCTGCCTGCTGGCCTACTCGCTGCGGATCGGCGAACACTTCATCCACGTCGACCACGGTGGTCGCACGCGCGCGGAGGTCATGGAGCTGACCCGGAACTGGCTCCTGAGATAGGCGCCTGACACGAGGGACGGCCCGGGCCGTCTAGTCGTCGAAGGTCTTGAACGTGACCGCGGCGCTGTCCTGGCCCTCCCATACGACCTCGACGGTCACCTTGTCGATCCCGCCGTTCCCGAAGTTGGGCGAGCGCGGGTAGCCGAGGGCGAGGTGGAGTCCGTCCGTGCCCCCGGTCGCCCCGCCGCCGCCGCCGTTGCCGCCGTTGCCGGCGCCGTCGGCCGGCCGGTTCCCGTAGCGCGCCGCGGGGCGGGACTCGATCCAGGCCGGGACCTCGGACCGGGGCATGCGGAACGTTCCCGACCACTGGCTGGGCCAGGCCGGGTCGTCGATCTCGGAGCACTCCTGGCGCTCCGCGCCGGGCGGCAGCTTCCAGCCGATCGCCGTCATGGCCTTCCCGCACCCCGTGGCGCGCGTCTCCGTCTCGCCCGCGTGGTCGAGCGCGTAGAGGAGCCCGCAGAACCAGACCAGTGCGGGCACCTCCACCACGGCCGCGAAGAGGACCGCCAGGGCGATCATCCACTGCGTCTTTCGCGGCACGCCGCCCCCAAGATCGATTCGAACGCGTTCAGGATCTAGGACGTGCAGGTGTACGTGACGGTTCCGCGCGTGCGCGCACGCATGCGAAAGGCCCCGTCCGAGAGAACTCGGACGGGGCCCGACGTACGTGTGCAGCCGGTGGGAGGCGGTCAGCCGCCGCACTGGCAGGGGGCGCCGGACTGGCAGCCGCAGCCGCAGCCGGAGCCGCACCCGCAGGCCGCGAGCAGCGGTAGCCGCAGTGGCTCCGGCCGCGGCTGCTGCTCCTGCTCCGGGGTGATGGGGACGGGGGAATCGGGCATGGTTCCTCCTCGCAGGGGCGGTGCCCCGCGGCATACGGGACTTCGTACGACGACCGCCCTCGCCCTCATTCATGCCCAGCGGTACCGGCGCGTCAACGGCGCATTGGGGCTCGGCGTGGCCCGCGGTCCGGATGCCCTTCTTCCGGATTCCCCGCTTCCGAGGCCGGTGTCAGACGCCCTCGACCTGCGTCGGCTGCTGGAGGTCGTCCGCGTGCTCACCCGTCACCAGGTAGACCACGCGCTTGGCCACCGACACCGCGTGGTCCGCGAAGCGCTCGTAGTAGCGGCCCAGCAGGGTCACGTCCACGGCCGTCTCGATGCCGTGCTTCCAGCGGTCGTCCATCAGGTGCTGGAACAGCGTGCGGTGCAGCTGGTCCATCTCGTCGTCGTCCTGCTCCAGCTGGAGGGCGAGGTCGACGTCCTTCGTGATGATCACCTCGGCGGCCTTCGCCATCAGGCGCTGGGCCAGCTGTCCCATCTCCAGGATGGTGGCGTGCAGGTCCCGCGGCACCGCCCGGTCCGGGAAGCGCAGCCGGGCCAGCTTCGCCACGTGCTGGGCGAGGTCACCGCTGCGCTCCAGGTCGGCGCTCATCCGCAGGGAGGTCACGACGATGCGCAGGTCGGTGGCGACCGGCTGCTGGCGGGCCAGCAGGGCGATGGCACGGGCCTCCAGGTCGTGCTGGAGGTCGTCGACCTTCTGGTCGGCGGCGATGACGCTCTCGGCGAGCTTCAGGTCGGCGTCGAGCATGGACGTCGTGGCCCGCCCGATCGCGGAGCCGACGAGCCGGGCCATCTCGACCAGGCTTTCTCCGATCGAGTCCAGTTCCTCGTGGTACGCGTCGCGCATGTCTCGTGTCCCTCTCTCGACCTACTACTGCGGTACTGCCCGTGGGCGGGCCGGGGCGGCCAGCGGCCCCACGTTGACACGGTGAGCCGCAAACGCGTCCGACTCCGGCACCACAAGTGAATCAACCCCGTCGCCAGGGTGAACTCTGGGCGACGACTGTTCGAGGTGCCACCCGAACGGCTGTGGAAGTGTCGTCGTGCCTGCTTAACCTGGATCCATGGACGTGAACGCGGCGGTCGCCGCAGCTGCAGCGATCGCCGGTCTTTGCACCGGTGTGATCGCGATGCTGGCGTTCCGCTGGAGCGAGCGCGACCAGGCCCGCCCCACCCGGAGCTCCATGCGCCCCGACCTCAACGCGGTGCTGCCGCCCGGCGTGGACACCGTCCTCTCCGTGCTGCGCTCCTCGGCGGTCGTACTGGACGAGGGCGACGCGGTGGTCAAGGCCAGCTCGGCGGCCTACGCCCTCGGCCTGGTCCGCGGCGGCAAGCTCGCCGTGGAGCCGATGCTCCACATGGCCCGCGACACCCGCCGTGACGGGGAGATACGCCAGGTCGAGCTGGACCTGCCCCGGCGCGGTACCGGCCGGGGAGAGGCCCTTGCGGTCTCGGCGCGCGTCGCCCCGCTCGGCTCCCGGCTGGTGCTCCTCCTGGTCGAGGACCTCACCGAGGCCCGCCGCATCGAGGCCGTACGCCGCGACTTCGTGGCCAACGTGTCCCACGAGCTGAAGACCCCGGTCGGAGCGATCTCCCTGCTGTCCGAGGCGGTCATGGATGCCGCGGACGACCCCGAGGCGGTCAGCCGCTTCGCGGGCCGCATGCAGATCGAGTCCACCCGGCTGATCAACCTCGTGCAGGAGCTCATCGACCTCTCCCGGGTACAGAACGACGACCCGCTGGAGGACGCCGAGCCCGTACGCGTGGACACGCTGGTCGCCGAGGCCATAGACCGCTGCCGCCACACGGCGTCCTCGAAGCAGATCACCATGGCCGCGGGCGGCACCGCCGACCTGCGCGTATGGGGCAACCGCGGACAGCTCGCGGCCGCCCTCGGAAATCTGGTCGAGAACGCCGTCAACTACAGCCCCGCCCGCACCCGCGTCGGCATCGCCGGACGCAGGGTGACGGCTCCTGGGGGAGACTTGATCGAGATCGCCGTGACCGACCAGGGCATCGGCATCCCGGAAAAGGACCGCGAGCGCATCTTCGAGCGCTTCTACCGCGTGGACCCGGCCCGCTCCCGAGCCACGGGAGGAACCGGCCTCGGCCTTGCGATCGTGAAGCACGTGGCGGCCTCGCACGGCGGGGAGGTGTCGGTATGGAGCTCGGAGGGCCAGGGTTCCACGTTCACCCTGCGACTCCCTGAAGCAGCCGCCCCGGCCCCGGCGGCGGCCCCCCGCACCCACCCGACCCCTGCCTGACCCAGAACCGCTCCAGCCATTCCTGCCCCGGAGGTCCTTCCGTGACCCGAGTGCTCGTCGTCGAGGATGAGGAATCCTTCAGCGACGCCCTGTCCTACATGCTCCGCAAGGAGGGCTTCGAGGTCGCCATCGCCGCGACCGGGCCCGACGGGCTGGACGAGTTCGAGCGCAACGGCGCCGACCTCGTCCTCCTCGACCTGATGCTTCCCGGCCTGCCCGGCACGGAGGTCTGCCGGCAGCTGCGCGGCCGCTCCAACGTTCCCGTGATCATGGTGACCGCCAAGGACAGCGAGATCGACAAGGTCGTCGGGCTGGAGATAGGAGCAGATGACTACGTCACGAAGCCCTTCTCCTCCCGCGAGCTGGTCGCCCGCATCCGCGCGGTCCTGCGCCGCCGGGGCGAACCGGAGGAGGTCACCCCGGCGGCGCTGGAGGCCGGCCCCGTACGGATGGACGTCGACCGCCACGTGGTCACCGTCTCCGGCGGCAAGGTGGACCTCCCGCTGAAGGAGTTCGACCTGCTGGAGATGCTGCTGCGCAACGCGGGCCGCGTGCTGACCCGTATGCAGCTCATCGACCGGGTCTGGGGCGCCGACTACGTCGGTGACACCAAGACCCTCGACGTCCACGTCAAGCGCCTGCGCGCCAAAATCGAGCCGGACCCGGGCGCGCCGCGCTACCTGGTCACGGTGCGCGGCCTCGGCTACAAGTTCGAGCCGTAAGCCGGACCCGGCCCTGAAGGCCGTACGGGAAGGGCCCCCATCCGCTGATGCGGATGGGGGCCCTTCCCGTATGCGTACGCGGGGGCCGCGTCAGTGGCCGGCGCTGTGCGAGGGGGAACCCGACGGCGTACCGGTGGCGCCGCCCGAGGCGGACCCGGACGGGGTGGCGCCCGCGGCCGCGCCGGTGGCCCCGGCCGACGGGGAGCCGGACGGGGAGCCCGACGGCGTGCCCGAGGGGGAGCCGGAAGGCGTGGCGGCCGGGGCCGGGGCCGCGGTCGGGCCGAACGGCGCGTACGCGCCGGTGGCCGGGACCACGAAGGCCTCCAGCTCGATGCCGCCCGTGCTGCTCAGCTGGAAGAGGACCTTCTGGACCTCGCCGTCCCGGACGGTCGCGGCGCCGTCCTCGATCACGGCAGAGGCGTTGCCCTTGCCGCCGATCACGACGTAGCCGAGGGCCGGCACGGTGACCTTGCCGGAGCCTTCGGCCGGCTTCAGCGCGACCTTGCCCTTGCCACCCGGGAGGGTGATGCCGTCAAGGGTCTCCGCCTTGGTGCCGTTGTTGAAGACCGTCGCGGAGACGACCGCGGGGCCCTTCTCGCCCTTCTGGCCCTGGGTGATCACCAGTGCGTTCTGGACCTCGATCTCGCCCTTGGCGGCGGCGGCGTTGTCCGGCTTGATCTGGAGGGTCTGCGCTTCCTGGCCCGCACCGCATGCGGCCAGCGAGGCGATCGAGAACACGACGGCAGTGGCGGCGAGGGCGCCGCGTCGAAGGCTGCGGCTCACGGCGGCGGCAACTCCTTGGACGAACGGAAGGGGCGGGTGGACGCTCGGAACGGCCGAGGTAAAGCCGCTCTAAGGGTGTGTCAGCGCGCTTAGGTTACCGAGCCGCCGCCCCGCCCCCGCACCCGACCCTCCGCAGCGCAGCCGCCGCCCCGGGAGCGTCCCGCGATCTTGCATTCCGCGGTGCCGTTCACCGCGCCGATCTTGTGGCGTTCGCATATCGTGCGCCGGACCCCTGTTGATCAATTTTCGGATTCCCTCGAACGCACTTCGTGATCAATTCGGGATTGGGCCGGAACCCGCCCGGTGAGGGCGGCCGCCAGTCGGACGGAGTAGTTCGGTTTCTCGACTCCGAACCCGGCAAAACGGGACGTACGTCACCCTGATGGGGGTGCCGGGCAGGTGTAGCGTGGCCCTTTCGCCTGGTCCGCGCAGCGCCCCCGACCTGCGAATACCCCCTTCCGGAAGCTCTCCGCAGCACGTTCGTGTCGCTGTTGTCAAGCCCCGAGATGTGCCCTGACCTGCGAAAACGCCATTCATAACAGTCAGTTCTCGTGTTACCCTGGATAGCCACGGAAGGGGTACCTGTCACATGACGTTCAAGGTTGGCGACACCGTGGTCTATCCCCATCACGGGGCCGCGCTGATCGAGGCCATTGAGACTCGTCAGATCAAAGGCGTGGACAAGACCTACTTGGTGCTCAAGGTCGCCCAGGGCGACCTGACGGTTCGTGTGCCTGCGGACAATGCGGAGTTCGTCGGCGTTCGCGACGTAGTCGGCCAGGACGGGCTGGACCGGGTCTTCGAGGTGCTTCGTGCACCGTATGCAGAAGAGCCGACGAACTGGTCCCGGCGCTACAAGGCAAATCTGGAGAAGCTCGCTTCTGGCGATGTCATCAAGGTCGCCGAAGTGGTGCGTGACCTGTGGCGTCGTGAGCGTGAGCGCGGGCTTTCCGCGGGTGAGAAGCGCATGCTCGCGAAGGCACGCCAGATCCTGGTGAGCGAGCTCGCGCTCGCTGAGAACACGAACGAGGACAAGGCCGAGGCCCTCCTCGACGAGGTGCTCGCGTCCTGACGCGAGTATCCGTGCACCATTTGGTGCGCAGCTTGCCGCGGTGCCCGATGACAAGGTCTCTCCTCCACGAGAGGCCTGTTGCCGGGCGCTGCGGCATGTCTGTATCCGTACCTTTTGCCTTACTGCCTCACTGCCACCATCTCGATGGCGTGCCGGGCCCGGGCAGCCTGCTCGACCGGTCGTCACGGAAGGGGCGAGGGGCGTCGCACCCGGCACCCTTCAGGCCATACCCATGTCGGCCGAAGTCACAAACCTGGCTCGGAGCTACTGATGTCTGACGTAACGCGTCCCCACCGCACCGCCGCGGTGATCCCGGCCGCCGGCCGGGGGGTACGCCTCGGTCCCGGTGCCCCCAAGGCTCTGCGGGCCCTAGGCGGCACCCCGATGCTCATCCACGCCGTACGCGCGATGGCCCGCTCCCGCGCGGTCTCCCTCGTGGTGGTCGTCGCCCCGCCCGCCGAGGCCGCCGAGGTGCGCCTGCTGCTGGGCGAGCACACGCTGCCCGAGCGCACCGAGCTGCTGGTCGTCCCCGGCGGGGAGACCCGCCAGGAGTCCGTCCGCGCCGGCCTGGACGCGCTGCCCCCGGACATCACCTCCGTACTCATCCACGACGCGGCCCGCCCGCTCGTCCCCGTGGACACCGTGGACTCGGTGATCGAGGCCGTACGCGACGGAGCGCCCGCCGTGGTGCCCGCCCTGCCCCTGGCCGACACCGTCAAGGAGGTCGAGCCCGGCAGGCCCGGCGAGCCCGAGCCGGTCCTCGGCACGCCCGAGCGGGCCCGGCTGCGCGCCGTGCAGACCCCGCAGGGCTTCGACCTCGCCACCCTCCGGCAGGCGCACGCCGCGATCGCCGTCGACGGCGAGGGCGCCACCGACGACGCCGGAATGGTGGAACGGCTCGGTGTCACCGTCGTGGTGATCCCCGGCCACGAAGAGGCCTTCAAGGTCACCCGCCCGCTCGACCTGGTCCTCGCAGAGGCCGTACTCGCCCGCAGGAGGGCCAACGATGGCTACTGAGCCGACCGCGCACACCGCCCCGCTGATCCCGCTCGTCGGCATCGGCACCGACGTGCACGCCTTCGAGACCGGCCGCGAGCTGTGGTGCGCCGGCCTGCTCTGGGAGGGCGAGGACGGTCTCGCCGGGCACTCCGACGGTGACGTCGCCGCCCACGCCGCCTGCGACGCGCTCTTCTCCGCCGCCGGTGCAGGTGACCTCGGGGCGCACTTCGGCACCTCCCGTCCCGAGTGGTCCGGCGCCGCCGGCGTCACCCTTCTGGCGGAGGCGGCCCGTATCGTCCGCGCCGAGGGCTTCGAGATCGGCAACATCGCCATCCAGGTGATCGGTGTACGCCCGAAGATCGGCAAGCGGCGCGAAGAAGCACAGAAGGCGCTCGCGGCCGCCGCCGGCGCCCCCGTCTCCGTGTCCGGCACCACCACCGACGGGCTGGGGCTCACCGGCCGCGCCGAAGGCCTCGCCGCGATCGCCACGGCCCTCGTGTACCGGACGAACCGGGCCTGATCCCTCGTAGCGGCCGTACATCTTCGGCAACAAAGGTGCCCCGGGTCCCGAAAGGGTCGCGGGGCACTGCTACAGGGCCACTACCCTGGATGCCGTGACTATTCGCCTGTACGACACCAGCGCCCGGCAGATCCGCGACTTCACCCCGCTCACCGCGGGCTGTGTCTCGATCTACCTGTGTGGCGCCACGGTGCAGGCCGCCCCGCACATCGGGCACATCCGGTCGGGCCTCAACTTCGACATGATGCGCCGCTGGTTCGAGTACCGGGGCTACGAGGTCACCTTCATCCGCAACGTCACGGACATCGACGACAAGATCATCACGAAGGCCGCCGAGCAGCGCCGCCCGTGGTGGTCCATCGGCTACGAGAACGAGCGCGCCTTCAACGACGGCTACAGCGCCCTCGGCTGCCTCCCGCCCACCTACGAGCCGCGCGCCACCGGGCACGTCCCGGAGATGATCGAGATGATGCGCGGGCTCATCGAGCGCGGTCACGCGTACGAGTCCGAGGGCAACGTCTACTTCGACGTGAAGTCGTACGCCGACTACCTGTCGCTCTCCCGCCAGGAGCTCGACAACATCCGTCAGCCGGAGTCCACCGGCGAGACGGGCAAGCGCGACGCCCGCGACTTCGCCATGTGGAAGTCCGTCAAGCCCGGCGAGCCCTCCTGGGAGACCCCGTGGGGCCGCGGCCGTCCCGGCTGGCACCTGGAGTGCTCCGCCATGGCGCACAAGTACCTCGGTGAGGCCTTCGACATCCACGGCGGCGGGCTCGACCTGATCTTCCCGCACCACGAGAACGAGATCGCCCAGGCCAAGGCCTTCGGCGACGAGTTCGCGAAGTACTGGGTCCACAACGCCTGGGTCACCATGTCCGGCGAGAAGATGTCCAAGTCGCTGGGCAACTCCGTCCTCGTCTCCGAGATGGTCAAGCAGTGGCGCCCGATCGTCCTGCGCTACTACCTCGGCACCCCGCACTACCGGTCGATGATCGAGTACAGCGAGGAGGCCCTGCGCGAGGCCGAGTCGGCCTTCGCCCGGATCGAGGGCTTCTACCAGCGCGTCATCGAGAAGGCCGGCGGCCCCGTCGAGCCGGCGGGCGAGGTCCCGCCCGCCTTCGCCGAGGCCATGGACGACGACCTGGGTGTCCCGCAGGCGCTCGCGATCGTCCACACCACCGTCCGCCAGGGCAACAGCGCGCTCGCCGCCGACGACAAGGACGCGGCCATCGCGCGCCTGTCCGAGGTGCGGGCCATGCTGGGCGTCCTCGGCCTGGACCCGCTCGACCCCCACTGGGACGGCGGGAACGGTTCCGACCGCGGCGAGGAGCTCCACGGCGCCGTGGACACCCTCGTGCGACTCGTCCTGGAGCAGCGCGAGTCCGCCCGGGCCCGCAAGGACTGGGCGACCGCCGACGCGATCCGCGACCAGCTCCAGCAGTCCGGGCTGGTCATCGAGGACAGCCCCACGGGTCCGCGCTGGACGCTCGGCCCCCGCTGAGCCCAGGCAGCTGAGCTTGGTGTGCTGCCCGGAGCTCCGGGCGGCACACTCTTCATACGTACATACCGCAGCACCAACGAAAACAGGTAGAAGTCATGGCCGGGAACAGCCAGCGCAGGAACCGCCGCACGTCCAACAAGAAGGGCGCGACGGTCGGCAGCGGTGGCCAGCGGCGCAAGGGTCTGGAAGGCAAGGGCCCCACGCCCAAGGCCGAGGACCGCAAGAAGCACAAGGCGAACCGCATCAGCAACGCCATGGCCCGCCAGGCCGCCAAGCGCCGCCCCGCCCCCCGCCGCGGCGGCCCCAAGGGCACCAGCGAGATGGTCGTCGGCCGCAACCCGGTCTTCGAGGCGCTGCGCGACGGCGTTCCCGCCACCACGCTCTACGTCCAGCAGTTCATCGACAACGACGAGCGCGTCCGCGAGGCACTCCAGCTCGCCGCCGAGCGCGGCAACATCAACCTGATGGAAGCCCCGCGCCCCGAGCTCGACCGCATGACCAACGGGCTCAACCACCAGGGCATGGTCCTCCAGGTCCCGCCGTACGAGTACGCGCACCCGGAGGACCTCACCGCCGCCGCGTACGACAACGGCGAGGACCCGCTGATCGTCGCCCTCGACGGCGTCACCGACCCGCGCAACCTCGGCGCGATCGTCCGTTCCGTCTCCGCCTTCGGCGGCCACGGCGTGGTCATCCCCGAGCGCCGCGCCGCCGGCATGACCGCCGGCGCCTGGAAGACCTCGGCCGGCACGGCCGCCCGCACCCCGGTCTCGCGCGTCACCAACCTGACCCGCGCCCTCCAGGACTACAAGAAGGCCGGCATCACCATCGTCGGCCTCGCGGCCGAGGGCACGCACACGGTCAACGACCTGGCCGAGCTGGCGGGCCCGGTCGTCATCGTCGTCGGCTCCGAGGGCAAGGGCCTCGGCCGCCTCGTCGGCGAGAACTGCGACTACCTCGTCCGCATCCCGATGCCGGGTGGCGCCGAGTCCCTCAACGCCGGTGTCGCCGCCGGTGTGGTCCTGTACGAGGCGGCCCGCCGCCGCGCCGACCGCGGCCGTATCTGATCCCCGCACGAGGGATCTCCGCGCGGCGGATCCCTCGCGCAACTGATCCACTTGGCTCACGGAATATGACCCGTGAGCGTGTCACCCCGCCCGATTCGGGCGGGGTGGCTTGATCTTGACGGGTCTCGGACACATCCCTGACGTCAAGGCAGTGTCCTAAGCACTGATCACTCGGTTAGATGAGTGTGGACACCAGAACGTCAGGGTTCGACGACCAGCCCGCGCTGAGCATGGTCAAGGTGCCGTGCGACCCCGCACAGGTCATCGTCAACCACGCCAGCTTCCGCGTGCGGCTCGCACCGAGCCCGAGCGCGCGTTCCAAGCCCGCGAAGGCCCCCGGCCGCGCACCCGTTCTGGGTGGCGCCGTGGTGGCGGCCGCCGGGGCCACCCGCCGCCGGGCCCCCGTGGTCTGGAGCGGCAAGTCCGACGCCGGCGACGCCGCCGCCATGGGCGGACTGCTCCAGGCCGTCCGCGAGGCCGGCCGCGGACACGACGAGTACGACGGCGGCGCCACCCAGGTCATCCCCCGCGTCGACCTGGCCCACGACCTCGCCGAGGACACCCTCGCCAGGCCGACCGTCATCGGCCAGCGCAGCTACGGGGACCCCGCCGAGACCCGCCCCCTGGCCGCCGTACGCGACCTGCCCTACCACCAGGAGCCGCCCGGCTTCGGCCCCGGGGCCGACTCCCGCCGGGCCGGACCCGACACCCGCGGCCAGGCCTCCTACTACCCCGGCCGCCGGATGAACCTCGGCGTCGTGCTGCTCCCGCTGCGCGTCTTCCTCGGCTTCATCTCCATCTACGCCGGCATGGGCAAGCTGTGCGACCCCGTCTACTTCGACGGCGGCGAACGCGGCTCCATGGTCACCTGGCTGCACACGCTGAACCCCTGGGCCCTCGCCGAGCCGCTGCGGGACTTCGCCCTCGCCCACCCGGTCGGCGCGGGCCTGAGCGTGGCCTTCCTCCAGGTCATCGTCGGTGTGCTCACGGTCTTCGGCCTGTGGCAGCGGTTCGCCGCCTGCTTCGGGGCGCTGCTGTCCGCCGCACTGCTGATGACGGTGAGCTGGAAGACCGTCCCGGCCTACGACGCGCCCGACATCATCTACCTCGCCGCCTGGAGCCCGCTGATCATCGCCGGCGCCCCGGTCTACTCCCTCGACGGACGCCTGGCCGGCGAGGCCTGGCGCACCCTCGGCCCGCGCTCCGAGATCTGGCGGCTGCGGCGGCGCGTACTGCGCCGCGGGGCCGTCATGGCCACCGTCGTGTGCGGGCTCACCCTGATCGTCGGCTCGCTCCTCGGCGGCGCCGTCCGTTCCTCCACCGTCGTCACCGTCCCCGGGCCGGGCGAGGCCCCCAGCAACTACCTGCCCGGCCGTCCGCTGCCGCAGGAGGCACCGGCCGGCCCGCAGCCCGGACAGCAGCAGCCCACGAAGCCGCCGACCAAGGCCGCCTCGCCCTCGGCCGGCGCGACCGAGCCCGCCGCCAAGTCCGGGAAGACCGCGTCCGGCACTCCCTCCAAGGGGACCTCGGGGACACGCTCCGAGTCGCCCGCCGCGACGCGCGGCACCACCGGCAAGCAGCAGCAGACCCCGCGCAGCACCCCCCGCCAGTCCACCTCACCGAAGCAGCCGTCCTCCTCCGCGGGCAGCAGCACGGGCGGCGGGGCTCCGGCCCCCAAGCAGCCGGGCCTGATCGGCGGGCTCATCGGCTGACACCGGCACGGCGAAACCGGGGCCCGGCACGCGCGAGCGTGCCGGGCCCCGGTGCGTGTGCCGGGCGCGCGAAGCCGCGTACGTACGGGGGCCGGCCGGTCCGTGAAGGGCCTCAGACGCCCTTCTGCGCCGCCAACTCCCGTGCGGCCTCGGTGAGGTCCTTCGCCGTGTCGATCGCCCGCCAGTAGGCCCCCTGGGGCAGCGGGAAGCCCGCGAGGCGCCGTTCACGGGCCAGGCGCGGGAACGTCGTGCGCTCGTGGTCCCCCAAGTCCGGGAGCAAGGCGGCGAATTCGGGACTGAAGACGTACACGCCGGCGTTGACCGGATAGGGCGACGGCGGGGCCTCGATGAAGTCCAGCACCTGTCCGAACTCGTTGGTCTCCACGACCCCCCACGGGATCCGCGGCCGCGCCAGCGCGAGCGTGGCCACCGCGCCGCGCTCGGCGTGGAAGGCGGCCATCTCGCGGAGCGAGAACCGGGTCCAGATGTCGCCGTTGGTCGCGTACCAGGCCCCGTCGGGATGCGGGAGGTGCCGGGCGGCGTACTTGAGACCGCCGCCGCGTCCCAGCGGCTCCTCCTCGACCACCGTGGTCACGCGCAGCGGCAACCGGGCCCCGGCGAGCCACTCCTGGAGCACCTCGGCCAGGTGCCCGCAGGAGACCACGGCGTCCGTGACCCCCTCGGAGGCCAGCCAGGCCAGCTGGTGCCCGATGATCGGCACCCCCGTCCCCGGGATCTCGATCATCGGCTTCGGGCGGTCGTCCGTGTACGGCCGCAGCCGCGAACCCTGGCCGCCCGCCAGGACGACGGCCTGGGTGGGGGCGGCGGGGAACGCGGCTGCGGGGGGAGCGGGCGGAGCGGATGGAGCGGATGGAGCGGATCGGTGGTCGTCGGTCATGACGGCCAGCGTAGGGAGGTGGCGCGCGTCAGCCCATGGAGGCGACGCCGGAGGCGTACGAGGTGTCGCAGACGGGCCGGGCGAACGACTGGGCCTTCGTCGGGCCGTACGCGTCCACGGCGGCCCGCCCCAGCGCCCGCGCGATCCCCACGCAGTGCTCGGCGAGCGACGGCCGCCGGTTCACCTCCTGCTGGAGGTGGGTGAGCACGTCGTCCGGCCGCCCGCCCTGCTGCAGCTCACCGACGAGCTGATCGCGCAGCACCTCGTGCGCGGCACGCGGCTTCGCGGGGACGGAGACGTCCTCGGCGGAGGCGGTCAGGACCTGGGAGGACGAAGTGTCCGCCCAGGGGACCATGGTGACCGCGAGGGTCCCGGACAGGACCAGGACGACGGGCAGGACCAGGGCGAGGGAACGGCCGATACGGCGGGCAGTGTGGGTCACGAGGGCGAGAGTAGCGCTCGGTGAAGATTTGGCGACATTTAGTCACCCTGTCGGGGGATGGTTCGACGTGGTTTTTCGAATTAAGGGTTGACGGTTGGGGCCGAATGGCCCGGTCTGCCGGGGTTCCTGCAGTGCTCCCGGACGGGCGGCGGACGGGCAACGGACGCAGGAGGGGCGCCCCTTGACGGGACGCCCCTCCAACGACTGTGAAACCTGCGGGAACTGCCAGGCCGACGACCTAGTCGGACAGCCGCTCGCCGGAGGAGGTCGAGAAGACGTGGATCTCGTCCGCGCGCGGCACCACGTGGAGGCTGGAGCCCTTCTCCGGGACCTGGCGGCCGCCCACGCGGACGACGAGGTCCTGCGAGCCCTCGGCGGAGGTCGTGGAGCCGTAGACGTAGCCGTCGGCGCCGAGTTCCTCGACGACGTTCACGACGATGGTCAGGCCGCCGGTCTCGGCGACGTCGAAGTGCTCCGGGCGGACGCCGACGGTGACGGTGCGGTCGCCCGCGTCGGCCGCCGCGGACAGCGCCTCGCGGGACACCGGGACGACGCTGTCGCCGAACTTCACGCCGCCGTCGGTGATCGGGACCTCGACCAGGTTCATGGCCGGCGAGCCGATGAAGCCGGCGACGAAGAGGTTCGCGGGGCGGTCGTACATGTTGCGCGGGGTGTCGACCTGCTGGAGCAGCCCGTCCTTCAGGACGGCCACGCGGTCGCCCATCGTCATGGCCTCGACCTGGTCGTGGGTGACGTAGACCGTGGTGATGCCGAGGTCGCGCTGGAGCGCCGCGATCTGCGTGCGGGTGGAGACGCGGAGCTTGGCGTCGAGGTTCGACAGCGGCTCGTCCATGAGGAACACCTGCGGCTTGCGCACGATGGCGCGGCCCATGGCGACGCGCTGGCGCTGGCCGCCGGAGAGCGCCTTCGGCTTCCGGTCGAGGTACTGGGTGAGGTCGAGCATCTTCGCCGCGTCCTCCACCTTCTTGCGGATGGTGGCCTTGTCCTCACCGGCGATCTTGAGCGCGAAGCCCATGTTGTCGGCGACGGACATGTGCGGGTAGAGCGCGTAGTTCTGGAACACCATCGCGATGTCCCGGTCCTTGGGCGGCAGGTGCGTGACGTCGCGGTCGCCGATGCGGATGGCGCCGCCGTTGACGTCCTCCAGGCCGGCCAGCATGCGCAGCGAGGTGGACTTGCCGCAGCCGGACGGGCCGACGAGGACGAGGAACTCGCCGTCCTGGATCTCCAGCTCGAGCTGGTCGACGGCGGGCTTGTCGCCGCCGGGGTACAGCCGGGTCGCCTTGTCGAAAGTGACAGAAGCCATGGTGATGAATCCCTTCTACCGGCAGGAACGTGCCGGACGATCCGAGTGGAAGGAAGAATGGGTCTAGTCCACTAGGTGGAACTTCCGCTCGACGCTACCCGCCCGGACGGCTCCTGTCAGCACCGGGAAGGTGTCGAATTTCGCATAACGCGATGTGGGCCGCTGTGTAGAGTGAGGGCGGTTGCGCCTCCTTAGCTCAGCTGGCCAGAGCAACGCTCTTGTAAAGCGTAGGTCGTCGGTTCGAATCCGACAGGGGGCTCCGAGGAAGTACACCAGAGGCCCTGTCGTCCGAGCGGACGGCAGGGCCTCTGACCGTTCGGGGGCTGTCCGGCAGGGGAGGCGGGAATGGTCGCGCGGTACGTCGTCTCACCGCACGGGGGCCGGCGCGCCCACCGGGACATCGGCTCCGCCCTCGCCGAGGCGGCCCGGCGCGGGCGGGCGGCACTGATCGAGATCGAGCCCGGCCACTACGAGGAGACGCTCACCGTCCGCGGCGAGGTCAGGCTGGTCGCGGTCGGGGGGCCCGGCTCGGTCGTGGTGGCGCGGCCCCGGGGCGCCGTCCTGGACTCCTTCGCGCCGGTGGTCGTCCAGGGGCTCGTACTGGTCGGCCGCGACGCCGACGTGGTGGGCTGCCACGCGGGGACGCTGACGCTGGAGCGGACCGAGATCCGGGCCCACGACGGCGTCGCCGTGCACGCCCGGCCGGGCACCTCGGTGACGCTGCGGGACAGTACGGTCCTGCACGGCCGGGTCCTGCTCGCGGGGGCCGGCGGGCTCGTCGAGCGGTGCCGGTTCACCGACGCCGCGGACAACGCGCTCGCCGTGATCGACGGCGGCCGGCTCTCGCTTGTCGGCAGCCGGATCGAGGGCAGCCGGATCCACGGGGTCCGCGTCATTGGCGGGCAGGCCCGGATCGAGGGGTGCGTGCTGACCCGCACCGGGATGGCCGCGGTCCTCGCGGGCGCGCGGGCGGAACTGACCGTGACCGACTGCCTCGTCGAATCCGTGGAGGCGGAGGGCATCGCGTACGTCGAGCAGTCCCGGGGCCGCGTGGAGCGCACCCGGGTCGTCGACGCGCGGTTCGGGATCGCGGTGGCGAGCGGTGCCGACCCGGTGGTGCGCGACTGTGTGCTCACCGGCTGCCGTGACACCGGCCTCGACGTCAACAACGGGGGCCGCGGACGGTTCGAGGACTGCGAGATCTCCGGGGCGGGCAACGTCGCGGTACACGTGACCCGGGGCGGCGCCCCGGAGGTCAACGGCTGCCGTATCGCGGACGGCAAGGTCGGTGTCGCCGTGACCGACGGCGGCCGGGGCCGGTTCACCCGGATCGAGGTCCGGGACCTGACCAGTGCCGCACTGCGGGTCCACGACGAGGCCACCGCCGTCTTCGAGCACGTCACGGTGGAACGCTGCCCGTCCGGGCTGGAGACCAAGGGAAACGGCGGCACGCAGGCCGAGGTCACCGACGGCGTGATGCGTGACATCGGCATGGCCGCGGTGACCGCTCTCGGACAGACCTGGGTGACGCTGCGCCGGGTGTCGGTGGAGCGGGCGGCGCTGGCCTTCGGCGCCGGGGAGGAGACCCAGTTGCTCCTCGACGATTGCCGGGCCGCGGCGGTGACCACCTGCGGGGCGTCCGCCTTCGGCAGCGCGCGGGCCGTCGCGCGGAACCTCACCGTGGCCGGCAGCGGCGGACTGGGCGTCTTCGCGAGGGACGCGGCCCGGCTGGAGGTCGTCGGCGCCACCCTCGCCGACTGCGCGGTGAGCGGCGCGAGTTTCGTCGACCGCTCCGGAGGCCGGCTGGAGGACTGTTCCGTGACGGGGACGGGGCAGCTGGGCGTCCTGCACAACGGGCTCGTCGACCTGACCGGGGTGCGCACGTCGCTGCCGGTGCTCGAAAAGGCCGTCCGGACCGAACCGGGCCCGACGGTCGTCCACCACCACTACGACGGACCGGTCTTCAACGGCCCGGTCCACGATGTCCAGCTGGCGTGGAACAACGTCCACGCCGTCCTGAACCAGACGACGAACGAGGACGGTACCCGCACATGAGCGATCAGCAGCAGAACGCCGACCGGTCCGGTCCGGTCTTCCACGACGCCGTCTCCGGAGCCCAGTTCGCCTGGGGCAACGACACGGTCACCCAGAACCAGCAGAACAACACCGCGCCCGCGCCCGGCTCCGAGGCCGTCGCCGCCCTCGCCGCTCTCGTCGCCGACCTGCTGCGGCAGCTGCCCGGGGCAGGTCTGCCCGACCGGGACCGCGAGGACGCCGAGGCCGCAGCCCAGGACGTCCTCGCGGAGGTCGCCGGGACGGGCGAGCCCGACCAGGGGCGGCTGCGCCGCGCCCTGGCCGCGCTCAAGGGAGTCCTGGCACCGGTGGCGACCGGGGTGGTGGCCGGAACGGCGGTGGGGGCGCAGGAATGGGCCCGGACGGCGATCGAGGGCCTGACCTCGGCCGTCTGATCAGTGGCGGCCCGAGATGCGGTCGGCCAGGCGGGCCAGGGGGGTGGTCGTCGGGCGGTGGGTGGTGGTCTCGTGGCGGTCCGCCTCGCGGTAGGCGGCGTAGAGGGCCTGGACGCCGAGCCAGCGGAAGGGTTCCGGCTCCCAGCGGCGGACGCGGTGGTTGACCCAGGGCAGGGTGGTCAGTTCGGTGGATTCGCCGAGGACCAGATCGCGCAGGGTGCGGGCCGCGAGGTTGGCGGTGGCGACGCCCGAGCCCACGTAGCCGCCCGCCCAGCCCAGGCCCGAGGTGCGGTCCAGGGTGACGGTGGCGCACCAGTCGCGGGGCACGCCGAGCACGCCCGACCAGGCATGGGTGATCTCCGTACCCGCGAGCTGCGGGAAGAAGGAGGTCAGGAGGGTGGTCAGGGCGGAGACGGTGGCCGGCTGGGTGCGGCCGTCGTGGTCGGTGCGGGAGCCGAAGCGGTACGGGACCCCGCGGCCGCCGATGGCGATGCGGTCGTCGGCGGTGCGCTGGGCGTACATGTACGCGTGGGCCAAGTCGCCGAGGAGCGTGCTGTCCGACCAGCCCAGCCGGGACCAGGTCTCGGCGGGGAGCGGGGCCGTCACGATCATCGAGGAGTTCATGGGGAGCCATGAGCGCTTCTGGCCCTTGAGGGCGGCGGTGAAGCCCTCGGTGCAGCGCAGTACGTAGGGGGCGCGGACCGTGCCGTACGGGGTGACGGCGCGGCGCGGGGCGATCTCGGTGACGGGGGTGGACTCGTGGATGACCACCCCGAGGGCTTCGACGGCGGCGGCCAGGCCCTTGACCAGCTTCAGGGGGTGGATGCGGGCGCCGTGGGGGCTCCAGCTGGAGCCGACGGCGTCGGCGATGTCGATGCGGGCGCGGGTGGCGGGGGCGTCGTGGAGTTCGCGGTCGGTCTCGCCGAAGGCGACCTCGTGGGCGTGGAAGGCCTTCAGCCGGGTGAGTTGGGCGGGGGTGCGGGCGACTTCGAGGACACCGCCGCGGTGGATGTCGGCGTCGATGCCTTCCTTGGTGGTGACGTCGATGACCTCGGTGACGGTCTCGGTCATGGCCCGCTGGAGGCGGCGGGCGGCGTCGGGACCGTGGAGGGCGGCGTAGCGGTCGCGGCCGGCGATGCCGTTGTAGAGCCAGCCGCCGTTGCGGCCGGAGGCGCCGTAGCCGCAGAACTTCTGTTCCAGGACGGTGATGCGGAGGTCGGGGGCGGCGCGCTTGAGGTAGTAGGCGGTCCACAGGCCGGTGTAGCCGCCGCCGACGATGACGACGTCGGCCGTGGTGTCGGTGGTGAGGGGTGCGCGGGGTGGGGTGGCCGGGGTGCCGCTTCGCTCGGACGCGTACCAGAAGGAAATACCGCCGTTGATCGTCATGGGGGAGTTGGTACACCTCGTTCCGGAAGGGTGTCCAGGGACGGGGTGTCGTGGTTCCGGGCGGTGGGAGTGGCCGCATGCCGGTTGCCCTGCGGGCGGCTCGGCGGTGTGCGGCTCGGCCGCGCCGTCTGCCGGGCTCTGCCCGGACCCGCGCCGTTGCCCTGCGGGCGGCTCGGCGGTGTGCGGCTCGGCCGGATCCACGCCGGGCTCCGCCCGGACCCGCGCCTCAAACGCCGGCGGGGCTGAAGATGCGGGCCCGCGCCTCAGGGGGTGGCGGGGCTGGAAGTGGCGGGCCTGTCGGCAAGGTGTCGGGGCGGGGTGCCGGGGCGGGGTGCCGGGGCGGGGTGTCTCCTCGGCTCGGCGCGTGCGGGTTTGTCTCGGCTGTGCGCGGTGGTTGCGCGCTCGTCCTGCGGGGACACCCCGCCCCGTCCCCCCACCCCTCAGCCGTGCAGGCCCACAGGGGGGACGGGAGTCGCGCTGTCGGAGCCCTGCCGTGGGGCGGGGACACGCAGGAGGGTCCCCGCAGGACGAGCGCGCAACCCAGGCCGTCTGGCAGAACCACGGCCGCCTGGCGCGAGCCGAGGAGACCCTCGTGCGGGGCACCGACCCACACCACCAAGCCCCGTCGGCGATTGAGGCGCGGGTCCGGGCAGCGCCCGGCGTGGATTCGGACCTGCCGTGCACTGCCGAGCCGCCCGCAGGGGCACGGGCTCCGGGCTACGGTCACCGCATGGTCGAGATTCCTCATGGGTTGGTCGAGGCGCAGGTCACGTACAACGGGGACGCGGGGCGGGAGTTCATCGCCGCGTTGCCCGGGCGGGCCGCGCATTTTCTGGAGCAGTGGGAGCTGCGGCGGACCGGGCCGGTGATGCACGGGGTGACGGCGCTGGTGCTGCCGGTGGAGCGGGCCGACGGGAGTGGGGCCGTGCTGAAGCTGGTGTCGGTGGACGAGGAGAGCGTGGGGGAGCCGGTCGCGCTGCGCGCGTGGGCCGGGGAGGGGTGCGTACGGCTGCTGGAGCACGACGTGGACACCGGGACCCTGCTGCTGGAGCGGTTGGACGAGGGGCGGGACCTGGCGGCGCTCGCGCGTGAGGACGCGCGGCAGGCGGTGGTGGTGGTCGGGGAGCTGTTGGCGCGGCTGACGGCGGTGCGGGCTCCGGCCGGGTTGCGCGGGCTCGGTGAGATGGCCGCCGGGATGCTGGAGGAGGTGCCGCGGGCGCTGGGGCAGCTGGTGGAGGCGCGGGACCGCCGGTTGCTGAAGGACTGCGCGGCGGCGGTGGCGGAGGTCGTGGGGGAGCCGGGGGACCGGCTGCTGCACTGGGACCTGCACTACGAGAACGTGCTGGCGGGCGGCCGGGAGCCGTGGCTGGCGATCGACCCGAAGCCCTTGGCGGGCGATCCGGGCTTCGATCTGATGCCGGCGATCATCAACAACTTCCGGGCCGGGGACGTGCGGTGGCGGTTCGACCTACTGACGGAGGTGGCGGGGCTGGAGCGCGAGCGGGCACGCGCCTGGACGCTGGGGCGGGTGCTGCAGAACTGCCTGTGGGACGTGGAGGACGGCGAAGAGCGGCTGGACGACGACCAGTTGACGGTCGCCGAGGTGCTCCTGGAGCGGTGACGGGGCTCAGCTCTAGGCTGCGGGCATGATCCGTACCGCTGAAATCGACGATGTTCCCGCCATCCACGCGATGATCCGCGAGCTCGCGGAGTACGAGAAGGTGCCGCACGAGGCGCGGGCCACCGAGGAGCAGCTGCGGGAGGCGCTGTTCGGGGCGAGTCCGGCGGTGTTCGCGCACATCGCGGAGACGGAGGACGGGGAGGCCGTGGGCTTCGCGGCGTGGTTCCTGTCCTTCTCGACGTGGCGCGGGGCGCACGGGATCTATCTGGAGGACCTGTACGTGCGGCCGGGGGTGCGCGGCGGCGGCCACGGCAAGGCGCTGCTGCGGGAGTTGGCGCGGACGTGTGTGGAGCGGGGCTACGAGCGGCTGGAGTGGTCGGTCCTGAGGTGGAACGCGCCGACGATCGCCTTCTACGAGGCCCTGGGCGCCCGGCCGCAGGAGGAGTGGTCGGTGTACCGGCTGACGGACGGGGCGCTGGCGGAGTTGGGGACCTCGTAGCGGCGGGGCGGGGCCGGTCAGGGTTCCAGGATGACCTTGCCGGTGGTGGCGCGGGTTTCGAGGTCGTGGTGGGCGGTGGCGGCCTCGGCGAGCGGGTAGCGGGTCAGGGCGGGGCGCAGGCGGCCTGCGGCGGCCTCGGCGAGGGCGCGGGTTTCCAGGACGCGCAGGGGGTCGGGGGCGCCGACCCGCTGGAGCATGGTGGGGCCGAGGACGCCCTGGGTGGTGATGGCGCGGGCGTCGAGGCCGGCGCGTTCGGCGTCGGTGAGGTGGAGGGGGCCGCCGGACCAGCCGAAGACGAGGTGCCGGGCGCCGGGGGCGAGGAGGCCGAGGGCGGTGCGGGCGGTTTCGCCGCCGACGGAGTCGAAGAGGACGGTGGCGCCGTCGGGGTGGTGGGTGCGTACGGCGTCGGGCCAGCCGGGGTCGGTGTAGTCGAGGGCGAGGTGGGCGCCGTTCGCCGCGGCCCGGGCGGTTTTGGCGGGACCGCCGGCGAGGGCGATGACGGTGGCGCCGGCGTTGACGGCGTACTGGACGAGGAGGGTGCCGATGCCGCCGGCGGCGGCGGGGACCAGGGCGACCGAGTCCGGGCCGAGGTCGGCGAACTGCAGGATCCCGAGGGTGGTGCGGCCGGTGCCGATCATGGCGACGGCTTCGGCGGGGCCGAGGCCGGGCGGTACGGGGTGCAGGCGGTCGGCGTCGGCGACGGCGTACTGGGCGTAGCCGCCGGGGGCGAACCCGAGGTGGACGACGACGGTGCGGCCGAGCCAGGCGGGGTCGGTGCCGGGGCCGAGGGCGTCGACGGTGCCGGCGACCTCGCGGCCGGGGACGGTGGGGAGTTCGGGGAGTGGGGCGGGCGGGCCCTGGATGCCTTGGCGGAGGCTGGTGTCGAGGAGGTGGACGCCGGCGGCGGCGACGGCGATGCGGACCTGGCCGGGGGCGGGGACGGGGGTGTCGGTGTGCTCGTAGGAGAGGTTCCCGGCGGGGCCGAAGGCGTGGAGGCGGATGGCTCGCATGGTGGTCATGGCGACCACGGTGCGACCTCAAGCGGGCTTGAGGTCAAGGGCGGCCGTTGTCGGCCGTTGTCAGTGGGCTGGTTCACGATGGGGGCATGGCGCGCAAAGGACAGCAGGGGCAGCAGACGGTGAAGGCGGCGCGGCGGCCGGAGCTGCGGCTGCCGGAGCTGACGGTGTGGGACGGGGGCGAGCTGGAGCCGGACGGGGACTACGACGGGCTGGAGTTCGCGGATCTCGACCTGGCGGGGCAGGAGGGGATCGGGGCCCGGTTCATGGACTGCGCGGTGCGGCGGTGTGCGCTGGACGAGGCGGGTCTGGCGAAGGCGCGGGTCCTGGATTCGGTGCTGGAGGGGGTCCGGGGGGTGGGGACGGACCTGTCGGGGGCCTCGCTGCGGGACGTGGAGGTGGTGGACGCGCGGCTGGGCGGGGTGCAGCTGCACGGGGCGGTGCTGGAGCGGGTGGTGGTCCGCGGGGGAAAGATCGACTACCTGAACCTGCGGAAGGCACACCTCAAGGACGTGGTCTTCGAGGGGTGCGTGCTGGTGGAGCCGGACTTCGCGGGGGCGGTGCTGGAGCGGGTGGAGTTCCGGGACTGTGCGCTGCGGGGGGTGGATTTCAGCGGGGTGCGGATGGCGGACGTGGATCTGCGGGAGGCGTCCGTGCTGGAGATCGCGCGGGGGGTGGAGGCGCTGGCCGGGGCGGTGATCAGCCCGGCGCAGCTGTTCGACCTGGCCCCGGCGCTTGCCTCCCAGCTGGGGGTGCGGGTGGTCTCGTAGACCAGCCGGGTGCGGCGCCGTTGCGGGGGCGCTGCCCCCGGGCCTCCGCCGGGCGCTGCCCCCGGGCCTCCGCCGGGCGCTGCCCCCGGGCCTCCGCCGGGCGCTGCCCCCGGGCCTCCGCCGGGCGCTGCCCCCGGGCCCCCGCCGGGCGCGCTGCCCGGACCCGCGCCTCAGACTCCCCCGGCTACCGCTGGGCGGTGCCCCCTGGCGGGGCTGGAAGGGGCCGGGTGGGGCCGGGGTGGGGCGGTTACGGCGAATGGCGGAGCTGCCGGGTGTCCGGACGGGCGGGGCACCGGGTGAGGTGCCTAACGTCGCAGTCAGACACATCGGTGCACGAGGCCTGTGGAGGTGCCATGTCCCATCGGATCCGCCGGCTGGCGGGCGCCTGCGCCGGTGCGGTCGCCGTCGGCCTGCTCGTCGTCTGGGTCATCCTCGGCACACCGCCGCCGCGGGAAGGAGCCGGGGGCAGCAGAGGCGCCGAGGGCGAGGGCGAGGGCGCCGGGACCGCCGTGGGCGCCTATCTCCACTACGGCTCGCCCGGCGTCGAGCGGATGCAGGAACTCTCGCGCTGGCTCGGCGGTACCGAGCTGCGCGCCGGGCACACCTACCTGCCCGGCGACACCTGGTCGAACATCGAGGGGGCGCCCGATTCCCTGCGCACCTGGGCACGGTGGCGCAACGAGAGTGCCGATCGGCTGTTCGTCCTGAACGTGCCCATGCAGGAGCGCAACGAGGCCGGTGTCCCCGACGGCCAGGTCGCGGAGCTGATCCGCTCCGGCGCCCAGGGCGCGAACGATCACCACTTCCGGCAGCTGGCCAGGCGTCTGGTCGACCTCGGGGTGCCGGACACGGTGATCGTGCTCGGCTGGGAGATGAACGGCTTCGACTACACCCACCGGTGCAGTCCCGACCCCGAGAACTGGAAGACGTACTGGCGGCGCATCGTGGCCGCCATGCGTTCGGTGGAGGGGCAGCGGTTCCTTTTCGACTACGCCCCGAACCGCGGGGGTGACGCGATCGCCTGGACCAGCTGCTATCCCGGCGACGACGTCGTCGACGTCGTCGGTATGGATTCCTACGACCAGGAGCCCGGCCTCACCTTCGACGAGCAGGTCACCCAGCCCTACGGACTCCAGCAGCAGGTCGACTTCGCGAAGGCGCACGGCAAGCGGATCTCGTACCCCGAATGGGGGCTGTTCCGGCACGGCGACAACCCCGAGTACGTGCGGCGCATGCTGGCCTGGTTCGCCGAGCACGAGCCGTTCTACCAGAGCATCACCGACTACTGCCCGCACGGCGTGTGGCAGTGCGGGCAGAACCCGCGCTCCACCCAGGTGTTCCGGGAGTTCCTGTCCGCCGGGCCGACGACGGGCCCGCCGCCGGCCTGACCGCTACGCCGGGACGCGGGGGAAGCGGGCCTGGAGGGTCCAGATGGCCGGGTTGTCGGCGAGACCGTCGTGCATGTCGATCAGGTCCGCGATGAGGTCGTGCAGGAAGTCGCGGGCTTCGCGGCGCAGCAGGCGGTGGCTGAAGGTCAGCGGGGCTTCCTCGGCCGGCATCCAGTCGGCTTCGACGTCGACCCAGCCGAAGCGGCGCTCGAAGAGCATCCGGTCCGTGGACTCGGTGAAGTCGAGTTCGGCGTACTGCCGGTTGGCGGAGCGGTTGCCGCGGGGGTCCTTGTCGAGCTGTTCGACGATGTCGCACAGCGCCCAGGCGAAGTCCAGTACGGGCACCCATCCCCAGGCTGTGGACACTTCCCGGTCCGCGTTGGTGTCGGCGAGGTAGACGTCCCCGCAGAACAGGTCGTGCCGCAGGGTGTGGACGTCCGCGGAGCGGTAGTCGGTCTGCGGGGGGTCCGGGAAACGCCGGGAGAGGGAGTAGCCGATGTCGAGCACGTAGCTGATGGTGTCACGGGTGCCGGGGGCGCTCACCTCCGGTGTCAGGGCAGGAGGCGCTGTTCCTTGGCCACGGAGACCGCGCCGGCGCGGGTGTCGACGCCGAGCTTGTCGTAGATGCGGCCCAGGTGGGTCTTGACGGTGGCCTCGCTGATGAACAGGGCGCGGGCGATGTCGCGGTTGCCCAGGCCCCGGGCCAGCTGGCCGAGGATGTCGAGTTCGCGGTCGGTCAGGGTGGGGCGGGTGCCGCGCATGTGGGCCATGACCCGGCTGGCCACCGGTGCGGACAGGGTGGTGCGGCCCTGGGCCGCGGAGTGGATGGCGGCGAAGAGCTCCTCCGGGCGTTCGGCCTTGAGGAGGTAGCCGGTGGCGCCGGCGCCGATCGCGCGGGTGATGTCCGCGTCGGTGTCGTAGGTGGTGAGGACGAGGACGTGCGGGGGCCGGGGGAGCGCCGTGATGCGGCGGGTGGCCTCGACTCCGTCGATGCCCTCGCCCAGCTGGAGGTCCATCAGGACCACGTCGGGGTGGAGCTTCGCGGCGAGGGCGACGGCCTCCTCGCCGCTGCCCGCCTCGCCGAGGACCTCGATGTCGGGCTCGCTGCCGAGCAGGGCCAGGAGTCCGGCGCGGACCACCACGTGGTCGTCGCAGAGGAGGATCGTGGTCATGGGGCCGGCTCCAGGGGGATGGCCGCGGAGAGGACGGTGCCCTCGCCCGGCGCGGATTCGATCGTCAGGGTGCCGCCGAGCTGGCGGACGCGGGCGCGCATGGCCGGGAGGCCGTGGCCGCGCCCGGCGGCGCCGGGGCCGGTGCGGGGTTCGGTGAAGCCGTGGCCGTCGTCGGCGATGTCCAGGACGACCTGGTCGCCCAGGAAGCTCAGGGTGAGTGCGGCCGTACGGGCGCCGGAGTGCTCGCGGACGTTGGCCAGCGCGCCTTGGGCTATGCGCAGCAGGGCGGACTGGACGCGGCCGGGGAGCGGGGCCGGGGTGCCTTCGAGGTGGAAGCGGACCTCGATGTCCGGGCCGGCGTCGAGGGAGCGCAGGGCTTCGGCGAGGCCGGCGCCGTCGGCGAGCTCGGGCGGGGCCAGGTCGTGGACGAGCCGGCGGGCCTCGGCGAGGCCGTGTGCGGCGATGCCGGTGGCGGTACGGACGTGCGCGCGGGCGGTGGCCGGGTCGGTGTCCCAGGTGCGGTCCGCGGCCTGGAGCAGCATCTGCTGGCTGGACAGGTTCTGGGCGAGGGTGTCGTGGATCTCCATGGACAGCCGCTGCCGTTCGGCGAGGGTGCCTTCGCGGCGTTCGGTGGCGGCCAGCTCGCGGCGGGTGCGGATCAGGTCGTCGATGAGGGTGCGCTGGGCCTGGGCCTGGCGTTCCATGTGGACGAAGACGGCGGTGGCGAGGGCGGCGACGGCGGGCGGGGCCAGGAGGAGGTTGGGGTCGAAGGACTTGGCCAGCTGGAGCTGGGCGATCACCACGAAGCCCGTGAGGAGGGCCACGAGGACGACGGCGGCGCGCGGCGGGAGGGTGCGCAGGGCGGTGAAGAACAGTGGTACGGCGCACCAGGCGAAGCTCGGTGCGAGGAGGACCAGGACCATCCAGGTGGTGACGACCAGGCCGAGCCACAGCAGCCGTCGGGCGGTGGGGGCGGCGCCGAGGGCGGGGCCCAGTACGTAGAGCAGGGCCAGGGTGATGCTGAGGGCGATGATCCACGGGGTGCGGGGTTCGCCGGGGTGGCGCAGCAGGAAGCGGACCACGGAGGCGCCGAGGAGCAGGAAGAACGCGGTGTGGGCGACCGTGGTCAGTGTTCGGGTGTCCGGCTTGCTGGTGGGGTGGCTCACCGGTTGCTCCTGGTGTGCGGGGGTCGCGTTCATTGTCGCCCGGGGCGCCGTTGCCGGGGCGCTGCCCCGGACCCCGCGCCTCAATCGCCGGCGAGGCTGAAGGAGCGGGGCTCGGCCCCCGGACCCCGCGCCTCAAACGCCGGCGGTGCTGGAAGGGCCGGCGGGGCTGAAGCGGCCGGCCGGGCTGGATCGGGCAGGCGGGGCCGTGACCAGGAAATACCTCGCCGGAGGCGGTGCGCATCGACCGATCGGATGACCCTCGGGTCAGCCGGTGCGGTGGGTGGGGCGAGCCGGTACGGGGACGGGGCGCGGGGGGTTCCGGGCCGAGGCTTGGAGCAGTGAAGGAGCCGGTCCGGCCGGCCCGGACCGACCCGATGCCGACCCCGTGCCACCGTGCCACCGTTCTCAGGAGCAGAGATGAACACCCGCACCCGCGTTCTCACCGGTACCGCCCTCGCCGTCGCCCTGGGCGCCGGAGCCTTCGGTGCCGTGAGCGCCAGCGCGACCCCCGCCTCCGACGTCGCTTCCGCGTCCGTCGCCTCGGTCTCCTCGAAGAAGGACGGGCCGGGCGACAAGAACTTCACCACGACCACGCACCTCACCATCGACGCCGCGACCCGCGCCGCCGAGGCCGCCCTGAAGGCCGCCGAGTCCGAGAACCAGAAGGTGACGGTCGCGGTCGTCGACCGCAACGGCAACACCATCGTCACCCTGCGCGGCGACGGCGCGGGTCCGCAGTCCTACGAGTCGGCGCAGCGCAAGGCCTTCACCGCCGTGTCCTGGAACGCCCCGACCTCGGTGCTCGCGGGCCGGCTGGCCCAGACCCCGAACCTGAAGGACATCCCGGGCACCCTCTTCCTCGGCGGCGGCACCCCGGTCCAGGCGAACGGCGCGCCCGTCGCCGGTGTCGGTGTGGCCGGTGCCCCGAGCGGTGACCTGGACGAGAAGTTCGCCAAGGCGGGCGTGGACGCGCTCGGCAAGTAGCCCGGCCGGCGCGCCTAGGATCGAGTGCGTGGAACCCCGTGCTCTCTCCCGCCTCGCCGCCCCTGCCGTCGCCGCCCTGCTCGCCCTCACCACGGGGTGTTCGGGGGACACGGTGCAGGGGCGGCCGGGTGCGTCGGGGTTGCGTGACCCGTACTTCCCCCGGGCCGGGAACGGCGGCTACCAGGTCGACCACTACGCGCTGGACCTGGACTACGACCCCGCCGACGGGCAGCTGCACGGTACGGCCGTGATCACCGCCCGCGCCGAGCAGGCGCTCAGCTCCTTCAACCTGGACTTCAGCGGCCTGGACGTCGAGGGCGTGACCGTCCAGGGCGAGGGGGCCCGCTACAACCGGACCGGCAACGAGCTGACCGTGCGCCCCGCCGAGGACCTGGAGAAGGGCGAGGTCTTCCGTACGGAGGTCGACTACAGCGGGAAGCCGAAGCCCCTCGCGGATCCGGACGGCTCCAAGGAGGGCTGGGTCACCACGGAGGACGGCGCGGTCGCCGTCGGCGAGCCGGTCGGTTCGATGACCTGGTTCCCCGGCAACCACCATCCGAGCGATAAGGCCGCGTACGACATCACCCTCACCGTTCCGCGTGGCTACGAGGCGGTGTCGAACGGCGAGTTGCGCTCCCGTACCGAGGACGCGGACGGGCGGACCGCCTTCGCGTGGCACAGCCCGGAGCCGATGGCGAGCTATCTGGCGACCGCCGCCATCGGGCCGTACAAGGTGACGACCGGGCGGACGCCTTCGGGGATCGGCCTCTACAGCGCCGTGGCGCCCGGGGAGGAGGCCGCGAGCACCGGTCCGCTCGCGCGGCTGCCGGAGATGGTGGAGTGGGGCAGCGGCCGGTTCGGCCCGTACCCCTTCGCCACGGCGGGCGCGATCGTGGTGCCCGCCGGGACCCTCGCCTACGCGCTGGAGACCCAGGGCCGGCCCGTCTACCCCGGCGCGCCCAAGAGCGAGGAGCTCGTCGTGCACGAGCTCGCGCACCAGTGGTTCGGCGATTCGGTGTCGCCGAAGTCCTGGAAGGACATGTGGCTCAACGAGGGTTTCGCGACCTACGCCGAGTGGCTGTGGGCCGAGGACCACGGCGGCCCCACGGCGCAGGAGCACTTCGAGGCCTTCCGGACCGGTGACACGGACGTCGACGAGGACGCCGGTGTCGACTGGTACGCGTTTCCGCCGGCCGACCCGCCCGGGCCCCAGGACATCTCCGCGGAACCGGTGTACTACCGCGGCGCGATGGTGCTGCACCGGATCCGGCAGGAGGTGGGCGACGAGAAGTTCTTCGCCCTGGTGCGCGGCTGGGCCGCCGACCACCGGCACGGGAACGCGAGCACGGCCGAGTTCACCGCCTACGCCGAGGAGAAGACGGGGCACGACCTGAAGAAGGTCTGGGACGTGTGGCTGTACGGGAAGGACCGCCCCGAGTAGGGACGCGGTCCGCTACGGGGCTTCGAGGGGCTTGCGCAGCACGGTGCAGTCGCGGCCCATCTCGCGGTCCTTGGACTTGCGCAGGGTGACGTACCCCCGGGACTGCCAGAAGGCGAGGGCCTTGGGGTTGTTGTCCAGTACGGCGATGCGTACGCCCGCGCGTCCGGCGGCGCGGAAGCGGTCCTCGACCAGGGTGGCCACGGCGCGGCCGTATCCCTCGCGGTGCGCGGTGGCGTCGATGAGCAGCAGGCCGATCCACGGGTCCGGGTCGTCGGCGGCGGGTGCCTGCGCGAGGGTGGCGGCCAGTCCGACGAGGCGGCCGGCGGACCGGGCGAGGAGCACCTCGGCGCTGTCGTGGGCGAGTTCACCGGCGAGCGCGGCGGCGACCTGTTCGACCGTGATGCGGTCCGGGTCGGGGAAGTCTCCGCCGAGTTCGAAGAACGCGTGGTTCGTCGAGTAGAGGGCGGCGATCTCGGTGAGTACCGGGCCGGGAAGGGCGCCGTCGATGGGGACGAGCGGTTGCAGGATCACCTGTCGAACGGTAGCGAAGCCCCCTCCCCGGACGGCCGGGAGGGGGCTTCACCAGCGCTGGTGTCCGGCGGGTGCCGGACCTGGCGGACTTAGACGTTGACGCCGAAGTCCTGCGCGATGCCGGTGAGGCCGGAGGCGTAACCCTGGCCGACCGCGCGGAACTTCCACTCGGCGCCGTTGCGGTAGAGCTCGCCGAAGACCATGGCGGTCTCGGTCGCCGCGTCCTCGGAGAGGTCGTAGCGGGCGATCTCGGCGCCGCCGGCCTGGTTCACGACGCGGATGTACGCGTTGCGGACCTGGCCGAAGTTCTGGCTGCGGGCCTCGGCGTCGTAGATGGAGACGGGGAAGACGATCTTGTCCACGTCGGCCGGGAGGCCGGCGAGGTTGACGTTGATGGCCTCGTCGTCGCCCGCGCCCTCGCCGGTGCGGTTGTCACCGGTGTGGACGATGGTCTGGTCCGGGGTGGACTTGTTGTTGAAGAAGACGAAGTGGCCTTCGGAGACGACCTTGCCGGTCGGGTTGACCGCGATGGCCGAGGCGTCGAGGTCGAAGTCGACACCGGTCGTCGTACGGACGTCCCAGCCGAGGCCGACCGTGACGGCAGCGAGGCCCGGGGCCTCCTTCGTGAGCGAGACGTTGCCGCCCTTGGACAGGCTGACAGCCATGGGAATGTCCCTTTCCTCATCCAACATGCACGTACAGGCGGTCAAACTACCGCTGCCTCCTATAACGCGACGAGAGGCCGGTCGGGTTCCCGTCGTGAATTGTCCGTGACGGCGCATTCCGCGAGCCGGATGCGGAGGGCGGTAAATAAGGGTGACGGCGGCCGGGCCGGGGGCGGATCATAGGGGCATGCCTGGTCCTTATGTCATCCGCGGTTCGGTCGTGCTCCCCGAGGGAGAGCTCGCCTGGCGCTTCTCGCGGTCCTCGGGGCCCGGCGGTCAGCACGTGAACACCTCGGACTCGCGCGCGGAGCTGCTGTTCGACCTGGCGGCGACGAAGGCGCTGCCCGAGGTGTGGAAGGAGCGGGCGCTGGAGCGGCTCGCGGCGAAGCTGGTGGACGGGGTGGTGACCGTACGGGCCTCCGAGCACCGCTCGCAGCTGCGCAACCGGGAGATGGCGCTGGTCCGGCTGGCCTCGCTGCTGGCGGAGGCGACGGCGCCGCCGCCGAAGCAGCGCCGGGCGACGAAGATCCCGCGCGGGATCAACGAACGGCGGCTGCGGGAGAAGAAGGCACGGGCCGAGACCAAGCGCGGCCGCACCGGGCGGGACTGGTAGCCCCGCCCGTGCCCGTCTTACGCGCCTCGGGATCCCTACGAGCCCAGGTGCCGGTAGCGCCCGCGGAAGTACGTCAGCGGCTGCCCGTCCGGGGACGGCAGCCCGGCCGTCAGGACCCGGCCGACGACCAGGGTGTGGTCGCCCGCCTCGACGCGGTTCTCCGTACGGCATTCCAGGGTGGCCAGGGCGCCGCTCAGCAGGGGTGCGCCGGAGGCCTCGCCGCGTGCGTACGGCAGGTCGGCGAAGAGCAGCCGGTCGCTGATGCGGCCCTTCATCGCGAAGCGGCCCGCCACCTGGAGCTGGTGGTCGGCGAGGACCGACACCGCCCACAGGGGCTGTTCCGCCAGCAGGTCGTCCATCCGGGAGCCCTCGCGCAGGCTCACCAGGACCAGCGCCGGGTCCAGGGACACGGACATGAAGGCGGTCGCCGTCATGCCGACGTCCTCGCCGCGCGGGCCGTCCGCCGTCAGCGGGGGCTCGTGCGCGGTGATCAGGCACACGCCCGCCGCCAGCCGGGACATCGCGGCCCGGAACTCGTCATTGCTCACTCCCTCAGCATGGGGGGTTCCGTGGGACGGGGCGGGTACGGGGGTCGTCTTCAGCACGCTGAAACGCTAATCTCGCCCTTCCGCGCCGCACATCGGGCCCTGGTCCGAGTCGCGTCCCCGCCCCTTGGCCTAGGCCCGGGCGTATCGTTTGCTCACGGGAATGGGAGGGAGCGCTCCCAGCCGTGCACGACCCCACTGCGCACCGATATTCACCTGATGTGACTTGAGTCACAGAGGGCAAGATTTGTTGACCCTGTGTACCTGCCGCACAGCTCACTGTGATTCAGTGGACGGGACACCGCAACGAAACGCCGATGACAAACCTGGAGTTGCTGTCGAGGTCTCGGGGAGAGCGAGCAATGGAGACCGAGTCGGAGCCGTACGTCCGTCTTGCGACCCTGCGGCAGCTGCACCGGGTGGTGGCCGAGCTCAATACGGCCCGGAGCCTGGCGGACACTCTGCAGACCGTCGTGGACGGCATCGTCGTGGGGCTCGGCTACGAACTCGCCTGTGTCAACCTCGTTCGCCCGGACGGTGATCTCGTCGTCGCGGCCTTCGCCGGCGACCCCGCCGCGGAGGCCCTCATCACCGGCCGCGTCGGCTCCCGCGCCTCCTGGGAACGCCGCCTGACGATGGGTGAGAACTGGGACGGGCTCAGGTTCATCCCGCACACCGAGGGCTGGGTCCTCATGGAGGACGACGTCCCGCAGTGGCACACCGACGGCCCCGATCCGCGCTTCGAGGACGAGTGGCACCCCGAGGACCGGCTCTATGCGCCCATGTATGCGTCCGGCGGGGAACTTCTGGGTGTCATTTCGGTGGACAGACCGCGCAACGGCCGCCGGCCCGGCGCCTGGGGCCGCGAAGCGCTCCAGATGTACGCCTTCCAGGCGGCCATTGCGATCAGCAATGCCAGGCTCCGGGCGAACATGCAGCGCGCCCTCGTCCGGCTGGAACGCGAGCAGCAGGCACTGCGGGCCAGCGAAGAGTCGTTCCGCCAGGCCTTCGAGTACGCCCCCAGCGGCATGGCCATCGCCGAGATGGGCGGCGACCAGCACGGCCGGCTGCTGCGGACCAACGACGCGCTGTGCCGGCTCCTCGGCCGGCCCGCCTCCGTCCTGCGCCGCTACTCCTTCTCCGACCTGGTCCACCCCGAGGACATCGGCACCCTGCTGCGCACCTCCGCCGAGGGCGGCCGCGCCGAGCTGCGCCTGGGCCGCCGCGACGGCACGTATGTATGGGTCTCGCTGCGCAACTCCGTCGTCGCCGACGCCGCCGACGGACCCCGCTTCCTGCTCACGCACGTCGAGGACATCGAGGAGCGCAAGCGGCACGAGCTCCAGCTCGCCCACCGCGCCAGCCACGACTCGCTGACGGGCCTCCCCAACAGCGCCGAGCTGCGGGCCCGGCTCGGCGCCCGGCTGTGCCGTAGGCCACAGTCCGTACGGGCCAGCGCGATCGAGGCGCTGGACGCGGCCTTCGAGGGGCGCGACGGATACGACGGGCACGCGGCGCACGGGGCCGACGGGACCAGCGGCGGGCATACGGCGCACGCGGGGCACGACGGGCACCCGGTGGGGGCGGAGGCGGGTGGTGCCGGTGAGCACGGGTTTCATGCGGACGGCCCCGACCGGTTCTCCGGGTCCGACCCCTTCGAATTCCCCGGGGCGCCGCCCGCCCCGTCGGACGGTCCGTACGACCACCACGTGCACACGGTGGCGCCCGCGACCGACATCGACGACGGGACGAAGGGACTCGCGGTCCTCTTCTGCGACCTGGACGGCTTCAAGTCGATCAACGACCGGTTCGGGCACCACACGGGCGACGCGGTCCTGATCGAGGTGGCCCGGCGGCTGACGACCGGCGTCAGGGACGGTGACACCGTCGCCCGGCTGGGTGGTGATGAATTCGTCGTCCTCGCCGACGGCCTGGGCGCCGCCGACGCCGCCGACCTCGCCGTCCGGCTGCGCAACGCGATCATCCCGCCGATCCGGGTGGACGGCCGTGCGGTGCGGGTCGGGGCCAGTTTCGGCATCGGCTGGGCCAGCTGCGGGATGTCCGCCGACGAGGTGCTGCGCTCCGCCGACCAGCGGATGTATATCGAGAAAAGGTCCCGGTCGAAGGCTCATCGCCGGGCCGGATGAGCCGGTCTGCCGCTCGTGGGCGCACGTGTTCGGGGTAGGCTCCCGGGGGTCGAAAGGAGTGACCTGCGATGACGACGCCCGCGAACAACGGCCCGCACGGTGGGGCGAACAAGCCCGAGGACGACGATCCGTTCGGCTACCTCTACGAGGATGGCCAGGCGGCCGGAGCCACCCCGCCCGCATCGGGCGGTGGATACGGCTACCCGGGCGCGTCGGCCGGCGGTCACCCCGGACCCCAGCCCGGCGTCCCCCGCACCTCGCACCACCAGGTGCGTACGGTCGGCGAGCGCAGGAACGGCGGCCAGCGCGGCCCCGTCCCGCACCAGCAGGGCCCCGCGCAGCAGCCCCCCGGCTACCAGGCCCAGTACCAGGCCCCGGAAGCGCTCCAGGCGGGCGGCTACGGAGTTCCGGCGCAGCAGACGCAGACGGTCGCGCAGCCGGGCGGCCACGGCGGCGGTCGTGGCGGTGGCGGTGGCTCCAGCCGGCGCGGTCTGCTGATCGCGGCCGTCGCGGTGGTGGCCGTGGTCGTGATCGGCATCGTCGCGGCGCTGCAGTTCGGCGACAAGGACAAGGACAAGCAGCAGCCCACCGCCAACGACGGCCAGCAGTCGGCGGCCCCCCAGAACCCGGCCAGCCAGGCCCCGAGCAGCCCGAAGCCCTCGCAGGCCCCGCTGCCGAAGGGCGAGGCGGCCGGTGCGGGCATGGTGCTGACCGGCGGTGCGCGGCTGGAGAACACGGTGCCCGGTTCGAAGAGCTCGGGCGGCCAGTACGTCGCCGGCTTCAACCAGCCCGGTGCTGCGCTCACCTGGACGGTGGACGTGCCGGAGGCGGGTGAATACACGCTGTTCGTCAACTACGGCGTTCCCGGCAAGCCCGGCAAGGCGACCCTCACGGTCAACGGGCAGAGCCCGAACCAGTCGCTGAACCTGGACAACTTCGCCAAGGCGGCGGACGGCGCCTGGGACAAGGGCTGGACGCGCACCTTCGCGTTCATCAACCTCAAGAAGGGCACGAACGCGATGAAGATCTCGTGCGAGGCCGGCAACCAGTGCGACGTCGTCTTCGACCAGCTGGAGCTGGCTTCGGGCCACGTCAGGCGCTGACGGCGGGGGCGGACGCCCCCGGAACGGATCAGGCTCTGCCGCGCAGGTGCGGCAGAGCCTCATTCCGTTGTGCTGCCGTCAAGAGTGTGGTCTGCACAGCATTTTGACGGATGTCCCGTCATGTCCGCGGAGTCGTCAGCCGCCGTCGGTGACGCGTACGGCGTGCCGCAACTCCTCGTAGACGCCGGGGTCGAAGGCCCCCGCCACCGGGGCGAGGACCGTGGCCGCCGAGAGGGCGACCGCGCGGGTGAGGCGTTCCGGCCAGTCCAGGCCCTCCGCCAGTGCGGACAGCAGGCCGGCGACCGCGGAGTCGCCGGCTCCGGTCGGGTTGCCGGAGAGCCGGCGCGGCGGGGCCGCCTGCCAGCAGCCCTCGGCGGTGGCGGCCAGCAGGCCGTCCGGGCCGAGCGAGGTGACCACCGCGTGGGCGCCCCGGCGGCGGGCGTCCCGGGTGGCCGGGAGCGGGTCGCGGGATCCGGTGAGCTCGGCCAGCTCGGCGGCGTTCGGCTTGATGATCTCCGGGCGGGCGGCGACCCCGCGGCGCAGGGCCTCGCCGCTGGTGTCCAGCAGGACGGGCACCCCGGCCGCGCGGGCCGACCGTACGAGCAGCGCGTACGCGCCCACCGGCACGCCCGGCGGGAGGCTGCCGCACAGGGCGACGGCGCGGGCGCCGTGCACGAGGTCCTCGTAGCGCGCGAGGAAGCGCGACCACTCGCCTGCCGTGATCAGCGGCCCCGGCTCGTTGAACTGTGTGGTGTCGCCGGAGGCCGCGTCGGCCACGGCGACCGTGCGGCGGGTGTTGCCCGCGCAGGGCACCAGGGCGTCGACCACCCCCGGGGACCGTGCGAGCAGTCCCCGTACGACGGAGCCGACGGGGCCGCCGGCGAAGCCCGTCGCGGTCACCTCGTGGCCGAGGGCGGCCAGGACGTGCGCGACGTTGATCCCCTTGCCGCCGGCGCGTTCGGTGACGGCGGAGACCCGGTGCGAGGCGTGCGGAAGCAGCCTCGGCACTTGGTACGTGACGTCGAGCGCGGTGTTGAGCGTCACGGTAAGGATCATCGGCACTCCCGGGTCTGATGCTGCCGGGATCATGCCAAACGCAGGGCGGTCGGCCCAGTCCCGGGGCCGACCGTTTTCCCTGCGTACAGCCGCCCGGCCGTCAGATCGCCGGCCGGGACGGCGGGCTGACGATCCATTCACCGCGCCGCATGACTCCCGTGACGTCGAACGCGGCGTCCAGCACGACGAGGTCCGCGTACTTGCCGGGCTCCAGCGAGCCGATCTCGTCGTACAGGCCGATCAGCTTGGCCGGGTTGGCGGAGATCGCCTGGACCACGGACTCCACCGGCAGCTTGTCGAGGGTCACCGAGCGCTTGAAGGCGGTGTCCAGGGTCAGCGTCGAGCCGGCGATGGAGCCGCCCTCCACCAGCCGTGCCACGCCGTGTTTGACCTCGACCTCCAGCGGGCCCAGGTGGTAGGTCCCGTCGCCGAAGCCGGCCGCGTCCATCGCGTCGGTGATCAGCGCGACGCGGTGCGCGCCCGCGTGGTGGAAGGCCAGTTCGAGGGCTGCCGGGTGCAGGTGGGTGCCGTCGTTGATGAGCTCGACGGTGATCCGCTCGTCCTCCAGCAGCGCGGCGATCGGGCCGGGTTCGCGGTGGGCGAGGGGCGGCATCGCGTTGAAGAGGTGGGTGGCCACGGTCGCGCCCGCGTCGATGGCGGCGCGCGTCTGCTCGTACGTGGCGTCCGTGTGGCCGATCGCCGCGATGACCCCGTGTTCGGCGAGCAGCCGTACGGAGTCCAGGCCGCCCGGCAGTTCGGTGGCGAGGGTGACCATGCGGGCGGCGCCGTGCGCGGCGTCGATCAGCTTGCGGACCTCGGCCGGATCGGGGTCGCGGAGCAGGTCCTCCTTGTGGGCGCCCTTGCGGCAGGGGTTGATGAACGGCCCCTCGAAGTGGATGCCGGCGATCTCGCCCTGCTGGGTCAGCTCGGCGAGCAGGGCGGCGCGGCGGGCCAGTTCGGCCAGGTCCCCGGTGACGGTGGAGGCGACCAGGGTGGTGGTGCCGTGCTCGCGGTGGGTGCGGACGCCCTTGAGGACGTCCTCGGCGGTGCCGGAGGTGAACGAGGCGCCGCCGCCGCCGTGGTTGTGCATGTCGACGAAGCCGGGGACGATCCAGTGCCCGGTCAGGTCGACGGTCCGCGCACCCTCGTGGGCGCTGCCGGCGATCCGGTCGCCGTCGACGATGACCCTGCCGTTCGCCACCGTTCCGGTGGGCAGCACCACCCTGGCGCCCGAAAGAACAGTGCTGTGCGCGCTTCCGGACATCAGGCAGGTACCTCCGTGGCGAGTAGGTCCCAGGCGAGCAGCCCTGCGCCCAGGCATCCGGCGGTGTCCCCGAGGGCAGCCGGAACGATGTGGGGGAGCCGCTGGAACGTCACGCGCTCCTCCACGGCCGTCCGTAGTGGTGTGAACAAGGTCTCCCCGGCCTCCGCCAGCCCGCCGCCGATGATCAGCGTGCGCGGGTCCAGCAGGGTGATGGCGGTGACCAGTCCGTCGGCGAGGGCGCCGACGGCGGCCAGCCAGACCTCCCGGGCGCGCGCGTCCCCGGACGCGACGGCCTTGGCGCAGTCCGCGGCGTCGGCCTCCGGGTCGCCGGAGGCGGCCGCCCAGGCGCGGCTGACGGCCGCGGCGGAGGCGAGGGTCTCCAGGCAGCCGTGCTGGCCGCAGCCGCAGGCGGGGCCGCCCGGGCGCACCACGATGTGCCCGATCTCGCCCGCGTACCCGTGGGCGCCGGCCTCGATGCGGCCGGCGATGCCGATGGCTCCGGCGATGCCGGTGCCGAGCGGGACGAAGAGGAAGCGGTCGGCGCCCCGGCCGGCGCCGATGCGGCCCTCGGCGAGCCCGCCCGTGCGCACGTCGTGGCCGAGGGCCACCGGGATGCCGCCGAGGCGGCTGCTGAGCAGGGCGCGCATCGGTACGTCGCGCCAGCCCAGGTTCGCCGCGTAGACGGCGATCCCGTTCTCGGCGTCGACGATGCCCGGGACGGCGACGCCGGCGGCCGAGGCGGGCCGTCCGAAGCGTTCCCGGCCGGTGTCGAGCAGCTCGGCGGCGAAGTCCTGGATCGTCTCGACGACGGCGTCGGGGCCCCGCTCGCGGCCGGTGGCGCGGCGCGCTTCATGGAGCAGCGTGCCGTCGTCGGCGACGAGGGCGGCCTTCATCCCGGTGCCGCCCACATCGAGGGCGATGACGTGTTTCACGGGTTTCACAGAGACAGTCTCGCGTGCTCGGCGGGGAAAGGTCTAGTCCAATGAGGGAGATTGTTGAGCGGCCATACAAATTCGGGACCCAGGTCGGGAGCCCGATGTGGACGAGCCGCCAAAGTGGTGTAGACCTTACGTGGATCGTACGTACAAGAAGGGGTGGATGGAGAACTGTGAAGGGCCGTTACCTGAGCCTGGCCGCGTCCGGCGCCGCGCTGTGCCTGACCGCCGTGACGCTGACGGGCTGCGGAGCCATCGGCGGACTCACCGGAGACAACGAGGTGACCCTGCGGGTCGTGGCGGCCGACTACGGGGACAATCCGCAGAACTCCTCCGTGGCGTACTGGAAGGACCTCGCCGCGGGCTTCGAGAAGGCCAACCCGGGCACCAAGGTCGAGGTCAGCGTCTACTCCTGGTCCGAGGTCGACGCCAAGGTCGCCGAGATGGTCAAGGCCGGCAAGGCCCCCGACATAGCCCAGATCGGCGCCTACTCCGACTACGCGGCCGCCGGCAAGCTGTACTCGGCGGAGGAACTGCTCTCCGTGAAGACCGAGGCCGACTTCCTCGGGCCGCTCGCGGACGCAGGCAAGGTCAAGCAGGTCCAGTACGGCATGCCCTTCGTGGCCAGCACCCGGCTGCTCTTCTACAACGAGAAGCTGCTCGCCGACGCCGGTGTGATCGGCAAGGACGCCAAGGGCTGGCAGCCGAAGAGCTGGGCGGACCTCGAAGCCGCCGCCAAGAAGCTCAAGGCCGCGAACGTGCCCACCCCCTTCGCGCTGCCGCTGGGCCGCGAGGAGGCGCAGGCCGAGACCATGATGTGGATGCTCGCGGGCGGTGGCGGCTACACCGACAACGAGGAGTCGTACTCGATCGACTCCGCCCCCAACGTCAGGGCGCTGGAGTTCCTGCGGGACAAGATGGTCGGCCAGGGGCTGACCGGCCCCGTGGAGCCCGGCAAGCTGGACCGCCAGGCCGCCTTCGACGGCTTCACCAAGGGCGAGGTCGGCATGCTCAACGGGCACCCGACGCTGCTCAAGCAGGCCGCCGCCAAGGGCGTGAAGTTCGGCATGGTGCCGCTGCCCACGTCCGACGGCAGCGACCAGCCCGCAATGGGCGTCGCGGACTGGGTCATGGCCTTCAAGAACGGCCACCGCCAGGAGTCCGGCAAGTTCCTGGACTTCCTGTACCAGCCGAAGAACGTGACGGCCTTCACCGAGAAGTACGACCTGCTGCCCGCCACCACCAGCGGCTACCAGGCCAAGCAGGCCGCCACGGGCGGCTCGGCCGCGCCGCTGAAGCCCTTCCTGGCGGCACTGCCCAGCTCCCGGCTGTACCCGGTCGGCAAGAAGTCCTGGGCGGGCGTCAGCGAGGACATCAAGCAGAACATCGGCAAGACCGTCCAGCCGGGCGGACAGCCCGCGAAGGTGCTGGAGCAGCTCGCCACCACCGCCCGGGCGGCGGACCCGCGCTGACCGGTGGCGGCGGGCCGGGTGTCAGAGCGCGGCGTTAATCTGGCGGTATGACGGACGAGGGGCAGCTGACGGCCACGGAGGCCGCGGTGCTCGCGTACGAGGGACGCACCTGGCCCGGGCCCGGAGCCAAGGAACGGGCCATACGGGAAGGGCTGGGGATGACCCCCGTCCGCTACTACCAGTTGCTCAACGCACTGATGGACGACCCGCGGGCCCTGGCCCACGCCCCGGGCACGGTCAACCGGCTGCGCAGGATCCGCGAGGCCCAGCGAGCCCGGCGATAGCCGTAGCCGTGGCACCGCCCGGCCGTTAGGGTCGTGCGTATGGGGAGTCATCCGCACGACCTGCCGATGCCCGTCACCGCAGCCGGACGCGAGGGACTCGCGGCCCTGCTGCGCGCACCCCGCCGGTCCGTGGTCGCCCTGGACTTCGACGGCACCCTCGCCGACATCGTCCCGGACCCGGACCAGGCCCGAGCCCACCCCGGAGCCGTCCCGGCCCTGTCCGCACTCGCCCCCGAGGTCGACTCGGTGGCGGTCATCACCGGACGGCCGGCGGGCGTCGCCGTCCGCTACGGGGGCTTCGCCGGAGTCCCCGGCCTGCAGCACCTGGTCGTCCTCGGCCACTACGGAGCCGAACGGTGGGACGCCGTCACCGGCATCGTCCACGCGCCCGCCGAGCACCCCGGGGTGGCGGCGGTCCGGGCGGAGCTGCCGGGGTTCCTGGACTCCATCGGGGCCTGGCGCGGCACCTGGATCGAGGAGAAGGGCCGGGCACTGGCCGTGCACACCCGCCGGGCGGAGGATCCGGCGGCGGCCTTCGCGGCGCTGCGGGAGCCGCTGGCGGAGCTCGCGGCGCGGCACGGGCTGATGGTCGAACCGGGGCGGGCGGTGCTGGAGCTGAGGCCGCCCGGCATGGACAAGGGCGTCGCCCTGACCGAGTTCCTGGCGGAGCGGGACGTGGAGGCGGTGCTGTACGCGGGCGACGACCTGGGTGACCTCGCCGCCTTCGCGGCCGTGGAGGAGGGCCGTAAGGACGGGCTGCCGGGGTTGCTGGTGTGCAGTGGCTCCGCGGAGGTGCCGGAACTGGCCTCACGCGCCGACCTCGTCCTCCCGGGCCCGGCCTCGGTGGCCGCCTTCCTCTCCACCCTGGCCGAGGCCATCCGCCGCTGACGTTTCAGCCGCGAACGCCGCCCGGAGGGCTGGTTGGCCGCGGAGCGGCATATCCAGCCCCTCCGGCGATCGAGGAGCGGGGTCTGGGGCGGCGCCCCGGCAGCAGGGCCGTCGGTCCGGGGGCCGGCCCCCGGACCCCCGCGCCTCAAACTCCCCCAGCTACCGCTGGGAGGTGCCCCCTGGCGGGGCTGGATTCGGCGGGGTCTGGGGCGGCGCCCCGGCAGCGGACGGTCAGGCGGGCGGCGTCAGGGCCGACAGCTGGGCCGTGAACCAGGCCGTCGGGGGGAGGGACGTGGCAGCCGCCGCCAGGCGTTTGGTGCGTTCCGCGCGCTCACCCACCGGCATGGACAGCGCCGCGTGCAGCGCGTCCGCCGTCGCCGTCACGTCGTACGGGTTCACCGTCAGCGCGTCCTGGCGGAGCTCCTCGTACGCCCCCGCCCCGGTGGACAGCACCAGCACGCACCCCGCCTCCGACACCACCGGGATCTCCTTCGCCACCAGGTTCATCCCGTCCCGCACCGGGTTCACCAGCGCCACGTCCGCCAGCCGGTACGCCGCCAGCGAGCGTTCGAAGTCGTCCTTCACCGACAGCAGCACCGGCTGCCACTGCGCCGTACCGAACTCCGCGTTGATCTCCGCCGCCAGATCCCGCACCGACTGGGTGTAGTCCCGGTACACCTTCAGGTCCTGCCGCGAGGGGTACGCCGACGCCAGGTGCACCACCCGGCCCCGCCACTGCGGGCGCGTGGTCAGCAGTTCCCGGTAGGCCAGCAGGCCGCGCAGGACGTTCTTCGACAGCTCCGTGCGGTCCACGCGGACGATCGTCCGCAGGCCGTCGACCTCCGCCCGCAGCTCCGCCAGCTTGGCGTTCACCTCCGGCCGGTGCGCCAGCGCCCGCAGCTCGTCCCCGTCCACGCCCAGCGGGTACGTGCGCACGTGCGTGGTGCGGGTGGGCCACATTGTGTACCGGCTGTGCTCCACCACCGAGCCGTCGCGCACCTCGGACCGCCCCCACGCGTCGTCGAGCCGCGCGGAGCCCAGGAACTCGGCCGCCCAGGCCTCGGTGTGGAAGCCGAGCACGTCCGCGCCGAGCATGCCCCACAGCAGGGTCTCGCGGACCACGTCCGGCAGCATGGCGAGATAGCCGGGCGCGGCCCACGGGGTGTGCGTGAAATGGGCGATCCGCAGGTCGGGACGGAGCGCCCGCAGCATTCCGGGCACCAGCGCCAGGTGGTAGTCCTGGACCAGCACCTGCGCGCCCTCGGCGGCCTCCTCGGCCAGGGCCTCGGCGAAGGCCTGGTTGTAGCGCTCGTACGACTCCCACCGCCGCCGGAACTCCGCATCGAAGACCGGCTCGCGCGGGATGTCGTACAGGTGGTGGTGCGTGAACCACAGCACAGAGTTGGCGATGCCGTTGTACGCGTCGTCGTACATCGTGGGATCGATGTCCAGCATCCGGACGCCCGGTTCGGCCACGCCCCGGCGGACCGCCTCCCGGTCCGCGTCCGACAGGGCCGCGCAGATCCACAGCGCCTCCGGCTGCTCCGCGAGGGCCGTGGAGAGTCCGGAGACGAGACCGCCCCCGCCGCGCCGGGCGCTGAGCGTCCGGTCCTCGGCGAGGGCGTAGGAGAGGGGGCCGCGGTTCGCTGCGACGAGCACCTGGGAAGCCATGCGGCCAACCTAGCCCGGCCCGCGCCCGCTCAAACCGTACGTTCCCTCACGCCACGCGACGCAGCGCGTACTCCTTGATGCCCGCCATCGGCGGCCGCTCCTCCGTGTCCACGGGGTACGTCCGCGGTACGAAGCCCTCCGCTCCGCGCTCGAACTGGGTGAGCTCGGGCCGTACGAGGTGCCCGCGGGAGAGCCGTACCTGGGCGGTGCGGTAGATCGCCGCGGCCATTCGGCCCAGCGCCTGACCGTCCTGGTGGCGGTGGACCCGTACGCCCACGTCCACCTGGGCCAGCGCGTCCAGCCCGACCGTGTGCAGCGCGTCGACCAGCAGGCCCAGCTCGACGCCGTACCCGACGGGGAACGGCAGCCGTTCCAGCAGGGAGCGGCGTACGGCGTACTCGCCGCCCAGCGGCTGCACGAAGCCGGCCAGCTGCGGCCAGTGGAGGTTGAGGAGCGGGCGGGCGACCAGCTCGGTGACCCGGCCGCCCTGGCCCGGGGTGTCCCCGAGCGGGCGGTCGTACATCGCCTTGACGAACTGCACGTCGGGGTCGGTCAGCAGTGGTCCGACGATGCCGGAGACGAAGGTGGCGGAGAAGTCCCGCAGGTCGGCGTCGACGAAGCAGACGATGTCCCCGCCGGTGGCCAGCAGCGAGCGCCACAGCACCTCGCCCTTGCCGGGCAGCGCCGGGAGGCGGGGCAGGATCTCGTCGCGGTGCACCACCCGGGCCCCGGCCTTCGCCGCGACCTCCGCGGTCCGGTCGGCGGAGCCCGAGTCGATGACGACCAGTTCGTCGACCAGGGGGACCGGCAGTCCCTCGATCAGCTCACGCCGGACGGTCTCGACGATCGCGCCGACCGTCGCCTCCTCGTCCAGCGCGGGCAGCACGACGCTGACCGTGGTCCCGGCCGCCCGTTTCCGGTCGAGCAGCTGGTCGAGCGGTCGGTCGGCGGCGGACCAGGAGCGGTCGGCCAGCCATCGCTCCACCTCTTCCAGCACCCTCAGCACTCCCTGCGTGTCGGTGATATTCGCCCTTATGTGATCCATCTCGCGGTTCGGACGGCTGTCTCAACCGCCCGGGCCTTCGGTTACAGTCTTGAACAACGCGAAGGACCACCGCATGCCGGGGGTCCCCGCGTACAAACGCACCGGCGCGCCATAGAGCGCGTGTGCCGGTGCCATACCGCTCATCCAGAGGGGCAGAGGGACACGGCCCGTTGAAGCCCCGGCAACCCTCCAGTCGGTTCTCGCGATCGCGCGTCAGCGCTCGTCAGCGAGGTCCCCGGCTAGGGAAGGTGCCAATTCCGTCTCATGGCGAAGTGCGCCATGGGGAAGATGAGGAGAAAGGGCCTCGCCATCATGGCTGCACAGACTGTCGCCACCTCTGTTGATCTCGGACCTGCCACCGGCCTTTCCTGTCGCGAGTGCGGCACCCGCTTCGAGCTCGGCCCCATCTTCGCGTGCGCCGAGTGCTTCGGACCGCTGGAAGTCGCCTACGACCTGCCGACCGGCGACCCCGAGGCCCTGCGCGCCGCGATCGAGGCCGGCCCGAACAACATCTGGCGCTACGCGCCGCTGCTGCCCGTCCCCGCGGACGTGGCCGGCAAGCCCAGCCTGAACCCCGGCTTCACCAAGCTCGTGGACGCGGCCAACCTGGCCAAGGAACTGGGCATCACCGGCAAGCTCTACGTCAAGGACGACTCCGGCAACCCGACGCACTCCTTCAAGGACCGCGTCGTGGCCATCGCCGTCGAGGCCGCCCGCGCCTTCGGCTTCACCACCCTGTCCTGCTCCTCGACCGGCAACCTGGCCGGCGCCGTCGGCGCCGCGGCCGCCCGGGCCGGTTTCCGCTCCTGCGTGTTCATCCCGCACGACCTGGAGCAGGGCAAGGTCGTCATGGCCGGTGTGTACGGCGGCGACCTGGTCGGCATCGAGGGCAACTACGACGACGTCAACCGCTTCTGCTCCGAGCTCATCGGCGACCCGCTGGGCGAGGGCTGGGGCTTCGTCAACGTCAACCTGCGCCCGTACTACGGCGAGGGCTCCAAGACGCTCGCGTACGAGATCTGCGAGCAGCTCGGCTGGCAGCTGCCCGACCAGATCGTGATCCCGATCGCGTCCGGCTCGCAGCTGACGAAGATCGACAAGGGTCTGCAGGAGCTCATCAAGCTCGGCCTCGTCGAGGACAAGCCGTACAAGATCTTCGGTGCCCAGGCCGAGGGCTGCTCCCCGGTGTCCACCGCCTTCAAGGCCGGTCACGACGTGGTCCGCCCGCAGAAGCCGAACACCATCGCCAAGTCGCTGGCCATCGGCAACCCGGCGGACGGCCCGTACGTCCTGGACATCGCCCGCCGCACCGGCGGTTTCGTCGAGGACGTCACCGACGAGCAGGTCGTCGAGGCCATCAAGATCCTTGCGCAGACCGAGGGCATCTTCGCCGAGACCGCGGGCGGTGTGACCGTCGGCGTGACGAAGAAGCTCATCGACAACGGGCAGCTCGACCCGGCGCTGACCACCGTCGTCCTCAACACCGGTGACGGCCTCAAGACCCTGGAGGCGGTGGCCGCGGACAGCGGGCAGACCGCCACCATCCGCCCGAGCCTGGACGCGTTCCGCGCCGCCGGCCTGGCCTAGGGGGTGTCCGGCGGGTCATGGCCGGGCCCGGGCCTGACCCGCCGGACCCCCCTCCCCTTCTCCTCCGCCCTACCGGAAAGGCAGTAGCGCCATGAGCGTCAACGTCCGCATCCCCACCATCCTGCGCACCTACACCGGCGGCGTCGCCGAGGTCCCGGCCGAGGGCGCGACCCTCGCCGAGGTCATCGAGTCCCTGGAGAAGAGCCACCCGGGCATCGCCGCGCGCGTCCTGGACGACCAGGGCAAGCTGCGCCGTTTCGTGAACGTCTACGTCAACGACGACGACGTGCGCTTCGAGGGCGGGCTGCAGGCGGCGACGCCCGACGGCGCCGGCGTCTCGATCATCCCGGCCGTCGCCGGCGGTTGCTGATTCCCCGGATATCCGGGATATCCGGGATATCCGGGATCTCCCGGATCGCCCGGGTCACCGCTTAGGTGACACGCGCAAACCGAAATTGCCCCCTCCGCTAAAGCGGAGGGGGCAATTCTGCTTGATTGGGCACGGTAGGGTTGGGGAAGTCCCCTCCGCTGTTTTTGCCCGCCGCATATGAACGGGCCGCGTGAGGGTCGACATTGGGCCAATGTGCAGGTGCGGTATGGGGCTTTGGCGAGATATGTCAGGCCCGAGTTGCCCTGGAGTATGGCAAATTTTCACTCTATTTCAATGTTTCTCGGTGTCCAGAATTCTCATCGGATTGACCTGTTGCAGACAGCATCCGCGCAGATACATTCAGCCTCGGTCGACGCGTTCCGACGCAAGTTCTGACCCGGGATCGTGAAGTGCGTTCCTGCGCAAGGGCCAGTAATAGGGGAGTTAGGCATGGCTCAGGGCACCGTCAAGTGGTTCAACGCGGAGAAGGGCTACGGCTTCATCGCGGTCGACGGTGGTGCGGATGTGTTCGTCCACTACAGCGCCATCCAGATGGACGGGTACCGCACCCTTGAAGAGGGTCAGCGGGTCGAGTTCGAGATCTCGCAGGGCCAGAAGGGTCCGCAGGCGGACATGGTCAAGCTCGCACTCGGCTAGTCCTGGAGCGATCGACCACCGACGCACAGTCTTCATCGAAGACCTGGAACACCACGAGGGGCCCACATCCTGGACACGGGATGGGGGCCCCTCGTGCGTGTGCCCGGGAGTAGCGGGGCGTTGCGCGAAGCCGCTTGCGCCCACCCGTCACCCGACCGCCACCCCTCAACGAGGCTTCTTCGAAGCCGCTTGCACTCTCGGGGGTCGAGTGCTAATCATTGGCGTTAGCACTCTCCACGTGAGAGTGCTACTGAAACGAGGACCGGGTCGGTGAGGCCCGCAGGGTCCGGCGGGAAGGAACCGCCGGGCACGCAGGCCGTCCGTCGCGGGCGCGGGCGCGGTCCTGGGAGCAATCCACCGCTGTCCGGGAGGACCACTTCAGATGGCCAAGATCATTGCGTTCAACGAGGAGGCCCGGCGTGGTCTCGAGCGTGGGATGAACCAGCTCGCCGACGCCGTCAAGGTCACCCTTGGCCCCAAGGGTCGCAACGTCGTCCTTGAGAAGAAGTGGGGCGCCCCCACGATCACCAACGATGGTGTCTCCATCGCCAAGGAGATCGAGCTCGAGGACCCGTACGAGAAGATCGGCGCCGAGCTGGTCAAGGAAGTCGCCAAGAAGACGGACGACGTCGCCGGCGACGGTACGACCACCGCCACCGTCCTGGCCCAGGCGCTCGTCCGCGAGGGCCTGCGCAACGTGGCCGCCGGTGCCAACCCGATGGCCCTCAAGCGTGGTATCGAGAAGGCCGTCGAGGCCGTCTCCGCCGCCCTGCTCGCCCAGGCGAAGGATGTCGAGACCAAGGAGCAGATCGCTTCGACGGCCTCCATCTCCGCCGCCGACACCCAGATCGGCGAGCTCATCGCCGAGGCCATGGACAAGGTCGGCAAGGAAGGCGTCATCACCGTCGAGGAGTCCCAGACCTTCGGTCTGGAGCTGGAGCTCACCGAGGGTATGCGCTTCGACAAGGGCTACATCTCGGCGTACTTCGCCACCGACATGGAGCGCATGGAGTCGTCCCTCGACGACCCGTACATCCTGATCGTCAACTCCAAGATCGGCTCGGTCAAGGACCTGCTGCCGCTCCTGGAGAAGGTCATGCAGTCTGGCAAGCCGCTGCTGATCATCGCCGAGGACGTCGAGGGCGAGGCGCTCTCCACCCTCGTCGTCAACAAGATCCGTGGCACCTTCAAGTCCGTCGCCGTCAAGGCCCCGGGCTTCGGTGACCGCCGCAAGGCCATGCTCGGTGACATCGCCATCCTCACGGGCGGCACGGTCATCTCCGAGGAGGTCGGCCTCAAGCTGGAGAACGCCGGTCTCGACCTGCTCGGCCGCGCCCGCAAGGTCGTCATCACCAAGGACGAGACCACCATCGTCGACGGTGCCGGTGACAGCGACCAGGTCGCCGGTCGCGTGAACCAGATCCGCGCCGAGATCGAGAACTCCGACTCGGACTACGACCGCGAGAAGCTCCAGGAGCGCCTCGCGAAGCTGGCCGGCGGCGTGGCCGTCATCAAGGCCGGTGCCGCGACCGAGGTCGAGCTCAAGGAGCGCAAGCACCGCATCGAGGACGCCGTTCGCAACGCGAAGGCGGCCGTCGAGGAGGGCATCGTCGCCGGTGGTGGCGTGGCGCTGCTGCAGGCTTCCGCGGTCTTCGAGAAGCTGGAGCTGGAGGGTGACGAGGCGACCGGCGCCAACGCCGTGAAGCTCGCGCTGGAGGCCCCGCTCAAGCAGATCGCCGTCAACGGTGGTCTTGAGGGTGGCGTCGTCGTCGAGAAGGTGCGCAACCTGCCGATCGGTCACGGCCTGAACGCCGCGACCGGCGAGTACGTCGACATGATCGCCGAGGGCATCATCGACCCGGCGAAGGTCACGCGCTCCGCGCTGCAGAACGCCGCGTCGATCGCCGCGCTGTTCCTGACGACCGAGGCCGTCATCGCCGACAAGCCCGAGAAGGCCGGTGCCCCCGCGGGCGGCGGCATGCCGGGTGGTGACATGGACTTCTGATCGACCCCGGCTCCGGCCACTGGTTGATCGGCTGTTCTCGAACGAGGGCGGCACCCCGCAAGGGGTGCCGCCCTCGGGCGTTTCCATGTTCCCCGGAATCAGAAGCCGGCGGTGTCGATCGCGAAGTCGAACGGCTCCGGGACGTGCAGGGGCTTGCCGAAGGACACCGTCGTGCGGGAGCGGTACCCGTGCGGGGAGGGGTCCCAGAAGCAGGTGATCTCCGAGTCCTGCATGTCGACGACCAGGTAGACGGGTACGAGGCGTCCGTAGACGTCGAGCTTCTCGTTCCAGTCGGCGTCCTTGGTGGAGACGGACGTGAACTCTCCGACCAGGGACAGTGCGGCTCCGTCCGCATGCAGCCCGTCCTCTTCGAAGGCTGCCTCGTCCGCGACGTACAGGTCCGGTCCGTAGCCGCGCTCTGCCGACGGGAACCGGAAGAGGAAGGGGGAGGTGTCAGCGAAGTGACCGTCGGGCACGTGAGACTGGAGCTGCTCGCGCAACAGGCGCATGCGACGGGAGTAGCGCAGCCTGGAAAACGGTGACACGACGATCTTCCCCCGGATGAGCTCGGCCTTGAAACCGTCTGGCGTGTCCATCTCCGCGACCGTGCGCAGAAGGTCCTCGAAGGCCGGTGGCGCCGACGACGTCTCTATGGGTGTGGCCCGCTCGATCATGATCGTCACCGTATTCCTCCGGATGGCGTGCAGTGCTGAGCCCGTGCCTCGTTTCAGGCTAGTGCCGTGACACGGGCCTCGCCCGGTGCTCGGAGCGGTCCCCTTCGATCGGGTGGTGAAAACCGCTGGCCGGGGCGGGTGTGGCCGTGTGACGGTCGGCCATGGGGAACTCCGTCGCTCATCCCGTGCTGCGCACCGCCGAGGCCTGCGGCACGGCTCCACATCCGTCTGTGCTGCTCGCCCGGCCCGCCGAGCGGGGCTGAGCGCGGGATGGGAAGTTCGAGGGCCTACCCCGTGTTCCGGACCGACGACCTCGCCGAGGCCTACCGGCGGGCCCGCCTGCTGTGCGGGCGGATGAAGCCACTGGACGCGGAGATGTGGCTGTGCGCGCAGGCGCACACCGTCGAGGAGGCCCGGGGGCTGGCGGGGGTCCTTCCCGCGGGCCGGTTCGATCCGTCGTACGACTGGGACCGGGACGTCTGGTTCGTGGGCGCCGAACTGCCCGGCGACGACCGGGAGCTGGCGGCCGAACTGCCGCTGACCGTCGACGCGTACGCCGCTCCGGGCCCGGTCGAACAGGCCTTCCTGCGTGCGCTGGGCCGCGGGGCGGCCACGATGCTCTGGTACGGAGCCTGGCCGTTCGTCCCCGAGATCCCGTCCGCGGTGGAGGAGTCGACGAACCAGCGGGTGGAACTCGACGTCAACGAGGAGCATCCCGACGGCCGGCACACGGTCTACGTGCACTTCCGGTACGCCGACGAGGCGGGCGCGGCCCATCTCGCGGCCGCGATCGGCGGGTCGGTGCTGGGTCCCGTGCAGCTGGGCCGCTGACGCGGCCGTCCGCATAGGCTGGGCGCATGGCTGATCTCTTCGTCAAGATCTGCGGGCTCAGGACCGCGCACGATGTCGACGTGGCCGTGGCCGCCGGGGCGGACGCCGTCGGGTTCGTCTTCGCGCCCGGCAGCCCGCGTACGGTCGATGCCGCCACCGCGCGGGAGCTCGCCGCGCGGGTGCCGGACGGGGTGCTGACCGTCGGGGTGTTCCGGCGGCAGGCGGTGGCGGAGGTGCGCCGGTTCGCCGAGGAGAGCGGGGTGCGCGGGGTGCAGCTGCACGGCGAGGAGGGCCCCGAGGACTTCGCGGCGCTGCGCGCCGACGGCCGGACCCTGCTGCGGGCCACCGCCGAGCACGTGAAGCGCTGCGGCGAGTACGGCGAGGACCTGCTGCTGCTGGACGCGCCCGACCCGGGCTCCGGCAAGCCGTGGAACTGGGGCGCGGCGGACTTTACCGCGCCCGAGGGGCGGTGGCTGCTCGCCGGCGGACTGAACCCGGGCAATGTGCGGGCGGCGCTCGCGGCCACCGGGGCCTGGGGCGTGGACGTGTCCAGCGGGGTGGAGCGGGAGCGTGGCGTGAAGTCGCCGGAGCTGATCCGCGCCTTCATCGAGGCCGCCCGAGCGCACTGACCGGTGGAACACGGCTCGCCGCGGCAGGGGTCAGCCGGCGACGCGGACGGGAGTCGGGCGGCCGGCCAGCAGGGCGACGAGGGCGAAGGCCAGGCGACGGGTCCTCGTGAAGGTCATGGGGACGGTCCTCTGTGGTGTGTCGGGGGAGTGGGCTGGACTCCATTGCGCCTCGCGCGGATCCCCGCGTCACGGCGCGAACATTCGGGGCTTGACGGACCGGCGCACCGTGTTAGGTTAATTCTGTAGTGATCATTACGGAATCTCGCGGGGGACTTCATGAGCAGGACAGCACTGGTCACGGGCGGCAGCCGGGGCATCGGCCGGGCCATCGCCGAGCGGCTCGCCGCCGACGGCGTCACGGTGGTGCTCACGTACGCGAGCGACGAGGCGGCCGCCCACGAGACCGCCCGGCGGATCGCCGAGGACGGCGGCCGGGCCTTCACCCTGCGGGCGGAGCTCGGCAGCCCCGGCTCCGCCGCCGCGCTCTGGGCGGCGTACGACGAGCTGGGGCTGGACGGGGTCGACATCATCGTCAACAACGCGGGCATCGGACTGCCCATTCCACTCGGCGAGATCACCGAGCAGGACTTCGACCGCGTCTTCGCGGTGAACGTGCGGGCGCCGTTCTTCGTGGTGCAGGAGGCACTCGGGCGGCTGCGCGACGGGGGCCGGATCATCAACATCTCCAGCGGCGCCGCCCGCATCGCGATGCCCGAGATCCTCGCCTACGGGGCCACCAAGGGCGCGCTCGACACCCTGACGCTGAACCTCGCCAAGGCCCTCGGCGCCCGCGGCATCACCGTGAACTCGGTCGCCCCCGGCATCGTCGACACCGACGTCAACGCCGGCTGGCTGCGCGGCAACGCCGAGGCCGAGGCGCACGCCGCATCCCTCTCCGCGCTCGGCCGCGTCGGCCGTCCCGAGGACATCGCGGACGTCGTCGGTTTCCTCGCCTCCGACGCCGCTCGCTGGGTGACCGGGCGTGTGGTCGACGCCACCGGAGGCTCCGCGCTCTGAGTTCCGAGCCCCCGGTTAGGCTGCGGTCGGAGGGGATCATGGACATGGAACGATCGCGGCCCGCACGGCTCTTGGGCCACCTCGCGTTCACCGCGGCCGCCGCGTTCGCCGCGGTGGCGGCGCTGTACCTGATCCTCCTGGCCAAACTGGTGTTCACCGACGGCCCCGGCCGCGTGTGCGGGATCGACAGCTGCCCGCGCGGCACGGGCGGCCTCGCGCTCCTCGCCCCGCTGTGCGCCGCCGCCGCGTGGCTGCTGTGGCGGACGCCGAGGAAACGCGGCCACGGCCGCGCCCCGGTGCACGTCCGGGTGATCGCCGTCTGCGTGGCGCTGGCCGCGCCGGCCCCCGGCTGGCTGGGCTTCGAGTACGCGCGCGGCCCGCACATGGACCTGTCCGGGTGGCAGGAGGCGGTGCATCCGGCGGCGGCCCCGGTCGGCGTCTGGGCGCCCAGGCCCGGAATGCTCGTACGGGCCCGGACCGACGGCCTCGTCGCCTACAACGGGGAGGGCCGCAGGGGCTGGCGGCTGCCCGCCCCGGAGCGTACGCCGCTCTGCGCGCTCAGCCGGACGACCCCGTCGGGCATCGGCCTCCTCACCTACGGGGAGAGCCCGGGGGCGTGCGGCTCGCAGGTCGTCGCCGTGGACCTGGCCGACGGCCACGTCGAGTGGACCCGGGACGCCGGCCGGGCGCTGGTGGCCGCGGCCGGCGCGAGCGCCGTCGTGGCCGACCGAGACACGGTGACCGGCCTCGACCTGCGCAGCGGCACGGAGCGCTGGCGGGTCCCGATACCCGCCGACTGCACGGTGAAGGCCGTCGACGGCTCGGAGCGACACGCCCTGTACGTGGAGGAGTGCGGCGACGCCGCCCGGATCACCGCCGTCGACTCCCGTACGGGTACCCGCGCCTGGCAGAGCGCGCTGCCGACGGCGAGCCGGCTGCGCGAGGTACGGGTGCTGTCCGCCGTCCCGCCGGTCCTGCGCGTCACGGAGACCGCGGAACGCGGCATGGACGCGGTGCTGCTGCTCGACGACACGGGCCGCGTGCGGGGCTCCGTACCCGCCTCGGGCCCGGACGGGGACCTGCTGTCCGAGCCGTCCCCGCTGCTGACCGGGGACACGCTGGTCACCGCGGTGAAGCAGGGGAAGAAGAACGGCGTGTCCGCCTACTCCCTCACCGACGGCCGTCGCCTCTGGCAGGCGGGCGCCGGCGACGAGGAGGTCCGCGGGCTGGCCCCGACCGGCCCGGGAGAGGTCGGCGTGGTGACCTCCGGCCGCTGGTGGACGTACCTCACCCACCGCGGCCTGGCAGACGGCAGGGGCCGGGCGGAGCCCACGGTCCTGCGCGACCTGCCGCTGGGCGAGCGGTTCGCGTTCTACCCCGGCCCGCCCGGCTCCTACGTCTTCGTCAATCTGGACCGCAAGGGCCTGCTGCCGCCGATCTTCGACATGGATCCGGTCTTCGGCTGGTGACGGCGGCCGGCCGACGTCACGGCCCGGCCGCGCGGAAGAGGGCGAGAAGGGCCTGGGCGGGCGGCGCGTCCGCGTGGAAGAACTGCGTGGCCAGGGCGGGCGGGACCGCCGGTCCGTGCATGCGGACCTCGTGGCAGCTGAAGCAGAACGCCGCCTCGAAGAGGACCAGTTCGAGGGAGTCCTCGTAGCCGCGGATGCTCCATCCCGGAGAGAAGCCGCAACGGTGCCGACCGCGGCCCGGCAGGGTCCCGATGAGCGCCAGGGCGTCGGTCACCTCGCTCCCGGACCAGTGGGCGACGGTCCTGCCCGGGTACGGGGCGCCGTTCTTCGCCGGGAGGGCGGAGATCCGTACCACCTCGATCAACGCGGTACCGGTCAGGACTTCGGCGGGGAGCTGCATGGGCACAGTGTCCCCGCCGACCGGATCGAGAGGTCAGAACCTCTCGACCTCCTTGCCCTCCGGGACCTCGTAGCAGCCGGAGACGACGGTCAGGCTCAGCTTCGGCGGGTCGTTCTTCTTCATCTGCACGACGCTGACGCCGTACTTCTTCTCTCCGTTGTCGGCGGTGAGGCTGAGGTTCTTGTTCTGGCTCGTGTCGGGTCCGTACCGGGCGACCTTCCAACCGTGCGCGGGGAGCGCGGCCTTGAGCCGTTCCATCGCCTCGTCGAGCCGGTCGTCCGAGGCGGGGTGGAAGCTCCACGGGTGGAAGACCTGGAAGTACCTGGCCGGGTCCCTGCCCGGGCACTCCGTGACGCCGGCCAGCCCTTCGGACGGCTTCCCCTCGACTCCGGTGAGGCCGCGAAGCTCGGCCGACACCTTCTCCACCGCGGCGGCGGCGTCGCGCGAAGTACTGGTGCCCGCGAGGGGTATCCCGTCGGAGCCGGGGTCCGCGTCGCCGGATCCGGTCAGGCCGCATCCGCCGAGGGCGGTGAGGGCGAGGGCGGTGAGGGCGAGGGACACGACGAGCACCGCAGCGCCCTGCTTGATCTTCAACTCGGGTGTCTCCCCCGTCGGTCGGCCGGCCGGACCGGGGGCCTGACCGCGGGCGCGACCGCGGGTCACACGCCCGAGGACCCCCACCCCCAGTATCGGCCGGAGACGTTGCTGCCGGTCGCCTGACCGTCCTCCTCGATGGACTCGACGTCCGGCATCGATTCCAGGGCCGTGAGCTGCTCGGGGCTCAGCCGGGCCGAGAAGCCGTGCAGGACGGAGCGGAAGACGTGGACGGGGGTGGCGCCGACCCGGTCCGCCACCTCGGCGGGGTCGCTGTCCTCGCGCACGGTGACGATGTACGTGGCGTGATCGGCGGCGGGAGCCGTGTGCGGTACGGGTTCCGGCACGTCGGCGGTGGCCGCGGCCACGGGCAGTACGGAGACGGCGGCCAGTACGGCGACGGCCACGGGCAGGGCTCGGCTCAGACGGATGCGCATGGACCGAGGCCATCACGCGCTGCGGGGCAGGTCAACGAGGTCCGGGGGTGTCCGGGGGTGTGGCGGGGGCATGGGCGGCGCACCGGCCGTGCGCCCCCCTGAGGTGGCGGCGGACCGTACGGGTGATCTTGTTACGGGCGCCACGGGGCGTACGGGCCGGGGAACGGTCCTGACGGCACAGGGGGATGATCCTTTCTGCAGTGCGGGCGGCGGGCGTACCCGCGGCGGCGGCGGACGAGCGGCCGGGCGGGGGTGAGGCTTCAACCCGCCGAGAGGTGGGACCGATGGAACGTCGGGCCGCCCCCGCAGGAGCACGTGATGCCGCAGGGGCGGCTCACCCATGCCGGCCTTCCACCCCGCCAGGGAGTTCCTTCCATGCGCCTGCTCGCACGAGTGACGACCGCTGCCCTGCTCACCGTGACGCCCGCCCTGGCCGGCACTGCCTCGGCCGCAGCCCCGGAGCCGACCCCGGCCCCGCTGATCGCCTCGGCGAACGCCGTGCCCGGCCAGTACATCGTGACCCTCGACAAGGGTGTGGACGCGGTGAAACTGGCCAAGACGCTGGGCGTGCAGCCGACCTTCACCTACGGCAGTGCACTGAACGGCTTCGCCGTCCCGCTGACCCCGCTCCAGCTGACGATCGTCCGCAACGCGCTCGGCGTGAAGTCCGTCGAACAGGACACCAAGGTGTCCGCCCCGTCGTCCCGGTCCCGTGACGACGGTGCCTCCACCCTCGGCGTGGCCTCGTCCTGGGGCCAGGACCGGATCGACCAGAAGCAGCTGCCGCTCGACAACAGCTTCACCGTCAACGGCAACGGCGCCGGGGTGACCGCCTACATCCTCGACACCGGTATCGACTACACGCACACCGAGTTCGGCCCGCGCGCCACGTTCGGCTACGACGCCATGCCCGACGCCGCCACCCAGAAGGGCCTGGACTGCAACGGCCACGGCACGCACGTCGCGGGCACGGTGGGCGGCAAGACGTACGGCGTGGCGACCAAGGTGAACCTCGTCAGCGTCCGCGTCCTCGGGTGCGACGGCCAGGGCACCTACGCGGGGATGATCGCGGGGATGGACTGGGTGGCCAAGAACGCCAAGCAGCCGGCCGTGCTGAACGGCTCGCTGGGCGGCTCGCTGTCCAAGGCCCTCAACGACGCTGCCACCGCGCTCAGCGATGCGGGCGTCCTGCCGGTCCTCGCGGCGGGCAACGAGGCGAAGGACGCCTGCCAGGTCTCCCCCGCGTCCGCGGAGAGGGTGGTGACCGTGGCGGCGAGCAACCGCTACGACGAGGAGACGGACTTCTCCAACTGGGGTACGTGCGTCGAGCTCTACGCACCCGGCGAGGAGATCGTCTCGGCGAAGCTCGGCGGAGGCAGTATGAGCGAGAGCGGTACGTCCATGGCCGCCCCGCACGTCACCGGCGTCGTCGCGCTCTACCTGCAGGCGCACCCGACCGAGACGCCGGGGGCGATCGCCGAGTTCATCGACGAGGAGTCCGCCAAGGACGTCCTGTCCAAGGTCAGCAAGAGCTCCCCCAACCAGCTGCTCAACACCGGCGGTCTCTGACCCGGTCCGGATACGGGCGCCCGGGTGCTCGTACGAGTGAATCTTCCGAGGCTGTCCGATCGGGGCGAGGCCCCGACGGCAGCCCGGAATGACCCTTTCTGCACCGGGTTCGAAAGCCCTCCCGCCGCCGCCCCGGGATATCCGCCAGGCGGAGGCGGGCGGCTCAAGTCCTCTTCGGTCCGGACCCGATGAAGGTGAGGGCCGCACCCGCGGAGGACTCCAGACCGCGGGGGCGGCTCCCCCACGCCGATCTACCACGCACTTCAGGGAGTTCCCTTCATGCGTCAGCTCGCAGCCCTGACCGCCGCAGCCCTCCTCGCACTGACACCCGTCGCGGCCGGCGCGGCTTCCGCCGACACCCCGGAGCCGACCCCGGCGCCGCTCCTCACGTCCGCGGACGCCATCCCGGGCAGCTACATCGTCACCCTCGACCAGCAGGTCGCCCCGGCGGCGTTCGCGAAGCGGCTGGGCCTGGCGGCGAAGTTCACCTACACCAAGACGATCAACGGCTTCGCGGCGTCCCTCACGGCGGAGCAGCTGAAGTCGGTTCGTGCGACGCAAGGTGTGACGTCTGTGTCGGAGGACGCGATGGTGACCGCGCCGCCGACCCCCGCGAACGGGATCGGCACCAAGTCGCCCGCCCACTCCTGGGGTCTGGACCGCATCGACCAGCGGTTCCTGCCGCTGAACAACGACTTCAGCGCCAACCGCAGCGGTCAGGGCGTGACGGCGTACATCGTCGACAGCGGCATCGACTTCCGGCACCCCGAATTCGGGGGCCGCGCGCAGGCGGGCTTCGACGCGATCGGGGACGGCCGCAACGGCGCGGACTGCAACGGCCACGGCACGCACGTCGCGGGCACGGTCGGCGGTGAGACGTTCGGCGTGGCGCGCAAGGTGAGCCTGGTGAGCGTCCGGGTCCTCGGGTGTGACAACCGCGGTTCCTGGGCGGGCATCATCGCCGGCTTCGACTGGGTGGCCAACAACATCCGGCAGCCCGCCGTCCTGAACGCCTCCCTGGGCGGCGGCCGGCTCGAAGCGGTCAACACGGCCGCGACCGCCGTGTCCGACCGGGGCGTGCTGCCGGTCATCGCGGCGGGCAACGACAACATCGACGCCTGCCGGGTCTCGCCCGCGTCCGCCGCGCGCGTGGTGACGGTCGGCGCGACGAACCGCTTCGACGAGGAGACCGACTTCTCGAACTGGGGCACCTGCCTGGGCCTCTACGCCCCCGGCAAGGACATCATCTCCGCGCGTCTGGGCGGCGGCAGCGTGGCCCTGAACGGTACGTCCATGGCCGCGCCGCACGTCGCCGGTGTGGCCGCGCTCTACAAGTCGGAGCACCCGAACGCGCTGCCGGCGGAGGTGTCGGACTTCCTGGACGAGGTGTCCACGAAGGACATCGTCCAGAACCTCAGCGACGACAGCCCGAACAAGCTGCTGTTCACCGACGGTCTCTGATCGCTCAGAGCGCCGCGACGAAGGTCGCCCAGGCCCGTGCGTGGAACACCACGTGCGGGCCTTCGGGCTGCTTGGAGTCCCTCACGGGGACGAGGCCGGGGTGGCCGTCGGCCACTTCGAGGCAGTCGCCGCCGCTGCCGCCGCTGTGGGTGGACTTCCGCCAGGTGGCCATCTCCAGGCAGTCGCCGCCAGTGCCGTCGCTGTAGCTGGACTTGTGCCAAATGGCCGCTGACAGGTCGTACTCAGGCGTGCTGGTCATGTTCGTAATCCTCCGCCACGGACTCGATCAAAGCCAGTGATTCGCTGGGTGACAGCGCGCCGGCCGTGAGGAGATCGTAGGTCAGCGAATGGCGTGTCACGGTTGCCGGATCGTCCAGAAGCACCCCTATGTCGTTGCCCTGGACGTACGCGAGTGGGGGAGCGTCCTCGAAGGTCATCAGCTTCAGGGTGCCGCCCATGGACGAGTGGGCTCCGGCGCTGAAGGGCAGGACCTGCACGAAGATCCGGCGTGCCCGGATCAGGGCTGCGATGTGGCGTAGGACTTCGGCCATCACTGCCCGGCTGCCGACGACTCGTCGAAGGGCCGATTCGTCGAGTACACACCAGAACAACGGGGTTGTTGGATCGCTGAGGACACCGGCCCGGTCCAGCCGGTTCTGCACCAGTTCGGAGATGACCTCCTCGGTAGCTGTTGGCTGGTAGGCGATGAAAACAGCCCGGGCGTATGCCTTCGTTTGGAGCATCCCGGGTAGCGCCAGGGGCGCGTACTCCCGGATCGTCTTCGCTTCCGCCTCTGCTTCAGCGGCCTCCGCGAAGTGGTTCGGGTACTTCGACTTGGCCAGCGCCCCGCAGTTACGGGCGAAGAAGCCGCCGGTGCCGAGGATCTCGTCGATCTGCTTGGCGAATTCCAGGTGCATACGACGCGTGCCCGCTTCGAGCTGGCCGATGAACGACCCGCTGACGAAGAGCCGTTCGCCGAGTTCGGCCTGGCTCATGCCCGCGCGTTCGCGCGCTACGCGCAGTTCCGCGCCCAGGAGGGCGCGGGGTGAGGAGGAGGGATCGAGGTTCTTCCGTGCCATGGCAACTCCCTGAGCAACATGTGCGGTTGTTGCGGGGTCCGCACTTGAAAGGCTAGTGAGCGCGTCGCCACTCTGTGTGAAGAAGTCGGATACTCAGAGTAGAAAGGTGACATGTCATGGTGCTCTCCCCACAGGAGCGCATGCAGGCGGCCGAGGAGGCCGTCCAGCAGCTGCGGGAATCCCTCGCCGGGGTCGGGGTGCTGTTCCCCTCGCTGGACGTGGAGCGGGTCTCGGCCGCCGGTACGTACGGCCTGCCGCTGGTCGACCTCGGCCGCTGCAACCTGGACACCGCGCTCCGGCTGGCCGCCGTACTGCACGAGCGGGCGGCGGGCGCGTGAGCGAGTCCGTGGAGGCGGTGAACTTCGCCTTCGAACTCGGCTGGAAGCTGCGGGGGCTGGAGACGGCCCTGGCCAGTGGCGCGTGGAGGCGTGGAGGCATGGGACTGTCCGTGCGCGTGCAGGGCGAAGAGGGCGGCACGCTCTGGACGGCCGTCGGGGACGACGGGGAGCGGCGGGAGGCGCGGACGGCCGCCACTGCGGACGAGGCGACCGCGCTGGTGCAAGAGGCCTTCGGGCTGACCGCGTGGCGCCCCAAGCCGCCTCCGCCGCCGGGGTGGCACCGGTTCACTCTGATCCATTGCCCGGTGGGGGAGTCACCGAGCTACGAGCGCATCGAGGCGCGGCCGCCGCAGGGGTGCGTGGTCGAGTACGTCGGCGGGTACTTCGGGCTGCGCTGCGAACGGCCGGGGGCGCGGCTGCTGGATGCCGTCGCCGAGACCTGCCGGGAGGTCCGGACGGAGCACGGGCTGCTCATGTCCGACCTCGGCATCGAGAAGCTGTGGGAGTGGTCCGAGGACGGTACCGACGGCTGGGGCGCGGAGATCGTGGGCCAGCTGCTGCTGATGGCCGCCGAGCGCGGGCCGAAGCTCGGCTACGGCGTCGATGACCTGGTGCGGTTCTTGCGTACTGCCGCGGGCTGAGCCGTATTCAGCTTCAGCTGGTGATGCGTTCGCCGTCGTACGTGCCGCCTACGCAGTTCCACACGCCGGTGGCGGAGTCGTACTCCACGGTTCCCCCTCTGTGCTCGCACAACGGTCCGGAGACAGTCGGTACGGCGCCCTGTGCAACGGGGACCGTGGCGCCGAAGGCGGCCAGTACGAGGGCGGCGGTGACCGCAAGAATTCGAGTACGCATGGACTCCTCCGGGGGTCGAGCGACATCAACACGTCAACACCAGCCTCCCTCTGCGGCGGGTCGGGCGCACCCTGGTGGGGGGCGCACAAAGGGGCGCACGAGGGGCGCCGCTCGCGGTCGAGCGGCAGGCTGGTGTTATGGCGAACACGCCCGAGGTATCCGTGGGGCCGCCTGGAGACCTCGGCTTGCGGCCGGTTTCGGTGGGCGGCAGGCGGGTCGGCAAGGCTGGGTCCCTCAAGGAACTCCGAAAAATCCTGGATCGTGCTGGTGTGGAACCGGGGCACGAGATCCACTGGCTCGGCGGAGACCACACCGTCTGGCCGGACGTGGCGTGGGTGCGGCGAACCATTTGCTTCTTCATGGTCGTCGGCCTCCTCACAACGGCATGTCCGCTCTTCCGGATCGGACTGTCGGACAGCGGCGATGCCCTCACGTACGCCGGACGGATCGCGGGACTCACCATCCTCGTCGTGGCCGTGGTGGAGATGTCGGCCGCCGTGGCCGCCATCGACTACTGGACCAAGCGTCGGTGGCATTACTCGGGAGTGGTCGTTCTGGTCGGAGTCGTGATCTCCCTCCTCTGTAGCGTCGCCCTGCTCCTGCTGCAGATCGGCGAGCGGTTCACGGGTTACACCGAGGTCGGGATAGCCCTCGGTGTCTGGTCCTCGGTGGCCCTGTACGGACTTCTCAAATGCGGGGCGTGGAAGGGGCTCCGCGTTCCCAGGAAGGTCGCGATCGGGTTGATAATTTCCACCCTTCTCGCCACCGCCAACCTTGCGTATTCGCAGATCTATGTTCCCTTTGTGACGATGCCGCTGATCCAAAGTGGGGCCGAGTTCAAGGAGTCGAACATGGAGAAGGGGTCGCAGCGGGTGTATGTGACGGTGCATCTATTCGTTAAGAACGCCGGCCAAGTGCCCGTCTACGTCCTCGGCAGCATCTACTGGGTCCATGGCGTGCCTGCGAGTAGCAAGTTCGACGCCAAGCCTGCCGCGGCCGACTTGATTTACGATGGCGATTTCGTCTCGCCGGTCGGCCGCGTACTGCATCCAGGGGAAGAGATTGCCCAGGACGCGGTCATTGAGATAGACGGTGCGGTTCCTCACAAGTACGAAGCGGTCAGGGCCCGGACCGAGGTGTACGTGATCAGGAAAGACAGAATGAGGCTGACCGCGAAATACGAGCGCTCCAGGATGACGGAGAAGGAGATCAAGGAGGACTGCCAGCCGGGGGATCCGGCCGATGCGAAGTACAGGTACCGGACCGGGATCTCGAACAGCAGCGAAGTCCTGAACGTGACCCGCGGCCCACAGCGCATCACCCTGTGGAGGACCGGCGGCAAGAATCCGCACGTCATTGTGGATGTGTCGCCACCGGATGAACGGATCCCCTTCGACCCCCGAAACCCCAGCAAAAACGAAGAGAAGGCCCGTGAACGGTACGGTCTCTCGCCGGTGCGCGGCTCCACGGCGGAGACGCCCTACACAGAGCTCCTGGAAAAGGCCAGCGCCACCGAGAAGGGCGCGACCCCGCCCTCGCCTTCGACCGTGAGCCCGACTCCGACCGCGACCCCGACTCCGACCCCGTTCCAGCCACCGCTCCAGCCCCGGCCCCAGGCCCGGTGACCCCCTCTCACACCGGGGCGTCGGTACGCAGGCGGGCGTGCAGGTGCTCGTCGTGCCAGCCGTCCGCGTGCAGGAGGGCGCCGCGCATGGTGCCCTCCAGGGGGTAGCCCGCCTTCGTCGCGATGGCGCACGAGGCCGGGTTGGCCACCGAGTGGGTGATCCGTATCCGGTGCAGGCCGAGGTCCTCGAACGCCCAGCGGGTGACGCGTTCCGTGGCCGCCACCATGGCCCCGCGGCCGCGCCCGGCGGGCAGCAGCCAGTAGAGGATCTCGCCGCTGCCGCCCGCGAGATCGAGGTCGCCGATGCCGATGAGCCCGACGGCCGGGGCTCCGCCGGCGGGGGCGACGGCCCAGATCGCGGCCTCCTCGTCCTGCCAGCGGGCGTGCCAGCGGGCGATCCGCTCCTCGGCCTCGGCCGGGGTCAGGAGGGCGGGCCGGTTCCAGTGCCGGATGTCCGGGTCGAGGCAGGACTCGACGAGCGCGGGGACGTCGTGGGCCGCCCAGCGGCGCAGCAGCAGGCCGCCCGGCAGCTCGAACTCCGGCTGCGGCAGGGCGCGCATCCGGCCGGCGGGGACCACGGGAGGTATGGAGTTGATCATCCCTGCATCATGACGGACCGCTCGGCTATGCGGGGATCCGTTCCTTCGGGGGTGTTCCGGTGGTGGCCGTCGTGGTGTCCGGGGCCTGGTCCGGGCCGGTGTCGGTGTCGAGGTCGGTCAGCATCTGGCGGGTGAAGCCGAAGAAGTAGGTGGCGGTGAAGCCCGCCAGGTAGCCGACCAGCAGGCCGCCCGCGTAGATGGCGAGGGTGATGCCCGCGCCGGAGCGGCCGTCGAGCAGGGGGAACAGGGCCCAGCCTGAGGGGCCGATGGCGGTGGAGCCGAAGGCGACGCCCAGTTGGTGGAAGAGGCCGACGAAGGCACCGCCGGCCGCGCCGCCGATGCAGGCGGTGACGAAGGGGCGGCCGAGCGGCAGGGAGACGCCGTAGATCAGCGGTTCGCCGATGCCCAGGAACCCGGCCGGGAGCGCTGACTTGATGGTGGCGCGGAGCGAGACGTTGCGAGGGAGGCGGTAGTAGACGGCGATGGCCGCGCCGACCTGGCCCGCGCCCGCCATGGCCAGGATGGGCAGCAGGACGGTGTAGCCGTCCTGCTCGATGAGGGTGGTGTGGATGGGGATCAGGGCCTGGTGCAGGCCGAGCATCACGAGGGGGAGGAAGAGGCCGCCCAGGACCAGGCCCGCGAAGGCGCCGCCACTGGCGAGGAGCCAGTTGGCGAAGGTGCCGATGGCGGCGGAGGCCTCACCGGCGAGGTACATCAGGCCGAAAAGGGTGACCAGGCCCGAGATCAGCACGGTGAGGGTGGGGGTGATCAGGACGTCCAGGGCCTCCGGGACCCACCTGCGGCACCACTTCTCCACGTACACGGCGAGGAGGGCGGCGGCGAGCGCGCCGAGGACGCCGCCCTGGCCGGGCTTGAGCTCCAGGCCGAAGGCGTCGATCTTCGCGACGCCCGGGAAGACGATGATCGCGGCGACCGCGCCGCCCAGGACCGGCGTACCGCCGAACTCCTTGGCCGTGTTGTATCCGACGAAGACCGCGATCAGGGACATGAAGCCGGATGCGATGGCGGCGAGGGCGGGGACGACGGCGGGCACCCAGCCGAGATTCGTCAGCAGGCCGTTCAGCCCGGCGATGATGCCGCAGCCGATCAGTGCCGGGATCAGCGGAACGAAGATGTTCGCGATGCGGCGCAGGAACAGCTTGAAGGGCGTGGCGTTCCGGGCCTTCTGAGCCTCCTTCAGCGCCGCGCCCTGAGCGGCGAGGTCGTCCGCGGTGATCCCGCCGGAGGGCTGGGCCGCCGGGGCTGCCGGCGTGGCCGAGCGGGCCTCCTCGACGAGTGCCTCGAACTCCGGGGTCACGCGGGCGACGGCGCCCGGGCCCAGCACGATCTGGTAGGTGTCGTCCTCGACCACACCGAGGACCGCCGGGAGGGCGCGCAGGGCCTCGTCCTGGACCAGCGAGCGGTCGCGCAGCGAGATGCGCAGGCGGGTCATGCAGTGCGCGATCGAGGTGATGTTGTCCGGGCCGCCGACCAGCGGAAGGATCGCGGCGGCGGTGGCGCGGTTCTTGTCAGTGGACATGGGGGATCGCCTTGGCTCGGGGGTCAGCGGGTGTGGGCGAGGGCGCGTTCGAGGGCGGCGCGCAGGTGGCCCTGCGAGGCGGCGAGCAGCTCGGCGGCGGTGGGGCCGTCGACTCCGCCGAGGACGACGAGCACGGCGTTCTTCACCTCGCCGCCGGTGGCGGTCAGGGCGGCCTCGATTTCCTCGTCGGGTGCGCCGGTGGCCAGCGCCACGATGCGGCGGGCGCGGGCGTGCAGCTTCTCGTTCGAGGAGCGCATGTCGACCATCAGGTTCCCGTACGTCTTCCCGAGGCGGATCATCGTGATGGTCGAGATGAGGTTGAGGACGAGCTTCTGCGCGGTGCCGGCCTTCAGGCGGGTGGATCCGGTGAGGAGTTCGGGTCCGACGACGACCTCGATGCCGTGGTCGGCGGCCGCGGCGAGGGCGGATCCGGCGTTGCAGGAGAGCCCGACGGTGAGGGCGCCGCGGGTACGGGCGAACTCGACGGCGCCGATCGCGTACGGGGTGCGGCCGGAGGCGGAGATGCCGACGACCGTGTCGTGCGGCCCGATGTCCAGCGCGGTGAGGTCCTCGGCGGCCAGCTCCTTCGAGTCCTCGGCGCCCTCGACGGCCTTGACCATGGCGGAGGGGCCGCCCGCGATCAGTCCGACCACGTCGGCGGGGTCGGTGTTGAAGGTGGGCGGGCACTCGCTGGCGTCCAGGACGCCCATCCGGCCGGCCGTGCCCGCGCCCGCGTAAACCAGCCGCCCGCCTTGGGCCATCCGCTCGGCGATCGCGTCGACGGCGGCGGCGATCCGGGGCAGTTGCGCGGCGACGGCGGCCGGGACGGTGGCGTCCTCGGCGTTCATGGTGCGGGCGATGTCGAGGGTGGACAGCCGGTCGATCTCGGCGAGGTCCTGGCGGAAGGCCTCGGTGGTGAGGGTGTCCAGCTGGGCGCGGAGTTCTTCGTACGCGGTCACGTGGCTCCCTGGCGGGTGGCGGGTGGCGGGCGGCGGGTGGCGGGTGGTGCGCGGGCTGAGCTGCAAGATCGGGGCTCCGCCCCGGACCCCGCTCCTCAAACGCCGGAGGGGCTGGAACACCGGGGCTCCGCCCCCGGCTCCGCTCCTCAAACGCCGGAGGGGCTGGATGTGGCGGGGCTGGACTTGTGGCGGTGGGCGAGGGCTTCGTAGGAGGCGGCGAGGGCGGGGGCGGCGGTCTCGTAGTTCTGCTGGGCGACGCCGACGAAGAGGCAGTCGACGACGAGCAGCTGGCTGGTCCGGCTGGACATGGCGGCCGGGCGCAGCTGGCTCTCGCGGGCGGCGGAGGTGGTCAGTACGAGGTCGGCGTGGCGGGTGACGGGGCTGTTCGGGCGGCCGGTGAGGGCGAGGGTGGTGGCACCGCGCTCGAAGGCGGTGCGCAGCGGTTCGATCACGTCGCCGGTGGTGCCCGAGTGGGTGATGGCGACGGCGACGTCGCCGGGGCGGAGTTGCACGGCGCCCGTGACGGCCAGGTGGGGGTCGCTGTGGGCGTGGGCGAGGAGGCCGATGCGCAGCAGCTTCTGGGCGAGGTCCTGGCCGACGAGGGCGGAGGCGCCGACGCCGTAGATGTCGATGCGGCGGGCGGTGGCGAGCGCGGTGACGGCGGCGGCGAGCTGGGTGAGGTCGAGGGCGGCGGCGGTGTCGGTGAGGGTCTGCGCCTCCTCCTGGGCCAGCTTGGCGACGACGTCCGCGAGCGGGTCGTCGACGGCTATGTCGACGGTGACGGCGGGGGCGGTGCCGGACTCCTGCTGGGCGGCGAGGGCGGCGAGCGCGAGGCGCAGGTCGCGGTAGCCGGGGTAGCCGAGCAGGCGGGCGGTGCGGACGACGGTGGCCTCGCTGGTGCCGGTGTGTGCGGCGAGGGCGGAGACGGTGAGCCGGGCGCATGCGGCGGGGTCGGCGGCGACGGCGTCGGCGACGGCCTGCACGGAGCGGGTCATGGAGGGGCCGAGGCTGCGGATCCGGGCCCGGAGGGCGTGGGGCGGGGGAGCCGGGGCGGGGCTTGCGCCGGGGTCTGCGGCGCGGCCTGAGGCGGGGACGGGGGTGTGGCTGGCAGTTTCCTTCGGGTTCTGGCTCACTCTTGAAATTTATTTTCAGCGCAAGGTCCGGTCAATACGCCATTGGGCCCCCGGAAAGAGGGCCTTCATCGCCGGGCCCTTGCGGGTCCACAATGGGCGCATGGACCACGCGACCCCCCTGGAGCAGGCGCTGCACGTCGCCCGCGCCCTTGTTCTCGCCGACCTCGCCGCCGGCGAGGTCGCCGAAGCCGATGTCGTCTCCCTCGTCGAGGACTCGGTCACGCACCGCCGGTGGTGGGTGGAGCAGTGGCCGGAGGGTGTCGACTACCTTGCCGGACTCGTAGCCCAAGACGTGAAGGACGCGCTGCTGGAGAAGTACGGACGATGGCCGCTGTGCCCGGTCTGCGGCCACGGCGAGCCGCACGCGCTGGACGTGGAGCCGGAGCTGGGACCCGACCCGCACTGGGTGTGTTCGGAGGCGGGTGTGAAGGTGGCCGCGATCGGCGGCCTGGGCCCGGTCTTCGGACTCCGGTGAGCCGCCGGTGACCGTCTACATCGACCCGCCGACCTGGCCGGGCCACGGCCGCATGTGGTCGCACCTGGTCAGCGACATCTCGTACGAGGAGCTGCACGCCTTCGCGGCGGCCATCGGCTGCCCGCCGCGCGCCTTCGAGCGGGACCACTACGACGTGCCCTCGTACCGGTACGCGGACGCGGTTGCCGCCGGTGCGGTGGAGATCGGCAGCAAGGAACTCGTCCGCCGCCTCACCGCGGCGGGCCTGCGCCGCCCGAAGGGCCGGCCGGCGGCGTAGTGGCTTCACCGCGAACGCCGCCACCCACGGCCTGCTCCTCGGCGGGGCGCCCGCCGACCGGTGCGGGGTCGGGCTCGGCCCGTCCCGTCCCCCGGAAGACCGTAGGGGCCGAACTCGCCCTGCCGCGCCCCTGACCTGCGGATATCGTTCGCGCACCGGAGCCCGCGCGCTGGGCCTCCGGTGGCAGGGGCGATCCCAGGATTCAAGACACGGGAGGCAAAGGACCACACCAAACCCCACCCCTCCCGCCCATGGCGCACGCTCACTCACTTGAGTGAAAAACACCAACTTGGCTGGCTTCGGGACGGGTTGCCTGATCTACGCTCAGCGCGACACACCACATCACCGCTGACATACGTCGGCCCCCGCCGGGACTGCAATCCCAGTGCGAGGGCCTGACCACCGAGGAAGTCGAGACCTTCCCGATGGATACCCAGAACACTAGCGCGCGCCCGCACGCCCAGTCCCGTAACGACGGGGAAAACCACCCGTCCCGGCGCACCCGTGCGCGCACACGCTCCGGCGGTGTCATCCACGACAACGCCCGCCACACCACGCGCTTCACCGTGATCGGCAATCACCTCGCCCAGCACGCCGAGCTGTCGCTGCTGGCCATCGGCCTGGCCGTCCACATCCAGTCCCTTCCCGGCGGCTCCCTCATCGACATCAGGACCCTCGCCGCGCGTTTCCCCGAGGGGAAGACCCGGATCGCCGCCGCCCTGCGCGAACTGGAGGCCCACGGCTATCTGCGCCGCACCTGCGAACGCACCAGCAGCGGCCGCGTCGTCACCCGCACGGTCTCCTGCAACCAGCCGGGCCGGTCCGGCGCCACGGACGGCCCGGAGCCGGAGCCGAAACCGAAGCCCAAGCGCCCCGCCCGCCGGGAGGGCGAGCCGCCGCGCCGTGCCCTGCCCGCCGTGCCGCAGCCCGCGTACCCCGCCCCTGACCTGCTTCAGTCCGCCATCGAGGTCCTCGTCGGCCTCCGCCGTGGGGATCCCCGCCTCCTGCTCTCCCTCACGGAGGTCGAGCACCTCGCCCCCGGAGTCGCGGCCTGGCTGGAGCGCGATCTGCCCCCGAGCGCCGTGCACCACGCCCTGACCGCCGACCTGCCGTCGGAGCCCCTGCACCGCCCGGCCGCCCTCCTGGCCCACCGCCTCGCCGCCCAGCTCCCGCCCGTGCCGCCGTTCCGCGCCCGGGACGCACCCCCGGCCGCCAGGCACCCGCTCCACAACTGCGACAACTGCGACCGCGCCTTCCGCGGCCCGGAACCGGGCACCTGCGGCGGCTGCCGCACCAGGCCCGACGCCTACTGCGGGACGTCCCTGAGAACGTCGCCGACCCGATGATCGAATTCACCGCACAGGGGCTGGGCAACCGCCCGGCCAACGAGCTCTGGAGGACCCTGGTGGCCGTGGACCTCTCCTTCTACAAGTCGTACATCTCCGAAGAGATCCGGGACGAAGGCCGCGCCCAGGGCCGCGCCGAGGACCTGCTGATCGTGCTGGAACAGCGCGGCCTCGACGTGCCCGACGACGTCCGCGAACGGATCACCGGCTGCGACGACCCCGACACCTTGCGCCGCTGGCTCACCCGCGCCGTCACCGCCCCGGCAGCCGAGGACATCTTCGACGGCGAATGACCCGGGGCCATGATGGGGCTCCGGCCGGACCACCCGAAGGGCCCGCCGGCGGGCTAGGAACCCGGCTTCGGGGTCGAGGGCGCGGACGGCTCCGGGACGGCGTTGGGCTGGGCCGCCGCCGGGAGCGCCCAGACGTGATCCGGGGTCACGATCTTGGTGACCGTGTTGGCGATGAGGGAGCTCAGGTTGCCGAACTTCCCGTCGACGTCGGAGTTCACCACGATCACCATCGTGGCGCGGGCCTGCGGGAGCCGGACGGCGACGGTCTCGTAGCCGGGCAGCTCGCCGTTGTGGCCGATCCAGCCGTCGAGCTCGGCGATGCCGAGCCCGTAGCCCACGTCGGGGTGCCCGGTGGGCAGCATGCGCAGTCGCTGGGCCTGGGTGCCCGGCTCCAGCAGCCGGTCGCCGTCGGGCAGCTTCCCGCTGACCAGGGTCGGGACCCAGGAGTGCAGGTCGTCCATGGTGGAGATCATCGCGCCGGCCGCCCAGGCCCAGGACGGGTTCCAGGTGGAGGCGTCGACGGTCGCGCCGTCCGGGGTGAAGTTCGTGTAGCCGTGCACGTACGGGGCGGCGATCTCCGCGCCGGTCGGCAGCGAGGTCGCGTCCAGACCGGCCGGTTCGATGACGTGCTGCTCCAGGTAGGTGTGCAGGGGCTGCCCGCCGAGCTTCTCGACGAGCAGGCCGAGCAGGACGGTGTTGGTGTTGGAGTACTCCCAGCGCGCGCCCGGCGGGAAATCGGCGGGGTGCGCGAAGGCGATGTCCAGCAGCTCCTGCGGGGTCCAGGCGCGGTGCGGGTCGGCCTTGTAGCCGGCCAGCATGCGCGGGTCATCGGTGTAGTCGTACAGGCCGCTGCGCATGTCGGCGAGCTGCCGGACGGTGATCTTCTCGCCGCCGGGCACGCCGTCGAGGTACGTCGAGATCGGCGCGTCGAGCCGTACCTTCCCGTCGTCGACGAGCTGGAGGACGGCGGTGATGGTGAACGTCTTGGTGACGCTTCCGATGCGGGTGTGCATGTCGGTCTTGATGGGGACGCCGGTGGCCTTGTCGGCGGTGCCGAAGGTGCGCACGTAAGGGTCTTCGCCGTCGATCCACATGCCGACGCCCACCCCGGGGATGGCGGCCTTGCGCATGGCCGCGGTGATCGCGTCGTCGAGCTGCTCGGCGATCACCGGGTCGATGTCGACCCGGCCCGGCGGGGCGGCCGCGGGGGCCTGGCCCGCGCACAGCGCGGTCAGCAGCAGGGAGGCGGCTGCCAAGACGGTGGGCGTGCGGTACCGGCCCATGGAGGATCTCCTCTGACGCACGTCCCCGAGCGGTCCCCGGCTCCCCGAGCGGACCTTCTCATCGTAGGAAGGCGGGTCCGGGGCGGCGACCGGGACCGCGGTCAGGCGCGGTCAGGGCCCGGCGGTCAGGCGCGGTCAGGCGCGGGCGGGCTCCTCGGCGGGGCTCGCGGTGACGCCGCCGGTGGCGATCACGCGGGTCGCCTGCGGCTGCGTACGGCGGCGGTCCAGGCGCAGGGCGAGCACGGTGAGGGCGATCGCGGTGACGGTCATGGCGGCGCCCGCCCAGGCGGTGGCGGCGAAGCCCAGGCCGGCGTCGATGACGGTGCCGCCGAGCCAGGGGCCACCGGTGTTGCCGAGGTTGAAGGCGGCCGTGGTGGTGGCGCCGGCCAGGGTCGGGGCCGCGCCGGCCACGTTGAACATACGGGCGTTGAGCGCCGGGGCGGTGAAGAAGGCGGAGAAGCCGAGCAGGAAGGCCAGGGCGATCGCCGCGGCGGCGGTGGAGGCCAGCAGGGCGAGCGCGGTGAGGAAGACGGTGGAGGCGGTGATGCCCCAGATCATCACGCCGAACAGATGCGCGTCGGCGACCCGGCCGCCGACGGTGGTGCCGGCGAGCGCGCCGATGCCGAAGAGGCCGAGGATCCAGGGGACCCACCGCGAGTCCAGCCCGGCCACGTCCGTGAGCAGCGGTGACAGGTAGCTGAAGGCGCAGAAGACGCCGCCCGCGGCCAGCGCGGTGATGCCGATGGAGAGCCACACCTGGCGGTCGCGGTAGATGCGCAGTTCGCGCCCGAGCGACGGCTTCTCGGCGGGCAGCGGGATCTTCGGGATCAGCGCCAGGATGCCGGCGAGGGCGATCGCGGAGGCGGCGGCGACCGACCAGAAGGCGGAGCGCCAGCCCAGGTGCTCGCCGAGGAAGGCGCCTGCGGGGACGCCGAGGACGTTCGCGATCGACAGGCCGCCGATCATGACGGCCATCGCGCGGGCCCGCTGGTCCTTGTCGACCATGGCGATGGCGACGGCCGCGCCCACGGCCCAGAAGCCGGCGCAGGCGAACGCGGAGACCACGCGGGAGGCGAAGAGGAGCTCGTACGTGGGGGCCAGCGCGCCCGCGACCTGCCCGAGGCCGAAGAGGCTGATGAGGGCGATGAGGGTGGTGCGGCGGGGGAGCCGCAGGGTGGCCACGGCCAGCAGCGGTGCGCCCACGACCATGCCGATCGCGAAGGCGGATATGAGCAGGCCCGCCTGCGGGATGGTGACGCCCATGTCCTCGGCGATGGGTGGCAGCAGACCGGAGAGCATGAATTCGCTGGTGCCGAGCGCGAACACGGACAGTCCGAGGACGTACACGGCGACGGGCATGCGGGGGCGTGCGGCTGCTGCGGGCATGACTGTCACCAACCAGCGCGAACGCGATCACATTCCCCGGTCGTCGGCGGTGAGGCCGGTGAGGCCGGTGAGTTCCGCGGCGAGGTTGGCGCGGGCCGGGGCCTCCCAGTGCGCGGCTCCGTAGGGCGTGCGGAAGAGCCGCGGCAGGTCGAGGAGCTGGCGCAGGACGGCGGCGCGGCCGGTGCGGAAGGCGTCGTCGGGGACGAAGCCGTACTCGGCGCGGACGGCGGCCGCGTAGGCGGCGTACGCGTCGGGATCCCCGGCCAGGACGGCCAGGTCGGCGTCGCAGAGGGCCTCGCCGTCGGTGTCTCCGGGGGCGGGGTCGTGGGTGACGGTGAGCCGGACGAGGCGGGCCACCTCGGCGGTGCGCGCGGGGTCGATGCCGAGCTCGGGGAGGGCGCGCTCGGCGAGGGCGGCGCTGCGCTCCTCGTTCTCGGACCGGTCGGGGCGGTAGACGGCGTCGTGGAACCAGGCGGCGAGCTGAACGGCGGCCGGATCGGCGGCGTGCGGGGCCAGTACGTCGATCCGCGCGAGTACGTCGGCCAGGTGCGCGGTGGTGTGGTACCGGCGCTGCGGCTCCGCCCAGGCGGTGAGGAGGCGGTCGGCGTAGGGCGCGGGATCACGGTCGGCGGCGGCGCCGGCGGCGGTGACGGTCGCCTGCCAGCGGGCCCGCAGGCCGGCGGTGTCCGGGTGGGTGTCGCTGCTCTGGGTGCCTGTGTCCATGGGCACATTGTGGGGTGGCGTGATTGTGCTGGTGAAGGGCGGGTGGAGGCCCGTATTCTGAATATTGGACTAGACCTATTTCCGGAGTTTTCCCGAGCTTTCCGAAGAAGGATGGGATCGAATGAGCAACCGTGCGCTCCTGGAGGTGATCGCCCTCGACGTGGAGGACGCGGTCGCGGCCCAGGCCGGTGGGGCGGACCGACTCGAACTGGTCACCGACATGGCCGCCGACGGGCTCACCCCGCCGCGCGAGACCTTCGCGGCGATCAGGGCGGCGGTCGACATCCCGCTGCGCGTGATGCTCCGCAAGACGGACGGCTTCGCGGCCGACGACGTCTCCGCGTTGGCCCGGGCGGCACGGGAACTGCGGGCGGAGGGCGCGCGGGAGTTCGTCCTCGGCTTCCTGGACGCCGACGGGGCCCCCGACCTGGCCGCGGTCGAGGCGGTCGTCGCGGAGCTGGACGGCTGCCGCTGGACCTTCCACCGGGCGATCGACCGCGCGGCGGACCGGGACCAGCTGCGCAAGGCGCTGGCCGATGTGCCGGGGCTGGACACGTACCTCACGGCGGGCGCGGCGGCGGGGGTGGAGGCCGGGCTGCCGGTGCTGCTGGCGGAGGCGGGGCGCGGCGGTGAGCCGGGGTACGGGGCGCGGATCCTGGTGGGCGGCGGGCTGACGCTTGCGCACCTGCCGGTGCTGCGTGCGGGCGGGATCGACGCCTTCCACATCGGCGGCGCGGCGCGGCCCTCCGGGTGGGGCGGGCCGGTCTCGGCGGCGGCCGTCGCGCAGTGGCGCACCGCCCTGTCCTGACGGGGTCCGGCGGTCGGGCGTGCCGCCCTGTCCTGACGGGGTCCGGCGGTCGGGCGCGCCGCCGCTGCCGGGGGCTCCGCCCCGGACCCCCGCGCCTCAAACGCCGGCGGGGCTGAAATACCCGGGGCGGAGCCCCGGGAGGGCGGGCCGCAGGTCAGGACAGGGCGGTCGGGAGCGGGGCCGCGTGGAGGGCCGTCAGGCCCGAGACCGCGCGGGTGAGGCAGACGTACAGGCGGCGCAGGCCCGTCCGCTCGTCCGGCTCGCCGTCCACGATCGCCGTGGGCTCGTCCAGGACCACGTAGTCGTACTCCAGACCCTTCGCCAGCGACGCCGGGACCAGCGTCAGGCGGGATTCCGCGGTCGTCTCCTCGCCGGGAGACAGGTACGGCATCCCCGCCTCCGCCAGCGCCTCCGCGAGCACCGGGATCCGCGCGTCCGCCGCGATCAGGCCGATCGACCCCTCGTTGGCCAGAGAGTCACGGCACGCGGCGACCACCGCCGCCGTCAGGTCCGCCGCCTCCTCGATCCGCAGCGATCCCGGCGTCTCGCGGACGGAGGAGACCGGGGCCAGGCCCGGGGAGATCGACGGCAGCAGCCGGGAGGCGTAGGCGATCACCTCGCGCGGCACGCGGAAGCCCGCCGTCAGTTCCTCCAGCACCGCCTGCGGCTTGCCCAGGTGCGTGAGGGCCTCGTCCCAGCTGCGCGTGGCCCACGGCGTGGTGCCCTGCGCGAGGTCGCCGAGGACCGTCGCCGAGCCCGTGGTGCAGCGCCGTCCCACCGCCCGGTACTGCATCGGCGACAGGTCCTGGGCCTCGTCGAGGACCACGTGGCCCAGCGAATGCGTCCGTTCCACCAGGTCGGCCGCCTCGTCGATCAGCACCAGGTCCGCCGCCGACCACTTCGCCGACTTCACGCTCCGGAACGGCTTCGGCCACAGCAGCAGCTTCTGCTCGTCCTCGGTGAGCACGTCCGCCGCGTGCAGCGCGAGGAACTCGGGGTCGGACAGCAGCCGCAGGACCAGCTTCGCCGGTTCGACGGCCGGCCAGATCTCCTTGACCGCCGCCTTCACCGCCGCGTTGCGGGCCACCGCGTCCTGCACCCGGTCGTCCGGGGCCTCGCCCGCCTGCTCCATCCGTACGAGCACCGCGTGCGCGATGCGCTGCGGCAGGGCCTCCCTGGCCGCGCCGTAGCGGATGTCGCGCTTCTGCAGCTCCTCGACCATCTCCTCCAGCTCGTACGCGGGCACCCGCCAGCGGCGCGAGCCGCGGACCACCATCAGCGGCTCCGTGGGGCGGGTGACGTGCGAGCGGACGGCGCGGTTCAGTACCTCCGCCATGCGGGCGTCGCCCTTGACCACGGCGGTTTCGGCGGCGTCCGTGCCGCGTACCTCCAGGCCGGCGCGGGCGACCAGGTCGTCGACGGTGGCCTGCTTGACCTCCAGCTCGCCCAGGGCCGGCAGGACCTGCTCGATGTAGTGCAGGAAGGAACGGTTCGGCCCGATGACGAGCGTGCCCGTGCGGGCGAGGCGGTCGCGGTGCGCGTAGAGCAGGTACGCGACCCGGTGCAGGCCGACGGCGGTCTTGCCGGTGCCGGGGCCGCCCTGCACGCAGACGGAGCCGGTCAGGCCGGAGCGGACGAGTTTGTCCTGCTCGGGCTGGATCGTCGCGACGATGTCCCGCATCGGGCCCACGCGCGGGCGCTCGATCTCCTGCTGGAGCAGCTTGCTGACCGCGGCCGCCTCGCCGGGGTCGGACAGGTGCTCGTCCTCGTACGCCGTCAGCTCGCCGCCGGTGTACCCGAAGCGGCGGCGCAGGGAGATGTCCTGCGGGTCGGTCTTGGAGGCCCGGTAGAACGGCTGGGAGACGGGCGCGCGCCAGTCGATGACCATCGGGTCGCCGCCGGCGTCGTGGACGTGGCGGCGGCCGATGTAGAACTGCTCGCCCTCCGCACCCTCGGCGAGCTCCGCGCCGGGTGCGTGCAGGTAGTTGAGGCGGCCGAAGAACAGCGGGGTGTGGGCGAGGTCGGCGAGGGCTTTGATGCGGTCGTCGATCTGGGCCTGGAGGACGATCGCGTTGACCCAGTTCGCGGTGACGTCGCGGATGTCGAGGGACTCGACGTCCGCGCGCATGGCGCGCAGGGCGGAACGCGAGGCGGTGAGGTGGGCCCGCTCACGGCCCAGCGGGTCGGTGGGCGCCGCCGGGTCCGCCGCCGGGTCCGCCGCCGGGTCCGCGGTCGGGTCCGCCGTCGGGCTCGCGGTCGGGTCGTCTTGCGTGGTCTCGGGGGCGTGCGCGGGCACGGAACTGCCTCCAGCTGCTGGATGCGGAACAGATGGCCCGCCGGTTTCCGGCCGGAGGGCGGCTCTCCCCAATGAGGCGGCGGGAGGCGGCAAGAGCGGAGATTCTAGCCACCGGGGCGGTGCGACGCGAACGAATATCGAAGGCGCGGATCAGGGGATCGTGAGGGAGGAGAGGAGCTGCTGGTGCATCTCCTTCAGGTCCTTCTCCTTGGCCTCGGGACCGTAGGTCAGGGCCATGACGAGATGGTCGTCGTCGGAGATGAAGCGGATGGAGCCGACCGCGGCCCCGTCGGCGTCCTCGCCGGAGAGGCTCGCGTCGAGGGCCGGACGGCCGTCCACCGTCGTCTTGCGGACGTTGTCACTGGTCAGGGTCCCGCCGCCGGTCAGGCCGTACGCGTCGATGAAGCCCTTGAGGGCGTCCTCCAGCGGGATCCGGTCGCCCGGCATGTCGTAGACGGCGAAGCCGGTGGCTCCGCCCGGGGTCTCCACCCCGTACACGCGGGCGTCGACCGACCCGCCCTCCATGGGGACGGCACCCATGCGGACCTCGGCCTTTCCGGGTAGCTCGGCCGTGATGCCGCTGGGGGGATCGGTGGCCTTCACCGCGCCCTGGGCGGGCTGGGTGGGTGTGGGTGTGGGTGTGGGGGCGGCAGCGATAGCGACCGCGGCGGCGTGTGCCGGGGCGGCGAACGCGGTGGCGGACGGCAGCAGCGCTCCTGTGGCGAGGGCTGTCGATGCGGAGAGCAGCGCGAGGCGCTGCGTCCGGGAACGGTGGGTCATGCGGATCACTCCCCTGGCGTGGTCGCCGGCACCGCGGACCTTCCCAGGGTCCGTCCCGAGCGGCCCCCGTGCATCCGGACGGGTGTCGTACCGCGTCGTACCGGGGAGTGTCAGACCTTGGTATCCACCCCTAGGGGTACGCATGCGACGGGAGGAGGACCCGGGGGGCCGTGAGGTTCCCTCCCGGGAGCGATGTGCGGGACGGCGCGAAAACGCACCATGGATGCATGAGCCCCGCAACCTTCACCTCGATCCAGGGCAGCCGTCCTAGCGGCGCCGAATCCGACTCCCTTCCGCGCAACGGCCTCGGCGGCATGCTGCGCGCCGTCAAGATTTTCGCGGCGACCGCCGTCAGCGTCGTCGTGCTCGGTGAATACGCCGAGGACGCGGGCGTCATACGCCACTGACCTCGGGTCCCGCGCAGCACATCCACTGATCCACTAGGGTCTCGCGGGTGACCCGGAGTCCCGTTCCCAGCCGCTCACCGTCGTCCTTCGCCGGTGTGCTGCTGACCGGCTCGCTGCTGCTGCTCGGCGTGCTCTGCATCGCCCTGCGCATTCCGGTGGCCGACGCCCTCGTCCAGGGTTTCTCCGCCGCCGAGTGGGGGCCGTCCGCCACGTATCCGCCGTTCGCCGCGATCCTGTTCACGCCCGCCGCGTGGCTGCCGAGCGGCGCGCTGAAGGCCGTCCTCGTCCTCGGCAACGCCGGCCTGCTCGCCCTGCTGATCACCCTGTCCTGCCGCCTCGCGGGACTCCGGTCCCGGCCCGGGCCCGTGCTGGCCGCCACCATCGCCGGGCTGTGGCTGCAGCCGCTGTTCCAGGCACCGCTGCCCGGTCTGATCAACCTGGCGCTCGCCTGCCTGGTGCTGTGGGACCTCGGCCGGCCGCGCTCCGCGCTCGGCAAGGGCTTCGCGCTGGGCGTCGCCGCCGGGATCACCCTCGCCCCGGCGGCCATCGCCGCGTACCTCCTGCTGACCCGCCGCGTCCGCGCCGGGCTCACCGCGCTGGCGGCCTCGGCCGGGACCGCCCTGCTCGGGCTGCTGGTCCTGCCGGAGGCCTCCGCCGAGTTCTGGACCCGGCACCTGGCCGAAGCGGCCCGGGCCCTCGTACTGGACTGGCCGCCGCTGTGGGTCTGGTGCGCTCCCTTACTGGCCGTCCTGACGGCCCGCGCGTGCCGGAGTCAGTCGCTCGCCAGCAGCTCGTCGGCGTCCATGATCCGGTAGGCGTACCCCTGCTCGGCGAGGAACCGCTGGCGGTGCGCCGCGAAGTCCTGGTCGATCGTGTCGCGTGCGACGACCGAGTAGAACCGCGCCTCGTGGCCGTCCGCCTTCGGCCGCAGCACGCGGCCCAGGCGCTGGGCCTCCTCCTGGCGGGAGCCGAAGGTGCCCGACACCTGGATGGCGACGGTGGCCTCCGGCAGGTCGATGGAGAAGTTCGCGACCTTCGAGACGACCAGCACGCTGATCTCGCCCTCGCGGAAGGCGTTGAAGAGCTTCTCGCGCTGCGCGTTGGAGGTCTCGCCCTTGATGACGGGGGCGTTCAGGTGCTCGCCCAGCTCGTCGAGCTGGTCGATGTACTGCCCGATGACGAGGGTCTGCTCACCGCGGTGCTTGGCCACCAGCGCCTCGGTGACCTTGCGCTTCGTCGCCGTCGTCGCGCAGAAGCGGTACTTCTCCTCCGTCTCGGCCGTCGCGTACGCGAGCCGCTCCGACTCCGTCAGATTGACCCGGACCTCCACGCAGTCGGCGGGCGCGATGTAGCCCTGCGCCTCGATCTCCTTCCACGGGGCGTCGAACCGCTTCGGCCCGATGAGGGAGAAGACGTCCGACTCCCGCCCGTCCTCGCGCACCAGCGTCGCGGTCAGGCCGAGCCGGCGGCGCGCCTGCAGGTCGGCGGTGAACTTGAAGACCGGCGCGGGCAGCAGGTGCACCTCGTCGTAGACGATCAGGCCCCAGTCCCGGGAGTCGAAGAGCTCCAGGTGCGGGTAGACGCCCTTCCGCTTGGTCGTCAGGACCTGGTAGGTGGCGATGGTGACGGGCCGGATCTCCTTGCGGGTACCGGAGTACTCGCCGATCTCGTCCTCCGTCAGCGAGGTCCGCTTGACCAGCTCGTGCTTCCACTGGCGGGCCGAGACGGTGTTGGTCACCAGGATCAGCGTCGTCGCCTTGGCCATCGCCATGGCCCCGGCGCCGACCAGCGTCTTGCCGGCGCCGCAGGGCAGCACGACCACACCGGAGCCGCCGTGCCAGAAGCCCTCGACGGCCTGCTGCTGGTACGGCCGCAGGGCCCAGCCGTTCTCGGCCAGGTCGATCGGGTGCGCCTCGCCGTCCACGTAGCCGGCGAGGTCCTCGGCGGGCCAGCCCAGCTTGAGCAGCGTCTGCTTGATCTGCCCGCGCTCGGAGGGGTGCACGGCCACGGTGTCGGCGTCGAGCCGCGCACCGACGAGCGGGGCGACCTTCTTGGACCGCAGGATCTCCTCCAGCACCGGCCGGTCGGTGCTGGTGAGCACCAGTCCGTGGACGGGGTGCTTGGAGAGGGTCAGGCGGCCGTAGCGCGCCATGGTCTCGGCGACGTCGACGAGGAGTGCGTGCGGGACGGGGTAGCGGGAGTACTCGACGAGCGCGTCGACGACCTGCTCGGCGTCATGGCCGGCGGCCCGGGCGTTCCACAGGCCGAGCGGGGTGATCCGGTAGGTGTGGATGTGCTCGGGGGCCCGCTCCAGCTCGGCGAAGGGGGCGATGGCACGCCGGGCGGCTCCGGCGAGCTCGTGGTCGACTTCGAGAAGGAGGGTTTTGTCGCTCTGGACGATGAGTGGACCATTCACGCGCGGCGCCCCGTTTCATTCAGGTCAAACCTCCAGTGTGCCGTACGGCGCGGAGGGTGGGAACACGGCGCTTCGGCGGGGCGCCAGGCGGGGCACGCGGCAGGCGGCCCGGTGGGTCAGCGGCCCAGGCCGTCCAGGAGCAGGGCGAGGCCCCTGTGGAACTCAGACGCGGTCCCGGCGCGCTGACAGGTCCTGCCCGGCGCCCGACGCTCCGTAGTCCGCTCGCACCCTCTGTCGACGCTGTTCAGACTATGCGCACGTCCGGGGTGTAGAGGATCCACTTGCCGCCCTGCTCGCGGAACCTCTGCTCCTTCGCCATGATTTCCTCCGCGTGATTCCAGGCGAAGAGCAGCGCGTATTCGGGGTAGGGGTCGCCGAAGGCATCCGGGGTCCGGACCGGGATGTGGGAGCCGGGAGTGAGCCGGCCCTGCTTGGCGGGGGTGCTGTCGCAGACGAAGGAGATCAGCTCGGGTCCGATGCCGCAGTAGTTGGCGACGGTGGCGCTCTTGGCCGTGGCACCGTAGGCGACGACCCGGCGGCCTTCCGCCCGCAACCGGGTGAGCAGAGCGGTCAGCTCGTCGCGGGTGCGCCGGACCTCGGCGGCGAAGCGCTCCAGCGTGACCGGCTCGGCGAGGTCCTTGCTGTCCTCGTCGGCCAGCAGCTCAGCCACGGACGCCGTGGGCACCCGCGTACCCCGGCGTGCGAGGGTGTAGCGGACCTCGCCGCCGTGCACGGGCAGGCGGAGGACGTCGACCAGCTCGAAGCCGTAGTGGTGGGCCATGCTCTGCACCGAACGGGCCGTGAAGAAGTAGAAGTGCTCGTCGTAGATCTGGTCGAACGAGGTCCGCTCGACGATATCGCCGAGGTAGGGGTCCTCGAAGACGAACACCCCCTCCGGCTTGAGCAGCGCGTCCAAGCCGCGGAAGATCGAGTCCAGGTACGGGAGATGGCACAGGGTGTTGGCGGCGTAGACGACATCCGCCCGGCCCTCGGCCGCGGCGATGGCGAGCGCCGTCTCCTCCTCGAAGAACGCGGTACGGACCCGCACTCCCTTGGCCCGCGCCCGGTCGGCCACGCCTGCTGAGGGATCGACACCCAGATGACGCACCCCGGCCCCGGCGACGGTGGCCAGCATGACGCCGTCGTTGCAGCCGATCTCGACGACGAACGGGTCCGGGTCGGCGGCCACGGTGGCGAGAATGCCCCGGGCCGTGGCCTCGAAGTGCTCCCGCATCACCGAGGATCCCGAGGAGTGGTACGGGTAGTCCTCGTGGAACATCCGCTCGCGCGGAACCTCCTCCATCAGCTGCACCATCGTGCAGGAACCGCACCGCCCGACGGCGAGCCGGAAGAAGAACTCGCCGTGCGTCTCCCCGGGCTTGGGGAAGGCGTCGGAGTTGGGCTGCGCCCCCAGATCGAGGAACTCGGTCAGCGGGCCCGCGCAGATACGGCAGATGGTCATCGGTTCTCCTGAGGGTGTGCGAAGAGCGGGAGCATGCCCTCGGCGGCCGCTTCCGCGAGGGTGAGCGCCAGCCGGTCCCGCTCCGAGAGGACCGGGGTGATGTCACGCGGAATGGGTAGGCCGAGTTCCGGGTCCAGGACGGACACGGCGAGCTCGTGCTCCGCGACGTAGCCGGTCGACAGCAGGTAGGACATGACCGTGTCGTCCTCCAGGGCCACGAAGGCGTGCCCCACGCCGGGTGGGATGTATACGGCGCGGAAGCTCCGGTCGTCCAGTACGACGGAGTCCCAGGTGCCGAACGCCGGCGAACCGACGCGGAGGTCGACGACGAGGTCCAGGGCCGAACCGCGCGGGCAGTGGACGTACTTCTCGGTGCCCGGGGACACGGCGGTGTAGTGCACACCCCGTACCACGCCCCTGCGGGAAAGACTCTGACTAGCCTGTCTCACCGGGAAGAGCGGCCCGGCGGACCGCTCCTCGAAGGTGGAGACGAACAGGCCCCGGTCGTCCGGGTAGCGGGTGGGGGTGAACTCCACCGCGCCGGGAACGGAGAGCTCGCGTGCCTTCACGACAGTTCCGCCAGTACGTCGAGCAGCGCGCCGATCACCCGGTCCTGCACATCGCGTGGCAGTGAGGGGTACATGGGAAGCGAGAAGATCTCGCCCGCGAGGGCCTCCGTGACCGGAAGCGCGCCGCGGGAGTAGCCGAGGTGGGCGAAGCCGGACATGGTGTGCACCGGCCACGGATAGCTGATGTTGAGGGAGATCCCGCGCGACTTCAACGCCTCGATGATGCGGTCCCGTTGGGGATGGCGGACCACGTAGACGTAGTAGACGTGGTCGTTGCCGGGTGCGGTGGCCGGCAGGATCAGCCCGGTGTCCTTCAGTCCCTCGGCGTAGCGCCGGGCGACGGCGCGACGCCCCTCGATGTAGGCGTCGAGGCGACCGAGTTTGCGGCGCAGGATCTCGGCCTGGAGTTCGTCGAGCCGGCTGTTGTGCCCGGGGGTCTCGACGACGTAGTACCGCTCCTCCATGCCGTAGTACCGCAGTCGGCGCAACCGGTCGGCCACGGCCGCGTCGGAGGTGATCGCCGCGCCGGCGTCGCCGTACGCCCCGAGCACCTTCGTCGGGTAGAAGGAGAACGCGGCGGCGTCGCCGATGGTGCCCGCCTGCCGGCCGTGCCGTCGGGCGCCGTGCGCCTGGGCGCAGTCCTCAAGGAGGACCAGGCCGTGTGCCGTGGCGATGTCCTTCAGCACCTCCATGTCGGCGCACTGGCCGTAGAGGTGGACCGGAAGGATGCAGCGCGTCCGGGGGGTGATCGCCGCGGCGACCTGGTCGGTGTCCATGAGGAAGTCCTCCTCACGCACATCGACGAAGACCGGGGTGGCGCCGACCGCGTCGATCGCCAGCACGGTGGGGGCTGCCGTGTTCGACACGGTGATCACCTCGTCGCCCGGACCGACGCCCAGTGCCTGGAGCGCGAGCTTGATCGCGTTGGTGCCGTTGTCCAGGCCCACGCAGTGGTCCACACCGTGGTAGGCGGCGAACTCCGTCTCGAAGCCGTGCACGCTCTTGCCGAGCACGAGCTGCCCGGAACCGAAGACCGTTTCGACGGCGTCCAGGAGGTCCGTACGCTCCTTCGCGTACTCCTCCAGGTAGTCCCAGACATACGTGGTCACAGGTGGATCCCTTCCTTGGCCGATGGACCGGTGTGAGGTGTGGGTGTGGGCGTGGGTACGTGTGCCGTGGACACGGCGTGAGCGGCGACGGCCTGCTCCAGTGCGTCGCGCAGAACTGCCCTGGGCGCCCACCCGGTGACCGACCGGAAGGCGGACGAATCGGCTCGTACGCTGCGGAAGTCCAGACCGATGGCACCGTCCGGCGGGTCCACTCGCAGCACAGGTACCGGTGGCCGCCCGGTGTGCCGACCGACGATCTCGGCGATCGTCCGGAACACTTCCCCGAGGCCGTGGCCGAGGCCGCAGCCGACGTCCCAGTGCCGGCCGGCGAGGGCATCCGCGTGGTCCAGCGCCGACAGGAAGGCGCGGGCCGCGTCGTCGACGTGGAGGAGGTCGCGCTCGATCGTGCCGTCGTGCCACATGGTCAGCGGCTCACCGGCGAAGCCTCGGCGGATCATGGCCGCCACTACGCCCCGGCCGAGATCTCCCGGCACGGGGCCCTGGCCGTAGACGGTCGGCAGGCGCAGGACCGCGCCACGGAGCGAGCCCGCCGCGAAGGCCGCGCGCAGGATGCGCTCGGAGGCCAGCTTCTGCCGTTCGTAGGCGTTCGCCGGGGCCGGGCCGCCGGGCGGGAGGACCGTACTGGCGTAGATCACCGCGGGTGGCGGCCCGTCGGTCCGGCCGGACCTGAGGCTCTCGACGAGGTCGAGCGTCACGGTGACGTTGGCGTGTTCGCCGTCCGGGTCGCCGTCCCGTGTCCGCCAGTCGCCCGTGGCCGAACGGTGGGTGACCAGATGGATCACGGCGTCCGAACCCGCCACCGCGTCGGCGACCGCGCCGGGGTCGGTGAGGTCGGCCGTGCGGACGTCCGGTTCCGCGAGGCCGTCACCGGCCACGGGGCAAGGGCGGCGCGACACCGTACGCAACCGGACCGGCCGACTGCGCAGGAGTGCGACGACGGCCGAACCGATGTAACCCGACGCGCCGAGCACAGTGACCAGAGGGCGGGCGGCCGGCGTCCGGGCCCCGGCCATCACCGCACTCCGACGGGACGGGGCGCCGTGGCCAGGGAGTGCAGACAGGCGAGCAGGCTGCGGGTCTCCATGCTCACGTAGTGGCTGTGACGCAGCAGGCCGGACAGCTGGTGAGGCGTCATCCAGCGGAAGTCCGGGTGCTCGGCCAGCTCCGGGCGGTACGGCGTCTCGACGATGAGGTGCCGGGTTCGCGCATGGTAGAAGCGGCCGCCCTCCTCCGACTGGACCGTGTCGAACCTGACGGCGGAGGCGGGCGCCCCCAGCACCTCGTCGAGCAGCGGTGGCCGGGCGGCGGCGGGAAGGACGTCGTAGTTCTCCGGCACGCACTGCAGGGTCGGGGCGAGTTCCACGGCGTCCACGTACCCGACCTCCGCACGCAGTTGGACGAGAGCGTGCAGGACGCCGTCGATACGGGTGACGAGGAGGCCCACGACCCCCATGCCGCGCGGCGCGATCATCGGCTGGTCCCAGCGGGCGACCTCGCGGCCCGCCGCTGTCACCTGTACACCGATGACGTCGAAGAACCGGCCGCTTTCGTGGGAGATCCGGCCTTCCGTCCGCCGCCATCCGGGGAGTCCGGTCAGCGGCACCCGGCTGACGGCGAGGTCGGCGCGCACCCGCGTGTCAGTGATCCAGCTGAGGAGACTCCGCTCCGTGTGATGCGTGGGCGAGCCCGCACGGCACGACCGGAGCAGTGCCATGGCGAACTCGTCCCGCTCCCGCCCGGGTTCCCGCTCCCGCCCGGGTTCCGGCTCCGGCTCCGTGAGGGGCAGACAGGCCAGCACCGAACGGGTGTCCATGTTGACCAGATCGTCCTGGGCCAGCAGCCGGTGCAGTTGAGGCAGCGACAGCCAGTGGAACCCGTCGTGGAGTCGCACCTCGCCCCGGACCTCGACCACCATGTTGCGATTGCGCTTGCGCAGGAACCAGGCACCTTGTTCGGACTGGCGGACATCGGCCACCACCCGGTGCCGGGACGGGTTCCTGAAGTAGTCGAGGTAGGGGACGGGTTTGCCGCCGTGCACCCGGAGGTAGTTGCTCCGGGTCGCCTGAACGGTCGGGGAGACCTGGATGCCGTCGCAGTTGCCGGGCTCGGCCTTCAGCTGCATCAGATAGTGCGGAACGCCGTCGAACTCCTTGACCAGGATGCCCAGTATCCCGATCTCCGGCTGGTCGATGATCGGCTGGGACCAGTGGTCGACCGGGTGCCCCGGGCGGTCGACGCGCACTCCCTCCACGGTGAAGAAGCGGCCGCCGTGATGACGGATGGTCCCGGTGGCCGGGTCCGCGGTCCATCCGGCGAGGGCGTCGAGCGGCACTCTTCGGACCGTGGTGAACATGCGGTCCCGGGCGTCGTCGAGCGCGCGGTGGAACCCCTCCAAGGATGTCACCGCACCACACTTCCCGCGGGCAGGACGTCCTCGAAGAACGCCTGCTGGTGGGCCATCGTGGTGCGGAAGTGGGCGCTGTAGCGCTCCGCGTGCTCGGCGGTCATGGTGCCCAGCACCATCGCGAGGGCGACGTAGCCGTCCTTGGGCTCGATGATCAGGTTGTTCCACACCATCCGGACGGCTTCCACATGCCGGTCGACGGCGCCGGTCAGGGCGTCGGTACCGCCTTCCCAGCCGAGGGGCAGCACCAGTTCGCCGGAATCGGCCAGCGAGCCGTACCAGTGATGGAGATCAGTGCGGCTGGCTTCGAGCCCCGCTCGGAAGTGCCGGGGATGGGTGAGGGCCCGGTACGCGGCGCGGGCGGCACGGGCATCCTCGAACCGCGCGATCTCATGGTCGTAGTCGCACGGAAGGCTGTGCTGCCGAGTGCCGGGGTCGTCCAGCATGTTGACCGTGACGTCGAGGAGCGTCGTGCAACGGACCCCCGCGTCGGTCATGCGCAGCCACAGGTCCCAGTCCTCAAGGCCGACCGGGGACTCGCGCCAGCCGCCCACCGACTCCGCGAGGCCTGCCCTGTGCGCGGCGCACGAGTTCTCGAACAGGGGATTCATCAGCTGGAGTTCGGGCGCCCAGCACATGGTCAGCGGATCGGCCGTGGTGGTGACCGTGCCGGACGCGTTCACCTTCCTCGCCCGGGTGGCCACGAACTGCGCGCCGTCGTCGAAGGCGGCTGTCAGGAGCCCGAGATGGCCGCTCTCCCAGCGGTCGTCGTGGTCCAGGTAGGCGATGTACTCGCCCTTCGCCTCGGGCAGAACGAGGTTGGTGGGGCCGGCCTGGAAGCCGAAGTGCGGGACCCGCCGCAGCCGGATCCGGTCGTCCTGCGCCGCGACCTCGGCCACGACCTCGTCCGTGTCGTCGTCGCTGCCGTCGGATACGACGATCATCTCCCAGTCACGCATCGACTGCGCTCGGACGGAGTCCAGCGTGGGCAGGATGGCCCGGCTGCGGTTGTAGGTCGGGCATATAACGGAGACGCGGGGCATCGGCGACTCCTTCCGTTCGTCGGTTGACAGGCGCGAGGGCCCCTTGGATCGCATTGTTTCCGCAATAAAGGGCGTTGTTCTCGCCCTCGCGCCGAGCCATCGGTCCTTGAAGGATTCCGCGGCCCGCACCATCCGTAATGGAATGCCAGGGAATAGGTTGAACAGAAAGGTGGGCCGGTGTCAACACGCTGCGTTTCCACGGGTCCGCAGGCTGTCCCCGGCGGTGTGGATCTGTACGTCACTGCAGGCAGGCACCCCGAGGGAGGCCAGGTGGGGGGCATCCCGGTCTGCGGAGGGGGCGATACTAGCCTCGCGACGGGGGCGTCGGCCCTCCCGCGGCGTCTACTTTTATCCATGTCGCCAACGAGATTCCCGCAAGGGGTCTTGGCGGGAGAATTCTGCGGCGACCAGACATAATATGTCGCCGTAGTCGCAAGGATTCTCGTTGCACTCGAACTGACCGTCGATGTGCGCGATGTCGATTGTGCGCAATGTCGATGTGCGCGATTCGGGGGGACAGATGACCAAGTATTCAGTTCTTGTTCCGTTCCTGCCACGCAGGCCGGAACAGTTGCTGCCGTATGCCGCTCTGGTGGACTGGACGGCGGCGGAACGGCTGTGGCAGGGCCAGTCGATGCTCGTCGATCCCTTCCAGGGCTTCGCCGCCGCGGCGGGGTCCGGGTTCCGGGTCCCGGTGGGGCTCGGTGTCACGCTGATGCCGTTGAGGCATCCCTTCGAGGCGGCGCACCAGGTCAGATCGCTGGCCATGGCCACCGGCCATCCGGTGGTGGCAGGGTTCGGGCCCGGTGGGGCCTCGTTCCAGCAAAGTCTCGTCGGCGCCCCGTACGCCAGCCCGCTGACTGCGGCCCGTGAGTATCTCGGCATCGTCCGCGGTCTGCTGAACGGCGAAACCGTGCAGGCCGAAGGGGATTACTTCTCGTGCCACGGCGCCCTCGCGCCGAGCCCGGCTCCTGCGGTGGAACTCGGACTCGGTGTGCTGCGCCCTGGCATGGCACGAGTCGCCGGTGCGGTCGCGGACTGCGCCATCACTTGGCTGACCCCGGCGTCGTACCTGCGCGACACGGTGCTGCCCGCCCTGCGGGAGGGTGCCGCGGCGGCAGGCCGGCCGGTGCCCCGGATCGTGGCCATGGTGCCGCTGGCCCTGCGCCGGCCGGACCGCGACCCGGCAGAGGTCGCGCTGGCCAGCAACGCTCCACACCTCGCGGCACCGCACTACATCGACATGCTCCAGCGCGCCGGTATCGCGGTGGACGAGGGCGATACGGCACTGAGCGCCCGGCGACTCGTGGAAGGACGCGGTTTCCTCCACGGGGACATCGACGGACTGGTCGAACAGCTCGCCGAGTACCGGGAGGCGGGGGTGGACGAGGTCGTGTTGAACACGACCGGAGTGTTCAACCTGCACGGCCATCATGCGGCCATGGCGGACCTCAAGACGATTCTGGCGGCTGTCGCGTAATGAAGGGCACGGGGGACATGGAACACAGTCAGCTCAAGCGGGCCAAGCGGCAGTTGGCGTCCTGGGGAACAGGCCGCACCGGCCCGGGGAACGACGGCCCGGCCCAGGAGGCCTGCACCGCGACCGTCGTACTGGAGAGCGCCGCACAGCTCTCTCCGGTGCTGGCCTCGGACTTCGTCGGCGACCGGACCGTCGTCTTCGTGCCGGACGGCCAGAACGGCCGCCCGGTACGCCAGGCGGATCCGCAGGCCCCGGGTGCGGTCGGGCCCCTCGTCGTCCCGTACGAAGGGTCCCTGGCCGAGCCCGGCGACGAGATGTCGGTCGGAGACTCCTTCTTCCTGCAGACCCAGGACTACGCCACCAGCGAGTACATGTCGGTGATCGGTCCCACGCTGATCAGGATCACCGAAGAGGCCGACTTCGACGGGTACCTGGCGGACGCGGACCGCGCCCGGAACCAGGGTACGTTCGCCGACTTTGCGACCGACCCCGCCGTGCGGATCGGCGACCTCTCCGCGCTGGGCGCGGGCCCGGTCGGCGACGGCCCGTTCACCCGCCTGTACGTGCGGTCCACCGGCGAGGTGTCCCTCTCACCCGTGGCCCTGCCCCTGGGCACCGTCGCCGACGGCGGCGCCGCTCTGGCGGCGGAGTGGACCAGGCTCAACTCCGGGAGCGCACATCCCTGCGCGGTCTCCCTGGGCCTCGTCGTGCCCGACCGGGCACGTACGGACGCGCTGACCGCACGGCCGTGGCTCGGCCGGTATCTGGCCGCACTCGACGCCGTCCGGGAGCTCCGTTCCCGGGGGATCACCGGCCTCAAAGTCTCCGGATTCGGCGCCCGTCTGGTGCCCGGCCTGGCGGAACTCGGTGACAGCGCCGCCGACCGCGATGACGTGGATGCTCCACTGCTGCTGTGGACCGGGGAGAACGCCGTGGTGCACAGTGCCCGCACCGGCCGGTTCTTCGCTCTCGGCCGTGGCGCCGCGGAGCTGGCCGAAACCCTGCTGGTCCACGGATCGGTCGAGGCCGCCGCCGCCCACGCGGACCGTGCCGCGCTGACTCAGGTCGAGACCCTCTTCTCCTCCGCCGGTGCCCGGCTCACGGTCCCGATGGCGGCCGTCCGATGACGGCGACGGCCGTCGGCGGAACGCCGCGGTCGGTCCCCGGACGGGCCGGCCGCGCGCTGGCCGAGCTCGGGGACCGGGTGGTCATGTGCGGGATCTACGACGAGGTCGGCTCACTGATCTACGACGACCTGAGCAGGAACGACACCCATGAGGTCCGTGAACTGATCGGTCTCGTCCGCCGACGCCCCGGACCGGTCCTGGAACTCGCCGCCGGAACGGGCCGGTTGACGATGCCCCTGCTCGCACTCGGCAGGGACGTCACGGCACTCGAACTGGAACGCCCCATGCTGGACCTGCTCCTGGCCCGCCTCCAGGAGGCCCCCGAGCGGCTGCGCGAACGCTGCACCACCATCGAGGGGGACATGGCGTCCTTCACGCTGGACCGCCGGTTCGGGGCGGTCGTCCTCGGGACGACCTCGATCTCGCTACTCGACGAAGAGGGCCGTACCGCGCTCTATCGCACGGTGCGCGACCATCTGGCCCCCGGCGGGGCGTTCCTGCTCTCCACCACGTATCCCACCACCGGATCCACCCAGGACGAGATACGCATCGACATGGCCGGTGCCAGCGGCCGGCTCTACCACCTGCACGAGCACTGGTCCCCGCAGACCGGCACGCGCACCGTCACCCTCCACGCGGCCGATCTCTCCGAGGGCCCGGTCCACGTGTGCACCTCGACGGTCGCGGCCCTCCCGGCCGACCTGTTGGAGAACGAACTGGCCGCCGCCGGTTTCCGGGTGAACACCCGCCTCACGCTGCGCACCGGTGGCGACCGACACGAATCCGTACTGCTGGAAGCAGAGGTGGAGCCCCGATGAACGACGGACAGGCCCTGTGGCCCTCGCTGTTGCCGCCCGCGCAGCAGGGCGACGACACGCTGTGCGCGGTCTCCGCCGAAGGCGTCCGCGTCCGCTTCGCCGACGGCCGTGAACTGCTCTGTGGCACCAGCGGGTTGTGGAACACCAACATCGGCTACGGCAATCCCGTCATCGCCGAGGCGGTGGCGGCGGCCCTGCGTGACGCTTCCTACCTCTCCGTCTTCCGGTACGAGAACAGCTACGCCCGCAAGGCCGCGTCGGCTCTCGTCGACGTCTGCGGCGCCGACCACTACGGCCGGGTGCTGTTCTCCACCTCCGGCGGCGCCGCCAACGACCTGGTGATGAAGATCGCCAGGCTGCACCACGCGCTGCGCGGCGACGCCCGGCGCAAGGTGGTGGTCGGTCTGCGCGGCAGCTACCACGGCCTGACCTTCGGCAGCTTTGCGCTGACCGGTGATGATCTGGGCCAGTCGGTGTATGGCGTCGATCAGAGGCTGGTGCGGCACGTGGCCCCGAACGACCCGGCCGAGCTGGTGACGCTGCTCGGCAGGCAGGGGAGCCAGATCGCGGCCGTCGTCGTCGAGCCCGTCCTCGGCAACGGTGCGGTACCGCTCACCGAGGAGTACGTGAACGCTCTGCTGCGGTTGCGCGACGAGCACGGATTCCTGCTGGTCGCCGACGAGGTGGCCACCGGCTTCGGCCGTACCGGTTCCTTCCTCGCCTCGCAGAGGTGGGCCGGGCAGCCCGATCTGCTGGTCGTCTCCAAGGGGCTCACGAACGGCACCATGCCCGCCGCCGCGGTCGTCGTCTCGACCGAGGTGGCCCGGGTGTTCAACGACGCGGGAGCCGTGCTTGCGCACGGCGAGACCCAAGCGGGAACCCCGGCGACCTGCGCCGCGATCCTCGCCACCCTTGAGGAGATGCGCCGGCTCGACGCGATCGCCGCCGGCCGAAGCCTGGCCGTACTCCTGGACACCGAGCTGGACCGGCTGGTCGCCGAGCGGCCCGACGTCACCGCCACCAGCGGCGTCGGCTGCTTCCGGGCCCTGCGACTGTGCGGCCGGGACGGGACACCCCTGCCGCAGACCGAGGTCCCCGCCGTGGTCGCGGCGATCAGAGCGGCGGGTGCAATCGTGCATCCCGGACCGCACGGCATCCAGCTCTTCCCCGCGCTGACCTACAGTGATGCCGAACTGGCCGAGCTGCTCGACCGGGTGCGGACCGGACTCACGGCGTACACGCGGCAGGCGACGGCCGCGACGGCCGGGGTGGCCGGGGTGGCCGGATGAACCTCAGCTGGCACTGCCCGACGCTGACGCTGTTCGGCGCCGACGGGATCGCCGGATGGCTTGACGCACGGCCTGCCGTGCGGCACATCACCGTGCTGGTCGACGCAGCCGTCGCCGACAGCCCGATCGTTTCCCGGGTGCGGACCTCGGTCGCAGGATCGGGCCGTGACGTGCTCGTCCTCGCGCTGGAAGGGGCCAGCGACGCGGAAGGCGTCCTCGCGCTGGGGGACAACCTCCACGGCACGGACGTGATCGTCGCAGTCGGCGGCGGCGCCCTGCTGGACCAGGCCAAGCTGGCGGCCCTGGCGCGGAACAACCCGGCCGCCCGCACGCGGCTGACCCTGCCGCAGCGCAGCGGGCTGATCCTGCTCCCGCCCGGGATCCAGCGCGGCCTTCCCCTGGTCGCGGTGCCCACCACCGTCGGTACGGGGGCGGAGGTGAGCGCGGCGGCATGCCTGGCCTTCCCCCAGGGCAGGCGGCTGATCCTGGGGGAGTCGCTGCAGCCCGAGGTCGCCGTACTGGACCCGCTGGCCACCAGCACACTGCCGGACGAGCTGATCGCCGAGGGCGTGCTGGAGGCCCTGTTCCGGGTGGTGAGCCTGTACGCGGGCGACCACCGGGACCTGCCGACCGAGGACGCGCTGGCCGAGACCCTGGCCACGCGGCTGGCCCAGCTCGGGCATCAGCTGCGTGACGTACGGCTGGGCGGCGGGCGCAGCGACGACCGGATCCGGCTGGAGATCGCCAAGGTGAGCGGACTGACCCACCTCGGCTGGACGTACATCGGACGCGACCGGTACGGGGCCAAGGGCTGGTATCTCGCCAACGAGCTGTCGTCCGTGCTCGGGCTGCGCAAGATGACCGCCGTGGCAGCGCTGCTGGAACCGCTGTGGCGGGCCATCGCCGACGGCGACCAGCGGCTGGGGTCGGCCCGGCGACTGTCCCGGATCTGGGCGCTGCTGCGTGCCACCGCCCCGGACGCCCTGCCCGAGGATCCGGCGGAGGGGATCGGCGCACTGACCGATTCCTGGCTGGTGGACCGGCGGATCAGCGCCGACGCCGCTCGGCTGGACACGGTGACGGCCCGGACCGTGCGCGCCTGGGGAGCCGGGCTGCCGATGCTCGGCGGGCTGCGGGCCGCCGACGTACGCGGCCTGCTCGACGGCGCCGTACTTGACGCGGAACCAGCCCTGCGCTGACGCGGCGTCACCAAAGACTTCCGTTCTCGCGCCGTGATCACGGCGCGGAGAACGGGGGAACACACAGAGAATCCGATTTCAGAGGGAGGGAAACATCATGCAGGGAGTTACCAACTTCTCGCAGGACCTGTCTGTGCCGGCACTTGAGCTCGGCATGCAGGAGCTTGAGGCCATGGAGGCCCCGGGCTGGTCCACGTGGGCCGGTTTCGGCACGGGCACTGTTGTCACCAGCGCCATCGCCTACGGCAGCGTCTACGTGGCCGTCAGCGGCGCGGCGATCACCTAGAGCGGCCTGCACCAACCGCCGGATTCTCCGAGTAACCATCGAGAAGAGGTATCGAAATGCAGGCGGTCTTCGAGCCCAAGACGGGCTTTGACCT
>NZ_JBIAVJ010000024.1:0-157879 GCF_042894025.1 Streptomyces sp. NPDC001549
CGCACCGCGGAGTACGAGCCCGCGAACCCGATCCCCGCGATGACCACGGCACCCGCGACCACCACGCCTATGAGTATCCGGTGCGTACGAGTCAGTTGCATCGCGGCCACCCGCGATCCCCTCCCCTTGTCGAGCACATACCGAGCGCAGAGTGCTGGTGCTGAGTGCTGGGCACTTACCGCGCCTTTACCGAGCTGCGGCAGGCACAGCGTACGGGTGACTCGATGTCAGCGCCCCAGGAGGCCCCGCCCCGCGCTCATCGCTGCCGGGCCCCGCGCTCATCCCTACTGGGGCTGCGGGGACTGCGGCTGCTCCGCCGGCGCCTTGTTGGCCGTGTCCACCGAGGTCACAGCCTCCTTGGCCGCAGTGATCGCGTCCTGGAGCAGCTTCGCGTGGTCCGGCGCGCCGGCCCCCTCGTACGCGGCCCCGTTGTAGTCGAGCCGGATGACCACGTTCTGGACGCGCGCCACGATCGAGGTGTTGAAGGAGTCGACGTCCTTCTTCGCCTTGTAGATCACCGACGTCGCCTGGTCGCCGATCCCGGCCACCGCCTCCGTCTGCGGGTCCTGCGCGCCCTCCTCGGTCTTCGCCGTCCCGACCTCCTTGTTGTACTGCTCCTCCGCACGCTTGTTGGCGTCGCCGAGGGTGGCGTGGGAGTCGTAGCGGAAGAAGGAGAGCGAGAGCCAGCGGTACTGCGAGCCCTTCAGGCCGTCCTCGTCCAGACCGTTCCAGGAGCAGCTGGCACGGGTGGCCAGGTCGTTCGACTTCGTCGCCGTCCCGTTCTTGTCCTTCGCCTCCGGGACGAGCGTGTCTATCGTCGGCGTCTGGAGCGCCTTGCAGGGATCCGGGAGCGTGGCGAAAGCCGCCTTCTCCAGGGCCTTGGAAGTCTTCGGGTTGGGCTTGGCGGACGAGGACGAACCGGACTTCTTCTCGCCGTTCGAGCCCGTGTCCTTGCCCGAGTCGGACGAACACCCGGCGACGGTGAGGATCACCGGGACGGCTGCGCAGGCGAGAACGCGGGTGAGGCGCGAGGCTGATCGGTGCATGGTTCCTTCAGTACGTTTGTCGGTTGTTCTTCGGACGCCGGACCCGGGCAACGGTAGCCCGACCGGGTACCCCCCTGCTGTGCGCGCCGTCACGCGAGACCACGGCGCGCACCGCTCATTCGCTGAAACGCTCGGCCAGGGCCTGTGCCAACTGCCGTGCCCTGTCCTGGGTTTCGGTGCTCGGCGGGACCGTGCCGGGCAGTGCGGGCTGCACGCTGTACTCGATGGTGACGATGACGTTCGAGGTGCGGAACACAATGCGCACGGTGCGGGACTGCGCGGCGCTGGCCCCGGCGGGACTGAGCTTGTCCTCCAGGAAGGCGTCGCTGCCGAGGCCCTCCAGGACGCGTGATCCGAGCTCGACCGGCGCCGACGGGCTCGCGCCGGGGGACGCCGGCGCCCCGGAGGCGGGCGCGCCCTGGACCGGGGCCGCCGGGGTGGGGGCGGCGGGGGTGGGGGCGGCAGGGGTGATAGCCGCCGGGGTGGGGCTCGCGGTCGGGCCGGGGAAGGGCAGTTTCGCGTCGGTGAGCCGGCGGACGTAGACCTGCTTGGCCTTGTCGTCGTCGCTGGTGGTGGTCCGGTCGTACGAGACCACGCGCTCGAAGCCGACCGACAGCAGCCGCGTCTCCTCGGGGCTCTGCCCGGTCCAGCGGCAGCCGACGTGCCGGTCGCCGTCGTACGAGGCGTCCGCGACACCGGCGTACATCTGGTCGCGCTGCTCGGGGGTGAGGCTGTCCCCGGCCGGGAGCATGCCCTTGAGCTTCTTGCTGTCGGCGCCGGCCTTGCAGGGCGCGGGCAGACTGCGGTACTTCCCCGGTTGGGCGGGCGCGGCGGCGTTGCCGCCGGCCTTCGAGTCGCTGGTGCTTCCGCCTTCGCTCCCGCTGGTGCACCCGGTCAGGCCGGCCGCCCCGGCCGCGAGCGCGGTGAGCATCGCGATGCCTGGCAGGACTCGCCGCCGTACCGCCTTGCGCTGCACGTCCACTGGCTCCCTTCGACCGGCGGGCCCCCCGACGGTCAGGAAAATGCGTTGCCGCGACTTGGGCGCGGCTGGACACAATGTCTATCGCACACGCTGGTGCTGGCGCCGGTCCCCTGTCGTATTTGGGATCAAGAGCGAGGCTTTTGCGCATTCTGACTTTTCTGTAGTTTTCGGGGGATTGATTCCTTATGTCGTATGTAGAGGTACCCGGGGCGAAGGTCCCGATCCGGATGTGGACCGACCCGGCGTCGGTCGAGGACAGCGCGATGCAGCAGCTGCACAACGTCGCCACCCTCCCCTGGATCAAGGGCCTGGCCGTCATGCCGGACGTCCACTACGGCAAGGGGGCCACCGTCGGCTCGGTGATCGCCATGAAGGACGCGGTCTGCCCGGCGGCGGTGGGCGTGGACATCGGCTGCGGAATGTCGGCGGTGAAGACCTCCCTGACGGCGAACGACCTGCCGGGGGACCTGTCGGGGCTGCGGTCGAAGATCGAGCGGGCGATTCCGGTGGGGGCGGGGATGCACCGCGAGGCGGTGGACCCGTCGCGGCTGTACGGGTTCTCGGATGCGGGCTTCGGGGATCTGTGGGAGCGCTTCGACTACGTCACGGATGCGGTGAAGTTCCGGCGGGACCGGGCCATGCGGCAAATGGGAACCCTTGGCCAAGGAAATCACTTCTGCGAAGTTTGTATCGATATGTCCGGCTCGGTGTGGCTCATGCTGCACTCGGGATCGCGGAACATCGGCAACGAGCTGGCGGCCTTCCATATCGACGTGGCCCGGGGGCTTTCGCACAACCAAGGCCTCGTGGACCGGGACCTCGCGGTCTTCCTCGCGGCCACGCCGGAGATGGAGGCGTACCGCAACGACCTCTTCTGGGCGCAGGAGTACGCGAAGTACAACCGCGCCGTGATGATGAGCCTGTTCAAGGAGGTGTTCCGGAAGGAGTTCCGGAAGGCGAAGGTCTCCTTCGACCGGGAGATCAGCTGCCACCACAACTACGTGGCGGAGGAGCGGTACGACGGCATGGACCTGCTGGTCACGCGTAAGGGCGCGATCCGGGCCGGCAGCGGTGACTACGGGATCATCCCGGGTTCCATGGGTACGGGCTCGTACATCGTGAAGGGCCTCGGCAACGAGAAGTCCTTCAACTCGGCCTCGCACGGAGCGGGCCGGAAGATGAGCCGGACGGCGGCGAAGAAGCGGTTCTCGGCGCGCGACCTGGCGGAGCAGACCAAGGGTGTCGAGTGCCGCAAGGACTCGGGCGTCGTGGACGAGATCCCGGGTGCGTACAAGTCCATCGAGCAGGTCATCGACCAGCAGACCGACCTGGTGCAGGTCGTGGCCAAGCTCAAGCAGGTCATCTGCGTCAAGGGCTGAGGCCCGGGCGCGGATGTCGGGGGAGTGCGGGAGCCCGGACCGGTGACGGTCCGGGCTCCCGCGCGTCGTGGGTCAGTCCTCGTCGCCGTCGAGGAGGAGGTCCACCGGGAGCTCCAAGGACACCCCGATGGACTCGGGAAGCGGGATGGAGGTGCCTCGCTTGTAGGTTCTGCGCAGGCGGTACGTGCCGTTGCGGGGGTCGCTGCAGAGGACGGCCTCGTCGTGGTGGCGGTCGGCGATGACGTACACCGGGATGTCGGCCTTCGCGTAGCTGTCGACCTTGACGCCGATGTCGTCGGACCAGTTCGACGACGTGACTTCGACGACCAGGCGGAAGACGTCGGCCGCGTAGCAGTTCTTCTGGACCTTGTGGTTGCGGAAGTCAGCCTCGACGAGGGCGAAGTCCGGGATGGCGTAGTCGTCGGAGCCGGTCGGCAGCCAGAGGCCGATCCCCTGGACGTATCTCAGCCCCGCCTTTCGGGCGCCGGCGTCGTAGAACTTCTCGATGAGCCAACTCAGTGCCAGCGCGTGCGAACCGTCGGCGGGCGGTGTCACGGTGAGCCTCCCCTGGAGAATTTCCACTCGGTGCCCGGGAAGCTCCCTGGAGAGTCGATCGGCGGCCTCCGCGATCGTGGTCTCGTGCTCTATCACAGCCATAGCTTCCTCCTTCTCTCGGCTCACGCTCCCGGAGCGTAGCCGCGGCCGCCGACATTCCGTGTGCATTCACCCGGCCCGGATCCTGCGGGAAAGGCGTTGCCCGCCTCGTTGTTCCTGCTGCCCGGGGCGGCCTCGTACGACACCGGGTACTTCACCCGGCTCACGGAGGAGGGGCGGGTCGGCGTCGAGAACCACACCGTCGACCACCCGGACCTCACCACGCTCGACGCCGCCGGCAGGGGCGCCGAGGTGTGCGGGGCCGGGGAGCAGCTCCGGGCGGTCTTCGGGCGGACGCCGAAGCTGCTGCGGCCGCCCTACGGGGCGGTGAACGACGAGGTGAGGCTGGCGGCCAAGGCGTGCGGGGTGAAGGCGCTCGTCACGTGGACGTACGACTTCACCACCTGGGGCGAGACCCCGCCCACGCCGCGGCTGCAGGCCGGGGACATCGTGCTGCTGCACTTCACGCCGGCGCTGGCGGCGGACCTCCAGCGGGCCCTGGACGCGGCGAGGGCCGCCGGGCTGAAGCCGGCGGCCCTCATGCCGCACCTGAGGGCGGCGGGAGTTCTCTAGAGCTCGCGGTGGACCTTGGTGTTCGAGGCCTGGGCGCGGGGGCGGACCACCAGGAGGTCGATGTTGACGTGGCTGGGGCGGGTCACCGCCCAGGTGATGGTGTCGGCCACGTCGTCGGCGGACAGGGGTTCGGCGACGCCCGCGTAGACCTTCTCGGCCTTCTCCGCGTCGCCGCGGAACCGGGTCTTCGCGAACTCCTCGGTCTTGACCATGCCCGGGGCGATCTCGATGACGCGTACGGGCTGGCCGACGATCTCCAGGCGCAGGGTCTCGGCGAGGACGCGGGCGCCGTTCTTGGCGGCGACGTAGCCGGCCCCGCCCTCGTAGGTGGAGTGGCCGGCGGTGGAGGAGAGGACCACGACCGTGCCGTCGCCGGAGGCGGTGAGGGCGGGGAGCAGGGCCTGGGTGACGTGGAGCGTGCCGATGACGTTGACCTCGTACATCGTGCGCCAGTCGGCGGGGTCGCCGGTGGCGACGGGCTCGGCTCCGATGGCGCCGCCGGCGTTGTTCACGAGCACGTCACAGCGGGCCAGGGAGGCGGCGAAGGCGTCGACGGCGGTGCGGTCGGTGACGTCGAGGGCGTGCGCGGTGGCCTGGTGGCCGGCCTCGGTGAGCTCGGCGGCGAGGGCTTCGATGCGGTCCTTGCGGCGGGCGGTGAGGACGACGTGGTAGCCGGCTGCGGCGAGCTGCCGGGCGGTGGCCGCGCCGATGCCGCTGCTCGCGCCGGTGACTACGGCGGTTCGGGTGGCGGCCGTGCTCATGTGCGGGCTCCTCGGTCGTTCGTACGGGCGATTACCCGCCAGCATAGGCGCGGCTCAGCGGCCGCGCGGGGCGTACATGATCACGGCCATGCCGGCGAGGCAGACCAGGGCCCCGGTGGTGTCCCACCGGTCGGGGCGGTAGCCGTCGGCGACGGCGCCCCATACGAGGGATCCGGCGACGAAGACCCCGCCGTAGGCGGCGAGGACGCGGGCGAAGTCGCCTTGGGGCTGGAGGGTGGCGGCGAAGCCGTAGAGGCCGAGGGCGATCACCCCGGCGCCGATCCACGACCAGCCCTTGTGTGCGCGGACGCCCTGCCAGACGAGCCAGGCGCCGCCGATCTCCAGGAGTGCGGCGAGGAGGAAGAGGGCGGCGGAGCGGGCCAGGAGGGTGATCGGCATGGCTCAAAGGTACGCACGGCAGATGGGGGTGGGCGCGCCCTCGTTCGTGTGATGGTCCGACCGGTCGGGGGCGCCGGTGGCTAGCCTCCGCGCGAGGAGGTGGTGTCGGTGCGCCGTGGTGCCGTACGAAGTGTGGTGGTGGCGGGTTTGCTGGCGCTCGGCGCGGGTGTTCCCGGGTCGGCGCAGGCATCGGCGGGGGACGGGCCGGAGGCCGATGTGGCCTATCACGGCCGGGTGGCCCTGTCCGGGGCGCGGCTGCGGATCTGGCTGGTCCCGGAGAACGACGGGCCCGCCGCGCTGCCGAACGCGACGGTGCGGGTGCGGCTGTCGGCGGAGCTCGCGGACCGGCAGGAGCTGGCGGGGGGCTGCGCGCGGGCGGGTCTGCGCGAGGTGGTGTGCGAGACGGGGCCGCTGCCGCTGCACGGGCGGGGGCGGCACATCGGGCTGATGCTGGAGCTGCGGGAGCGGGTGCCGGAGGTGGCGGTGCGGGTCGACACGTGGTGGAACGGCGGTGCGACGGACCGGAACCACGCCAACAACGAGCACGTGGTGCTGGCGCTGGACACGGGCGACGCCTACGCGTTCTAGTGCTGTGACCGCCCGCCCGGTCCGCCCCGCCCGGTCCGCCCTGCCCGGTCCGCCCGCCGGACACGGCTCAGGCCGTGCCGAACTCCACGAGGGCCTCGTCGACGATCCGTTCCAGGCGGGCGTGGTGGGCGCCGCGCCAGTAGACGCGCTCGCACTCGGTGCACTGCGCGAACACGTCGTAGGAGCGGTGCGTGCCGTGTTCCAGGCGGTCGCCGACGCTCTCCTTGTCGGCCTCGTGGAGCGGGCCGTTGCAGGCGGTGCAGCGGGTCCACGGTGCGAGGGTGGGCGCGAACCGGCCCAGGACGTCGCGCAGTTGCTCGTCGGGGTTGTCGCTGTAGATGTACGCGCCGGCGAACAGCTCGCGGCGGCGCAGCAGTCCGCGGTCGCGGGAGAGCAGTACGCGCCGTTCGGCCGCGGAGCGGGTGGCGAGGGCGGGGTCGCCGATGTCCTCGTTCTCGTAGGCGGCGTCGACGCCGAGCAGGCGCAGGCGGCGGGCGAGGGTGCCGAGGTGGACGTCGAGGAGGAAGCGGAGCTGGGCGCCGGGGACCTGTTGGGGCCGCTCGACGCCGTACACCTCGACGTTCTGGCCGTCCTGGGGCACGTAGGAGACGGGTACCTCGTGGCCGTCGACGAGGAGGCGGCCGACTTCGGTGAGCGGGACGCCGGCCGATTCGACGACGTGGCCGAGGCTGGAGGCGCCGTCGGTGGCGGTCGGTACGCGGTCGGCGCGCCGGCTGGGCGGGGCGAAGAGGCGCAGTTCGGGGGCGAGGGTGAGCTGAATGCCGGGTCCGTTCACCTGCTCAGCATGCCATTTCCGGTGCGGTGGCCGCGGCCGAATTATGAGGTGGCGGTGGCCCGGTCGTAGGTGTCGCGGTGGGTGCTGACCTCGTCGAAGTGGTTTTCGGCCCAGAGCTTCACGGAGGACAGGAGGCAGCCGAGGCTGCTGCCGAGGTCGGTGAGCCGGTAGTCGACGCGGGCGGGGACGGTGGGGGTGACGGTGCGGGTGACGAGGCCGTCGCGTTCGAGGGAGCGGAGGGTCTGGGTGAGCATCTTCTGGCTGACGCCGGGGATCTTGCGGCCGAGGTCGCTGTAGCGCATGGAGCGGTTCTCGGCCTGGCCGAGGGCGCTGACGATGAGGCCGACCCACTTGTCGCTGATGCGGGCCAGGAGCTGGCTGGTGGGGCACTCCCTGAGGAAGGCGTCGTAGGCGGAACGGGCTTCCTCGCGGCGGGCCGCGGCGGTGCTGGTGGCCATGGGTACCCCACTTCCGGGTCGGGTACGCACCTTCGAGTGCGTACTTACGAAAAGAGAGTACCTCTCCATAAGTTAGTGCTCATCGAGAACGCGTGAACACGCGAACGAATGAGCGAGAAAAACGGCGAACGGGAGAGATGAAGATGAGCGAGCAGACGATGCTGGCGGCCGTGGTGACCGGGTTCGGCGGCCCGGAGCAGGTCGGACTGGCCGAGGTCCCGGCGCCCCGCCCCGCGGCCGGCCAGCTCCGCGTCAAGGTCACCGCCGCCGGGCTCAACCCGGTGGACGGCGCGGTCCGCGCCGGGATCTTCGGCGGCGCCGGGCAGCAGCTTGGCCTCGGCTGGGACGTGTCCGGGGAGATCGACGAGATCGGCGCCGGCGTGACCGGCCGGCGCGTCGGCGACCGGGTCGTGGGCCTGCACTACGGGCCGGTGAAGCTGCTGGGCACGCACGCGCAGTACGTGGTGCTCGACGCGACCGCCGTCGCGTCCGCCCCGGTCACCGTGGACGCGGTGGCCGCGGCGGGGCTCCCGCTGGCCGGCCTCACCGCCGCCCGCGCCGTGGACCTGCTGGGGCTCGCCCCCGGCTCCTCGGTGCTGATCACCGGAGCCGCGGGCGTCGTCGGCGGCCTGGCCGTCCAGCTCGCCGTGCGGGCCGGCCTGGCGGTGACGGCCCTGGCGGGCCCCGAGGACGAGGAGTTCGTACGGTCCCTGGGCGCGACCGGGTTCGTCCCGCGCGGGGCGGCTCCGGCCGGGCCCGTGGACGGGGTCCTGGACGCGGCGGTGCTGGGCGAGGCCGCGCTGGGCTCCGTACGCGACGGCGGGGTCTACGTGGGCCTGATCCCGAACCACGCTCCGGCCGCGGAGCGCGGTGTCCGGGTCGTGGAGCAGGAGGTCGCGGCGGACGGGGCGCACCTGGCCCGCCTGGTGGCGCTGGTCGACGCGGGCGCGCTGACCCTCCGGGTCGCGGACACCTTCCCGCTCGGCGAGGTCGCGAAGGCCCACGCCCACCTCGGGACGCCCGGGATCCGGGGCCGCATCATCCTGACGGCGTGAGACCGCCTTGCGGACGCCCCACCCGGTAGCGCCAGTCGCAGCTCGGGTGGGGCGCACCGGGCGGGTACTCGAAGTCCACGTCGCCCAGGTACTCGAAGCCGGCCCGCCGGCACACCGCGTTGGACGCCGGGTGGCCGGTGCCGGGGAAGGCGTGGACGCTGTCGCGGGAGCCGTGGGCGCCGACGTACGCCAGGAGCTCCGTGAGCGCCGCCACGGCCAGCCCGTGGCCCTGGAACTCGGGCAGGATGCCCCAGCCGGACTCGTAGACCGGCTCGCCCTGCCACTCCCGCTCCCAGAAGCCGACGGATCCGACGCTCTCGGCGCGTCCGCCGCCGTCACCGGGGCCCTCCCCGGCCGGGGTCCACACGACGCGGAACATCCGGCCGGCGGCCGGCTCCCGCGCGCTCAGGGCCTCGTAGCGCCGCTGGCGGTCGACGAGCTTCGCGGCCGGCTCGGGGCCGCCCAGGAACCGGGTCATGGCCGGCTCGTTCTTGCGCTCCAGCAGCCAGAAGTCCCCGGCGGACCAGGGCTCCAGCCGAACGTGAGTCTCCATCGGGCCACCCTACGGAGGCGCGCGCGGCCGCTCCACGGGTTTCGGCCTCCACGGCGTGCCGCGGTCGTGAACGCGTCTATTTTCAGGACGAGTTCGGGGTTCGTCCGGACCGCGCGCCTCCGGGTGGCGGGGTTCCGGCGCCGCTCCGCCGTCCCGTCCCGGTGACCGCGGGGCTGACCTGCGCCGACCCCCTATTGCGAGGTGGGTGGCGGTGTGCCGGAATGGTGGATTCGCGCATCGGGCACCGATCGGTGAATGATCAATTCCAATCACCAACGGCCCCTCGGGTAAAGAGAATTGGCCTTTTGTTTCCAGTGGTCGTGGCCTAGCCTGACCTCAGCCGACCGGGGGGAAGGGCTTCGGCTGCCCTGCCCTCTCACTGCATCAGTCACCACCCGACGAGGGGGAGTCACGAATGCTCAGTAAGAGGATTTCGGCCGGATTCATCGCGATGGCGGCCGTGGCCGGTGTCATCGCCGCGGCGCCGTCCGCAGCGGCCGTGGACCGTACGTGTTACGACGGCAACTTCTGCATCTACAAGGACAGCAACTACAGCACGAACAACTCGATGTACCGGACGAAGTACGAGTCCGCCCGCTGGGACATCGACATGCCGGCCGTCTACGAGGCCGACAGCTCCTGGTGGAACCGCCGTGGTCAGTCGTCCAAGACCTACGGTGGCCGCTGGATGTCGTGGGGCGTGGAGATCTGCCTCGTCCCCGGTGGTTCCGTGAACTACTACTGGGACGCCAACGACGACGGCGCGAGCAACACCCTGAACGACGGCAACGGCTGCTGATCACCGCCTGAAGGCCGGGTCGCCCCGCGTCGCGGAGGCGGCCCGGCCGCACCTTCAAGAGGACACGGACATTGAAGAAGCGCACCCGGTGTATGACGGCGATCGCGGTGACGGTGCTGCTGGGCGCAGCCGCCTCCGCCTGCTCGGAGGAAGCCCCGCAGGACCTGGAGACGGCCCGCAGGGCGCAGACGGCCCTCGACAGTGCCAACGCGGCGCTGGACCAGGAGCGTGACGCGGAGACCAAACTGATCCGCAAGTGCATGAACGACAAGGGCTTCAAGGTCTTCCCGGCGAGCGGCTCCGCCACCGACAGCGGCAAGAAGCGCAGCGAGGACCTCTCCCCGTCGGCCGAGACCGCGCGCACGGTGGGCTACGGGGCGGACCCGCGCAGGTCGGACAACCGGAAGGCCCAGGAGGGCCTGGACGACTTCGACGCGCTGCCCGAGGACGTCAAGCGGGCGCACAGCATGGCCATGGACGGGTACGTCGACAAGCCCGAGGGCGGTGTGGAGTTCGACTTCGGCGGCGGCAAGGTCATGGTGCCGTCGAAGGGCTGCCGCGGTGAAACCCTCAAGGCCGTGTACGGGGACGTGAAGGAATACCTCCGGCTCAACTGGACGGTCTACAACAGCGTCAAGCAGAACGGCGCGCGTATCCTCGCCGATGACGACGGATATCAGAAGGCGCTTTCCGAGTGGGCCTCCTGCATGAAATCCGGCGGATATCCGGAAATTGCGACTCCGGAGAAGGCCAGGGAATCGGCACTCGCGCATTACACGAATATTCCCGACGGTGATACCGCGGCGCTCGACAACGCCCAGCGTGCCGAGATCAAGCAGGCCACCACCGATGCCGAGTGCGGCACGAAGGTCGGTCTCAATACGAAGGCGCGGGAGGCCAAGAGCAAGGCCTCGGCGGCTTCGCTGGTGAAGCACGAAGCGGAAATCACGGCGTGGCTGGAACTCATCACGAAGGCCAAGGGCAAGGCCCAGGATCTACTGCGAGAGACGTCCTAATACTGTCATGAGCCTCGAACACCCCGATGAGACACAGGCGGCCCAGCCGTCCGGTGCGGTCGCAACGCGTGCGCGGCAGAGGTCCAGGCGGGGCCTGATCGTCGCCGCGGTCGTCGTCGTGCTTTTCGGCAGCTCCGCTTCCGTCTGGTGGATCGCCTCCCAGGCCAGGACTCCGGAGCAGCGTGCCTCGAACGCCGCAGCGCCCCCGCCCTCCCGGATCACCGGGAAGGTCTCCGACCAGCAGCTCGTCGAGCGGATGGAGTTGACCGGGAAGGTCGAGACGGCCGCCCGCACCACCATCACCGGCGTCCAGCCGCAGGGCACCAGCCGCGCGGTCGTGACGGCCCTGCCCGCGGCCGCGGGCAAGAGCCTCAAGGCCGGGGCGGTCGTCGCGGAGGTGTCGGGCCGGCCGGTCCTGCTGCTCCCGGGGCGCTTCCCCGCGTACCGGGACCTGAAGGCGGGCGACAAGGGGCCGGACGTGCAGCAACTGCAGCGCGCGCTGCAGCCGTTGTACGGGACGGCGGTGAACGGCACGTACGGCCCGGCCACCGTCGACGCGGTGCGCAAGCTGTACGTGGCGGCCGGGTACGAGGCACCCGCAGGGCAGGGGCAGAGCACCACCGGCGGCAGCGGTTCCACCTCCGGCACGGCACGCGGAGGCGGGGCGTCCGCGGGAGGCGGCACGGCTCCCCGGGGCGGCGCGGAGACCGACGGCGGGACCCGGGCGGCCCCCGGCGCGAACGGCACGGGTGGCGCGAACGGCACGGGTGGCGCGAGCGCGCCGCCCGCCCGCGGTCCGGACACGCCGCCCGCCGCCGGGCCGGCCAAGCCCGGTGAGCTGCTGCCGGCCGCGGAGGTCGCGTACGTCAGCGCCCTGCCGGCCACGGTGGTGCAGGTCACCGCGGCGGTCGGCGACGCGGCCGACAAGCCGCTCGTCGTCCTCGGCAGCGGCGGCCGCCAGGTGCGGGCCGCCCTCAGCGCGGACCAGCGCACGCAGCTGCGCGATCTGCCGGCCGACGCGGTCATCCGCTTCGGCACCGGCCCCTACGAGGGCAGGGAAGGCACCCTGGGCTCCCTCAACAGCCCCTCGGACGGCAAGAGCGGCGACCAGCAGGGCAAGAGCGGCGGCCAGGACGGCGCGGCCACGGCGGGAACGGGAGCGGCAGCGGGTACGGGAGCGGGTACCGGCAACGGCTCCGGCACCGCGGGCGGCCAGCACGAGGCCCTGTTCGTGCCGACCGGCGCGGAGGCCAAGGAGGGCTCGGCCCAGCAGATCAGCGTCGAACTCCGGCGCAGCCCCAAGGGCGCGCTGACCGTTCCGGTGTCGGCCGTCTGGACCGACCTCGGCGGCTCGTCGACGGTCACCGTCACCGAGGGCGGCAAGGAGCGCAACATCCCGGTCGAGGTGCTGTTCACCCATGAGGGTCTCAGCGCGGTCCACGCGCTCGACGAGAACCTCGCCGCCGGCCAGACGGTCGTCCTCGTCCGCCGCGGAAGCCCGGCGGGCGGCGGCGCGGACGGCGGCTCCGGCGGCGCCTCGGGCGGTACCGATGACTGAGGACGACCCGGCCCCCGTCATCGAGATGACCGGCATAGCGAAGACGTATCCGGGACCGCCGCCCGTGCACGCGCTGGCCGACGTCACGCTCGACATCCGGCCCGGCCGGCTCGCGGCCGTCGTCGGCCCCTCGGGCTCCGGGAAGTCCACGCTGCTGAGCGTGCTCGGACTGCTCGACGTCCCGACCCGCGGCCGGTACCTGCTGCAGGGCAACGACACCACCGCCCTGTCCGAACGGGATCGCACCGCCCTGCGGGCCTCGACGCTCGGCTTCGTCTTCCAGGCCTTCCACCTGGTCCCGCACCTGACCTGCGTACAGAACGTGGCCCTGCCGCTGGTGCACCTGGGCGTGCCCCGCGCCCAGCGGCGGCCGCAGGCCGTGCGGGCGCTGGAGTCCGTGGGCCTCGGGCACCGGCTCGACGTCAAGCCCACCACCCTCTCCGGCGGAGAGCGGCAGCGGGTCGCGGTCGCGCGGGCCATCGTCCACCGGCCCGCGGTCGTCCTGTGCGACGAGCCGACCGGCAACCTGGACACCGCCAACTCGGCCCGGGTCATGGATCTGCTGGCCGGACTGGTCGCGGAGGACCGGGCCGTGGTCGTGGTCACGCACGAACCCGATGTCGCGGCCAGGGCCGACCGCGTCTTCAAGGTGGTGGACGGCCGTGTTGCGTAGGCGTGCGAAGGGCCGGCCGCCCGGGCACCCCCGTACGTCGGCGGCGGATCTGCTCGTCCAGGCGTTCCTCGCGCTGTTCGGCCGCCGGTTCCGCACGCTGCTCACCATGGTGGGGATCTCCGTGGGGCTGGCCGCCGCCCTCGCCACGCTGGGCATCACGGCCAGCGCGGCCGGCGCCGTCTCCGACCAGTTCGACGCCCTCAAGGCGACGCGGGTGACGGTCAAGTACCCGTCGGAGGCCGTTGCCGGGGTCCGGCCGCGGCCCGACGGCGCCGACACCCAGCGGGTGCGCGACCTCAACGGCGTCCGCAGCGCCGGCCTGGTCAGCAGGGCCGGCGAGCAGCCGGCCGTCTCGCGGCTGCCCGGCGGCAAGGAGAACGACCTGCCCGAGAGCACGGTCATGGCCGCGCAGCCGGAAGCGCTGCTCGCCATGTCGGCCGAGCTGACGCAGGGCCGCTGGTTCGACACGGGGCACGACGCCCGGCGCGAACGGGTGGCCCTGATCGACACGGCCGCCGCCTCCCGGCTGACCGTGGACGGCGGGGCGGGCAACTCCGTGATCCACATCAACGGGGTCGCCTTCAGCGTGCTCGGCGTCTTCCGCGCCCCCACCGGCGACACGAACCTCACCGGCTCGGTGGTCATCCCGTACTGGGCCGCCCTGCAGGACCCGGCGGGACTGAGCTTCGCCCCCGCGGAAATGATCATTCGTACGGATCTGGGCGCCGCCGACCAGGTCGGCGACGAGGCCCCCTTCGCCCTGGCCCCGGGCGCCCCGGACAAGCTCGTCGCGCTGGTGCCGCCGGACCCCCGGTCCCTGCGCCAGGGTGTCGAGTCGCAGACCCGGGCCCTGTTCCTGGGCCTGGCCGCCGTCTCCCTCGGCGTGGGCGCGCTCGGCGTCAGCAACACCGCCTACGTGTCCGTGCTGGAGCGGCGCTCCGAGATCGGCCTGCGCCGGGCCCTGGGTGCCTCGCGGCGGGCGGTCGCCGGACAGTTCTGCATCGAGAGCGGCCTGGTCGGACTGGCCGGCGGCGTGGTGGGCACGGTGCTCGGCATCCAGATCACCGCGGTGACCTGCCTGGCCAAGAACTGGCTGGTGGTCCTCGACCCCGCCCTCACCACCGCGGGCCCGCTGGTCGGCCTCGTGGTGGGCCTGGCCGCGGGCCTCTACCCGGCCCTGGCGGCCGCCCGCATCCTCCCCGCCGAAACCCTGCGCGCGGGCGTCTAGTAGTGCTAGGCCAGGGCAGGCCGCCGAGCTGTCAGCTCCGCTGGAAGAACTCCACCTCCGCCAGGGCGACATGGCGGTCCGGGGTCAACCCGGCCGGGGCGTCGAGGGTCAGACGGATCGTCGTGGCGTCGCTGATGCCGGTGGGGAAGGTCTGGGGACCGGGCTTGTCGCTCAGGGTGAGCTTCTTGCGGACCTTCTGGCCGTCCCGCGCCGTCACTTCCATGTCGATCTGGAGCGCCCGCCCCTGAGTCGCGTACTCCTCCGGTGATGACGAGGCGCCGTTGGTGATGATCACGTCGACCAGGCGGAACGGCTTGGTGAAGGTGTACGTCACCGAGGCACCGGGGCCGGGCACGCCCCAGTAGCGGTTGCTGAGTCCGTCCGTGGCGTGGCCCACCGGGTGCCCGGGCAGCTCGGCGCTCGCCTCGACGCGGGTCGGGGTCACCGCCTTGGCCTTGCCGAGCTTGTCCCGGGTGTCCTCGAACAGGTGGCGTCCGGCCGGCATCATCAGGAAGCCGACCGCGCACAGGGCCAGCACCACGGCCAGGATCACCAGGAAGCGCACCATCCGGCCCGAGCCCGCCCGCGTGCGGCGGCGGAACGGCCAGACCGTCCGCCACCACGGCAGGGGAGCCGGTGCGGCGGCGGGCGTCAGCGGCGCCGCGCAGCGGCGGCAGAAGCGGCGGTCCGGCGGGTTGGGCGTGCCGCAGGCGGGACACGGGACCCCGGCCACGTCGTCGCTCACCGCAGCGGGACGCACGACCGGGCGCGGCGCGACAGCCTTCGCGGGCCGGACGGGCTGCGGGGTGGCGGGCGGCGCTTGCGGGGTGCTCTGCGCATCGCGCGTGCTGCGGGCGGTGGGGTCCTCCCCACCGGCCGGACGGGCCTCCGGCGGCGGCCTCCGCGTCGGAGCGGGCTCCGGCGGGGAGGGATCTGCCCCTGAGGGCGCGGGCGGGTCGGACTCGGCGGTGGCGGGCGGGTCGGACTCCGCGGTGGCGGGCGGCGGGGAGTCCACCCGTTCCGGGGCCGTGGCCAGGGGAGCGGTGGACTCCGACCAGCCCAGGTAGGCGCCGCAGTTGCCGCAGAAATCGTCCGTCACGCCGTTGGACGCCCCACACACGGGACACGCACGCAAAGCCGTCACCTCCCCTCACCCGCGGGCGGCCCGGACAGGACCTCCACCCGACAGGCCGTGTGGACAGGGCACAGGGTGCGGACGAGCGAGCGGACCCGGTCGGCGTCCACTTCGTACGCCGCGCCCTCGCGGCGCGGCCACACCCGTACCAGGACCTCGTCGGCCGGGGGAGGGGGCAGCTCGGCACCGGCCGTACGGGACCAGGTGGCTCCGCCGTCCCCGCTGACCTCGGCGGACACGCCCAGTACCAGGCGCAGGGCCTCGATCAGGCCGCGCCGGGTGCCGCGCCATCGGTGCAGTTCCACCGCGCGTGCCACCGCCTCGCGCCGCAACCCGATCGGCCATCGGGGGTCGTCGACGCCGCCGACCCAGGAGGCCAGCCAGGACAGGAAGTCCGCCGGGGCCAGCCGGGGATCGAGGTAGGAGGGCAGGTTGTCGAGGGTCGTGAACACCGGGGCCAGGACCGTGTCCAGCCCCGCCGTGAACCGCTGGGCGAAGTCGTCGTCGGCGTACAGCGCGGGGAGTTGCTCGCCGATCGGGTGCCGGCTGGGCAGGCCGGGGACGGCGGCGCGGCTCATCCGCGGACCTCCGGCTCCGGCGCCGTCACGACCACCTGGTGCTGGTAGGAGAAGACCAGCGCGCCCGCGCCGATGTCGATCCGGTCGACCGGGGCGCCGCGCCGCCCCGTGATCGGATCGGCGGCGAACATCCGGATCTCCTCCACCAGCACGTCCCCGATGGCGCGTTGCAGGACGCCGAACACCTCGCCGTACTGCACGGTCCGCCCGAACGGCCAGCCGGTGCCGTCGGGCCCGCCGCGCAACGGGTTGAGGTGGCGGAACAGCGCGGCGAGCGCCGCGTCGCGCACCCGGTCGGCGTCCCCGGCGGGCGCCGACAGCCGGGCGACCACGGTGACGCCCTGGTAGACGGGCGGCTCCACGACGAGGCGCGTGCCGATCAGGCGCCGTTCGTCGAGGGTCGTGGTGATCGTGGTGAGCACCTGGTCGGAGGGGATCATCTGCTCGAAGCGGAGCCGGTCGCCCTCGTCGGCCACCGCGTCCGGCACCACCAGGACCCGTACCGCGCCCGCGCCGCCGGAACCGTCCGTGGCGGGCAGACAGCGGACCCGGCGCACCGAAGGCGCCGCCTGGCGGGCGATGATCTCGTAGTCCTCGGCGGTCACCGCGCGCTCCTGCATGCGCAGCGTCTCCGGCGCCCGCAGCTTGGCGTTGTCGATCGTCTCCCCGGCGACACCACCGCGCGCCGCCTCCCGGTTGGTGACCCGGGCGACGTACGGGACGGAGCTGCGCAGTACGGAGATGGCGCCGCGCGAGACGTTGCCCGCCGGGCCGCCCCCGGTGCGGTAGCGGGCCACACGGACCTGGGAGCCCTTGGGCGGTACGGCGCCGCAGGGGCGCAGGCTGCCGTCGGCTTCGCGCAGCACCGGTGGGAACGAGAACTCGCCGGTGGTGGCGTTCACGCGGACGTGCCGGTCCTCGGGCGCCGAGCGGCCGAAGTGCTCCACCACGTCCCAGCGCTGCCATCCCTCGGGGGAGGACACCTCCACCACCGGGGGCTCCCCGTCGAGCAGCACGGGCGGGCGGCCGAGCCGGAAGGTCTGGCCGGCCACCCCCTCCGACGCGCCGAGCGGTACGTCGGTCACCCGCTCGGCGTGCTCCACGGTCATCGTGCCGCCGACGGTGAAGACGGCGGCCTCGCGCACGGTCGGGGACTCCGAGTAGAACGGCTGGCCGGGCTCGGGCTCGGTGACCCGGCAGCGCAGCCAGCCCGCGCGGGTGCCGCTGATCAGCGATGCGGTGTGCCCGGCGGGGACGTACACGATGATCTCACCGGGCCGGTTGAGGCCGCCGGTGCTGTCGGAGTCGGTCTCGCAGCGCTGCCACCGGCCGCCGTCCCACGCCTCCCACACCAGCGGGGGCTGGCGCGGGTCGACACCGACGCCCTCGACGCGGCTGTCGAGGCGGACCGCGACCACGCAGCGCGGTACCGCCGTCGGCAGGCCGAACAGCAGCGCGTCGCCGGGCTCGGGGGTCGCCTGGAAGCACGGTATGTCGCGGCCCTCGGCGAGCGCACCGGTCCGGTCGGTCTGGTCGCCGGTGCGGGGCGCGGTGACCAGCCGCGTCAACTCGCTCGGCAGGATCCGCAGATCGCCGGTGGTCGCGAAGACCACGGCCTCCTCGGTCTCGCCGGCGGCGGTGGTCGCCTCGGTGCCCGCGGGCAGCGTCACCGTGTCGGGCTGTGGAGCCGACAGCCAGAAGTCGACTTCGGCGGCGGCGGCCGAGGGCGGGTACAGCTGGATGTCCAACAGGTCCAGGAACGCCAGGTAGTTCTTGTCCGGGACCCGGTTCAGCCGGTACAGCAGCTGGTCCACGAGGTAGGCGAACGTCTCGATCAGGGTGACGCCCGGATCGGAGACGTTGTGGTCGGTCCACTCCGGGGCGCGCTGCTGCACGTACCGCTTCGCCTCGTCGACGAGTTGCTGGAACCGCCGGTCGTCCAGGTTGGGGGAGGGCAGGGCCATCAGTCCGCGACCATTTCCTCGGCCCCCTCCTCGGAGGGGATCGTGTAGAAGGGGAAGACCAGGTTGCGCCGGTCGTTGGTGGTGCGCACCGTGTAGTGCACATCGATGTAGAGGGTGCCCGCCTCCACGGAGTCGAAGGCCACGACGACCTCGTCCACCGCGATCCTGGGCTCCCAGCGTTCCAGGGCCTCGCGCACCTGCTGGGCGACCCGGCCGGCGGTGTCGCCGTCGCCCGGGGCGAAGACGTACTCGTGGATGCCGCAGCCGAACTCGGGCCGCATCGGCCGCTCGCCGGGAGCGGTGCCCAGGACCAGGCGGATGGCCTCCTCCAGCTCCCGCTCCCGCTCGACCATGGCGATCCCGCCGGTCGGCCCGACGCGCAGGGGGAACGCCCAGCCGCGCCCGATGAACCGTTCGCTCATCACACACCGCCGATCAGGACGTTCGGGGCGCCGGTCAGGACCATCGCGCCGCACGCGGTCTGGTCGCGCGCCCGTGCGGCGGGCAGCCCGCCGATGAGCACCGTGCCCGTGGCGAGGGCGGCCGGGTTCGGCAGGATCACGTTGGCCGGTCCCATGGCCGCGTGCGGCGGGACCACGCAGACGTGCAGGCTGCCGACGACGGCGGCGGGCAGGCCGCCGATCAGCACCGTCGCCACCGCCGCGGCGGCGCCGGGCGGCGGCGTGGCGAGCCGGCCACCGTGGTTGGTGGGGTCGCCGGTACGGGCTGCGGCTGGCATCGGGGGCTCCTCGGGGAAGGCGGTCGGGGTGCGGGCAAGGGCAAGGGCAAGGGCCATGGGGGCCTCAGTTGATCCGGATGAGCCGGGCCTTGAGGACGGCGAGCAGACCGCCGTTGACGGTGACGTCCGAGGTTCCGTTGACCCGCACCGACCGGCCGCCGATGCTGACCCCGGCGGTGCCGTCGATGTCCACCTGGCGGCCGGACACCTTCACGGTGCCCTGCGGGGCGTCGAGCGTGATGCCGTTCTTGTCCAGCAGGACCGAGGTCAGCGGGCGGCCCCGCCCCGCGTACACGGTGAGCTCGATCCGGTCCCGGCGGTCGTCCATGCGTACTTCGAGCCGCTCGTCCCCGGTCACCAGCCGCAGCCCGGAGGGTCCTGGCGCCGCCGCGTCCAGCAGCTCCACGCGATGGCCCGAACGCGACACCACCGAGCGGCGGTTGACCTTTCCGCTGGTCTTGTCGATCAGCGGCACGTCGTGCGGTGAGGGCTGGTCCACGCCGTTGTACAGCCCGCCGATGACGTACGGGCTGTCGAGCAGTCCCTGTTCGAACCCGACGAGCACCTCGTCGTTGACCTCGGGGCTCACCACACCGCCGCCGCCCTTGCCGCCCCACTGGACGGTGCGCACCCAGTCGGTGACGTAGGTGTCGTCCAGCCAGGGGAACTTCAGCCGTACCGCGCCGCGTTGGGAGCCGTTCGGCTCGCGCACGTCCGTCACCACGCCGATCGCGAGCCCCGGGATGCGCGGGCCGCGCCCCGGCGCGTTGGCGCCGGTCACCAGGCCGGCGAGGGAGCGGTCCGGGCTGGAGCTGACCCACACGGTGGTGCGGTAGCCGCCATGCGGCTCCAGGACGTGCTGCACGGCAGTCGCCGTGTACCGGCCGGAGAACGCCTGCCCCACGTTGCCGAGCGCGACCGCCTTGCCCGCCCGCAGCAGCGGGTTCCCCTCGGCCACCGCCTCCAGCTCGCCGAAACCGGAGCTGATCCGGTCCGCCGCCGCCTTCGCGACCGCCGTGGTCTCGGCCTGCGTACGGTACGGAGTGTCGGTGACGGCCACGGCCGACTTGCCGAAGCGTGCGGCGAGCTGGGGGCTGAGGCCCGGCGCGACCGTGTCGCTGACCACCGACGGCTGCTGGGCGACCAGTGGCCGCTTGGTGGTCACGTCCCAGCCGCGCACCTGCACGGTCGAGGAGCCGTCGGCCGCGGACAGTGCGGCCCGCAGGGCGAGGAGGTTCCTCCCGTACTCCAGGACCATCGGATTGCGCACGGCCGATGTCGACGGGGCGGGCGCCCCGGACGCCTTCACGGGCCGGGTGAACTGGAGCAGCCCCTGGTCGTCGACGCGCACCTGCGCGCCGCTCTCGCCCGCGAGGTACTGCAGGAAGTCCCAGTCGGAGACGTTCGCCTGGGACAGCTGCTTGTACGTCACCGGCGCCGCCTCCACCTTCCCGACGGCCAGGCCGGCTCCGGCGGCCACCTTGCGGACGATCGCGGCGGCCGTCATGTTCCGGTACGCCACGACCTTCCGGCCGCGCTGGAGGCGGTGCGCCTTGGAGTAGGCGCGGACGACGGTGAACGAGCCGGTGCGGTCCCGGTCGATCTCCAGGGCCGTGACCTCGCCGTTGAACAGCCGCTCCCGCGCCTGCCCCTTCACAGTCATCACCGACACCCGCAGCGGGGAGCCGATGGTGATTCCGGTGGCGCGCAGGAACTCGTGGTCGGGGTCGCGGTAGGTGAGCACCGCGGTGTCCGGCAGGCCCACGTTCTCGTCCACCACACAGCTCACCAGTTGCGCCGCCCAGATCGGCGGCAGTTCGCCGGGGGCCTCCACGATCGGGTCGGCCGCGAACGACCGGCCTCCGGATTCGGATCCGCTCACCGCTGCTCCTCCTCGCCGTGCTGGTCCTGCGTGCCCGGCACCACGATCTCGGTGCCGGGGACGAGTGCCATCGGGTCGTCTATGCCGTTGGCCTCCGCAATGGCCCGCCAGGCCGTCGCGTCGCCGTACTCGCGCCAGGCGAGCATCGCCAGGCTGTCGCCCGCCACCACGATGTGCGTGCTGCGGGCGGTGCGTGAGCCGGAGGTCGGGTTCTGGCCCGGCGGGTCGACGCTCGCCTCCTCGATGGACAGCGAGCAGGTGGCCCGCAGCGGCTTGCCGTCCACGTCGAAGAGCGTGTACGACACCGACAGGTTCGACAGGACACCGTCGAACGACGTCGTCCGCGCGCTGCCCCACTCGAAGCGCACCCAGGGGCTCGCCGGCTTCTTGCGGCCGAGGCTGGCCGGGGTCGGTACGCACGCCTTCATCAGCTTCTCCACCGCCTGCTCCACCGAGTTGTCGTGGGTGGCGGTGGCGTCCAGGAACACATCCAGGCTCAGGGTGCGCGGACCGCTGCCCACGAACTCGGGCAGCGCCGACTGCCCGGCCATCCGGGACGGGGAGCGCCGCCACTCGGTGGTCTTGCCCAGCTGCAGGGTCGACGGGTTGAACTGGAGATCGAGCTTCGCGATCACCCCGCCCGGCTTGGCCCCCACCGAGGCCGGGGGCTCCTTGAGGGTGAGCTGGGCCCTGGCGCGGCTGGCGCGTGCCGATGAGGCCATGGCGTGGACTCCCTTCCGGAGCGGGGCGACGAGGGGGACGAATGCGGGCGGGGGCGGAGGGCGGTCAGGAGGGCAGCAGCCCCTGGTGGGCGATCTCCAACGTCTCCACCGCCGCCGCGGAGTTGGCGGGGTCGAAGGACGGCCCCTGCCACCGGACCGGGACGATCCCGAACACCTGCCAGCTGATGATCCGGCTCAGGTCGGGCCGCAGTGCCACGATCTCCCCGTCCTTGGGCTCGACCCGGCGCAGCGTCTCGTCCAGCCAGCGGCCGATCTTCGCCGTGTCGGCGGTGACGGGCCGGCTGAGGGTGATGTTCGACCAGGTCACGCGGCCCGGAAGCTGCCAGGTGAAGCCGTTGTTGCCGCCCTCGGCGTAGCTCTCCATCTCGACCTCGGCGCCCATGCCGGAGCAGGTGTGGAAGGCGCCCAGGTCGTTGCCGCCGATCGCCAGCCGGAAGAACACGCTGGTCGCGAAGATGTTGTCCGTCATCGGTCCGTCGTCCGTTTCTCGTTCGTACGCGTTCTCAGCGGCGGCCGTCGAAGGGCCGGCCCGCGCGTTCCCGGCCGCGCCGCAACTCGGTGCGCAGCAGGCGGGCGACCGGATCCAGCAGGCGGCGGGCGAGGTCGTCCAGATCGGAGTCGGGGACCTGCGGTGCCGCGTGCCGGTCGGCCGGGGCGGGCCCCGCGCCCCCGGCCGGTCCGGTGCCGGTCCGGGTCCCGCCCGGGGTGCGCTGCACCGGTGGCGGGCCCGCCGGACGGGGGACGCCCGGCGCCGGTACCGCCGGGCCGGTCGCTCCCGGATTGCCGGCGGGGGCGGGTGTCCTGGGGCGCACGACGGGTACGGGCTGCGCCGGCGACGCGGCCGGGGCCGGCTGGACCACGAGCGGCGGTGCGTGCGTGCGGGTCACGGGGAGAGGAGTGGCCGGGGCGCGGGTGGGAGCCTTCGCGGGTGCGGGGCGCACGGGACGTACGGCACGCACTGCGTGCGCGGGCAGCGGCGGGGTCGTTCCGCGCGGCGCGTCTACCGCGGCCCGCTGGACCTGCTGCGGTGCGGCGGGCGGGCTGGGCCAGCGGGCGGCGACCACGGGACGGCTCGCCGGGCGGGGAGCGGGGGCGGCCGCGCTCCCCATGTCACGGGTGCCGAGGGACAGGGGCCGGGACGCCAGGAGCTGGAGGGTGCGGTGCGGGGCTGCGCTCCGGTCGGCGACAGCGGGGGCGACGACCAGCGGAACCGGGTGGGCCGCCCCGGGGGGTGCACCGGGGCGGCCGGTCCGGGGGGTGCCGGGGGCGGCGGTACGGCTCTGTACGCCGCCTGCTCCCAGCACGGGCGCATGAACCGTCGGCACCGTCGGCCCGGGCGCGGACGCGCGCTGGACGTCGGCGGGGGAGACGGGCCGGGCCGCCCGGGGCCGGGACGAGGGGGACGAGGGCAGGGCCGCGCTCGGCGGCAGCGCGGGCAGCGGCGCCCCCAGGCCGGTGCGGACACGCGGCGCGGACCGTCCCGGGCCTGACCCGCGGTCGGCCGAGGGGTCGGCCGAGGGTTCCGCCTGGCGTTGGACGACGGGCATCGCCGGGGCGGTCGCCGGAGCCGTTGCGGGGCGGTCCGACGGCACGGCTGTGGCGGGCAGTTCGGTGAGCGGCGCCCCGAGCGGTGCGCGGGTCCTCGCACGCTGCACGGGCGCCTCGGGGCCGGCTGCGGGCGTCGGCCCGCTGTCGGCGGGCGTGGCGGAGCCATCGGCCGAGGGTTCCGCCTGGCGTTGGACGACGGGCATCGCCGGGGTGGGTGCGGGGGCCGTCGTGGGGCGGTCCGGCGGCGTGGCCGTGGGCGGCAGTTCGGCGGGAGGGGCGCCGAGCGGCGGACGGCTCTCGACACGCTGTACGGCCGTGCCGGAGCCGGCGGCGGGCTCCGCCCGGTGCTGGGCGGTGGGCTTCGGCCCGCTGTCGGCGGGCGTGGCGGAGCCATCGGCCGAGGGCTCGGCCTGGCGTTGGACGACGGGCATCGCCGGGGTGGGTGCGGGGGCCGTCGTGGGGCGGTCCGGCGGCGTGGCCGTGGGCGGCAGTTCGGTGAGGGGGGCGCCGAGCGGCGGACGGCCGTCCGCACGCTGCACGGGTGCCGGGGCCCCCGCGGCGGGCTTCTCCGTGCGGTGCCGCGGGCCTCCGCGGTCGAGGGCGGCCGCACCGGAGGGTGAGGGCTCTGCCTGGCGCTGGACCACGGGCACCACGGGTACGGGAGCCGCTGCGGAGTGGTCCGAGGGCGCAGCGCTGGTGGCCGGACGGCTTCCCGCGCGCCGCGCGGGCGGCGTACCCGGGGCGGCGTCCTCGGCCGCCGGCTCTGCCTGGCGCTGGACCACCGGCATGGCCGGGGTGGGTGCGGGGGCCGTTGCGGGGCGGTCGGACGGCGCGGTCGTGGACGGCAGTTCGGTGACGGGCGTGCCGAGCGGTGCGCGACCGCCCGCGCGCTGTACGGGCGCGACCGGGGCGGCCGTGGCCGTGTGCAGGGGGGCGGGTCGGACGACGGGCACGCGGCGCCGGGGCGCGGCAGGGACCCGGGCGACGGTGAGCGTGCGGCCGACGGCGCGCGGCCGGACCACGGCGGTGCCGGGGGCCCCACCGGCGGCGGGCTCCCCGCCCGTGCGGCCGGGACGGGCACCTGCGGCCGCCGGGGTGGACGCGGACTCCGTGGAGCCGGACGGGCCCGCCGCGGCACGCTGGACGGGCGGACCGGACAGGGACCGGGCCGCACCCCCAGCGGACGCTCCCCGGCTCGCCGACGTGTCGGGGACCACCGCGATACGGCGGACCAGCGGGAACCGCGGCGCCGCCGGCGCAGGCCCGGGCGCGGCAGGGGCCGCGGCGCCGTTGCCCGTGGCCCCTGCCCGCTGTACGGCGGGAGCGGGTGTGCCGAGTACGGCCGAGGAGTGCGCGGGCGCGCCCGTTCCGGGCGTCATCGGATCGGTGGCCGGGCCGCGGGTGCCCGGGTTGCCCGGACGGGACGACGTAGCGCCGGACGAGGGGGCGTCGGAGCGCACCCGGCGCGAGATCTGCGGGGTGTCGCCCTTCCGCGGTGCGCCCGGTGCGCCGGGTGTATCCGGAGCCGGGGGCTGCTCCGCTTCCTGCGGCTGCCGCAGCGCCCGCAGCAGCAGCGGGCCACCACCGCTGGCGGCGGAGCGGGGACCGGCGGGGCGGGTGACCCCGCGCACGAGGCCGGCCGGAGCGGACGGCAGCACGGCGTGGGCGAGCCCGGTGTCGAACGACGGATCGCGCCACGCGGCCAGGCCGGACCGGAAGGCGAGCCCGTCGCTGACGCTCATGGCCGCGCGGGACACGGTCAGTACGGGCGGCGCCGTCATGCGCCAGCCGCCGTCCCAGTCGCCGGGTACGGTCACGTCCCGCGCGGCAGCCGTTTTCCGGGCTACCGGCGCCGCGGTCGCGGCGTCCGGCACGGCGGCGCGCCGACGCAGCCTGTCCCGCCATGCCATGGGTTCAACCGCCTTCGTTCACACGGGTGTTGATGCGAGCTATCTCGGTGACCCACTCCTGGCGCTCGCTGTGGGTCAGGTCGAGGATCTCGTCGCGTTGCCAGTGGAAGTGGTAGGCGATGTACGCGATCTCCTCCCTGAGCCGGGGGAGGGCGTACGTCACGATTCCCCCAGGCGCCCACCGGAGAGGTCGACCTCGAAGCCGCCTTCGCAGTGCGGGCAGGTGACCGCCGCGCGGGTGTGCCCCTCGCTGTTGACGCGCCGGTAGAAGTCCTGGAGGAACGCGACGTCGGTCGCGTACATCCGTTCCACGATCCCGGCGTGCACGTCGGTGATGGTGCCGAGCCGGGTGATCACCTGGCTGAGCAGCACCACGCTCAAGTACGCCGGGTTCTCCTTGACCCGCAGGTCGATCTGGGGGCGCAGTTCGTCACGGGCGGTGGCCAGGCGCATCGAGCCGTGCCGGTGCACCGTGCCCGCCTCGTCGACGTACCCGCGCGGCAGCTCGAACTCGAACTCCGTCCGCAGCCCGTGGTCCTCGCGCGCCGCCGGAGCGGCGGCGGAGGGGTGCGCCGCCGCCTGCTCCGGGGCCGTCGCGGGCGCAGTGACCTGGAGTATCTCCTCCAGGTTGCCCGCCGTCACCGTACGGCGCCTCATTCGACGATGATCTCCTCGAACACGATGGTCACGGACTCGGTGGCCGCGGCGGACTCGCCGGCCTTGAGCGAGGGGCCCTCCCACTTGGAGGCCCAGCCCTGCATCAGCTGGATGCGGCGGACGGTCGCGCCCGTGGAGTCCTTGATCTCGATGGTGAGGTTCTGCCGAGCGGTGTCGACGGCCCCGTTGTTCAGGGTCTCCTTGATCCACTTGGTGAACTCGCTGCTCTTGTCGAGTCCTCGGGTGATCGTGACCTCACCCGCCTGGCGCGCGCCGGGCTGCTTGCGGATGATCTGCTTGCCCTCCGCGCTGACCTGGCGGACCTCGACGACCTCTTCCTCGACGGTCAGGCCGCTGATCTCCTGGATCGATTCGACCAGGTAGCCGCCGAGCTGTACGCCGAAGATATGGGTGGAAAGAGCATCGCCCTCTGCCATGACTGTCCTTCACCTTTCCTTGCTGCCCCGGAGGGTCACTCGTCGATGAGGCTGGTGCTGTCGGAGAACTGGGCCAGCCGGAACACCACGAACTCGGCGGGCTTGACGGGCGACACACCGATCTCACAGACCACGCGGCCCTGGTCGATGGACTCCTGCGGGTTGTTGTCCCGGTCGCACTTGACGTAGAACGCCTCCGCCGCCGTGCGGCCGAACAGCGCGCCGCGGCGCCACTCCTCGGTGAGGAACGCGGTGACGTTGCGCCGGATGCTCGACCAGAGCCGGTCGTCGTTCGGCTCGAAGACCACCCACTGGGTACCCAGGAGGATGGACTCCTCCAGGTAGTTGAAGAGGCGGCGCACGTTCAGGTAGCGCCAGGCCGGGTCCGAGGAGAGGGTGCGGGCGCCCCAGATCCGGATGCCCCGGCCGGGGAAGGCCCGTACGCAGTTCACACCGATCGGGTTGAGCAGGTCCTGCTCGCCCTTGCTCAGGCGCAGTTCCAGGTCCACCGCGCCGCGGATCACCTCGTTGGCGGGGGCCTTGTGCACACCGCGCTCGGCGTCGCTGCGCGCCCACACACCGGCGACGTGGCCGCTCGGCGGGACGGTCGTGTTGCGCCCGGCGGCCGGGTCGAAGACCCGCACCCACGGGTAGTAGAGGGTGGCGTAGCGGGAGTCGTAGCCCGCCTCGTCGTTGCGCCAGGTGCGCACCTGCTGCGCGGAGAGTCCGGGCGGGGTGTCCAGGACGGCCACCCGGTCACCCATCTGCTCGCAGTGCGAGATCACCGCGAGCTGCACGGTGCGTACGCCCTCGGAGTCGATGTCGCCGCGCTGGTAGGCGCTCATCAGGTCCGGCACCGCGACCATCGTGATCTCGTCGATGGTCTCCAGGCCGGCGAACCCGGTGCGGGCGGCGGAGTCGCCGACGTACTCGGCCGGGTCGAGCCGGGCCACGCCGCCGCGGCCGGCCGCGGCGGGCGACGCGGCGGAGGCGTCGGGCACGACGACGGTCTGTCCGGCGGGCCGGGTCTGGGCGGCGCCACGCTGCTCGGTGACCTCGATCAGCTTCGAGGCGCGGGCCTGGGTGACGAGGTAGCCCTTGACGTTCTTGCGGGCGGACACCTCGTAGGTCTCGGCGACCTGCTCGCCCTGGCGGACCAGGACCTTGAAGCGGTCCTCGGGCGGGTTCTCGCCCTCCGCTTCGGCGATCTCCACGGAGACTCCGGTGGCGCCCGGCCGGGCCGCGATCAGGAACCCGCCGAGCTCGACCGGCTCGACGGCGCGGGGCTGGGGGACGGCGCCCGCGGCGGCCGGTGCGGAGGCGCCCTGGGCGGGCCCGCCGATGCGGACGACGTACGCGGCGCCGCCGCCGTTGGCGAAGTAGCCGTAGACGGCGTGGGGCAGGTAGGTGCCCTCGGTGAAGCCGCCGAAGTGCTGGCTGTACTGGTCCCAGTTGGTGACCAGCGTGGGCTCGTGGAACGGGCCGCTCTGGGCGAAGCCCACGAACGCGGCGACGGCGGTGCCGACCCCTTCGATCGGGCGAGCACCGGACTGCACCTCCTCCACGTACACGCCCGGGGTGAGGTACGTCGGCATGCTCGCTCCTTCGGGTTACGGCTTCGCAATCAGGTCTGACCACAGCCTTTCCGGCGGCCGCCGCCCGGGACAAGGGCGTTCGGACCTGGCCGGGGGCAAGTGCGCTGCCCTCCCGGTCGCCCCCGCCGGACCGGCCAGGCACCGTGCCCGGCCCGTCGGCCGCCACGGCTCACACGCCGGTGACCTGGCTCAGGTACGGTCCGAACTCGCCCTCCAGGACCAGGCGGCCGAGCTTGCGATACTCCTGGGCGACCGCCGTCACCACCTGGCGCATGGTCAGCGGTTCACCCGACGCGGCCGCGAAGTAGGCGGCCGTCACGGCACAGGCCCGGATCGAGCCTCCGGCCAGTTCGAACCGGTCCGCGCAGAAGCCGAGATCGAGGTCGCCGGCCCGGGGCAGTCGGTCGCCCAGGCACCGTTCCCACAGGGCCAGGCGCTGGGCGGCGTCGGGCACCGGAAAGTCCGCGACCACGTCCAGGCGGCGGGTGAACGCCTCGTCGAGGTTGGCCCGCAGGTTGGTGGTGAGGACGGCGATGCCGTCGAACGACTCCATCCGCTGGAGCAGGTAGGCCGACTCCATGTTGGCGTGCTTGTCGTGGGCGTCCTTCACCTCCGAGCGCTTGCCGAAGATCGCGTCGGCCTCGTCGAACAGCAGTACCGCGTTGACGGCCGACGCCTCGGTGAAAATCCGCTCCAGGTTCTTCTCGGTCTCGCCGACGTACTTGTCGACGACCGTGGACAGGTCCACCACGTACAGGTCCATGCCCAGGTCGGCCGCCACCACCTCGGCGGACATGGTCTTGCCGGTGCCGGAGGACCCGGCGAACAGCGCGATCACCCCGCGCCCGCGCCCGCCGCCGGGCCGCATGCCCCACTGCCCGAGCACCTGGTCGCGGTGGCGGGCGCGCACGGCGAGTTCACGCAGCCGGCGGTGGGTGGGGGCGGGCAGCACCAGGTCGTCCCAGCCCACCGCGGGCTCCACCCGACGGGCGAGACGGGCGAGCCCCGCGCCGTTCTGGGCCCGTACGGCGGTACGCAGGCCGTCGGGGGAGAGCGGGCGGCCGTCGAGCGCGGCGGTGCGCACCGCGGTGTCGGCGGCGCGCCGCAGCTGCCCGGCGTCGAGGCGGTGCGCGGACACGGACCGGGCGAGCGCATGGGCGTCGCCACCCGCGCCGTGTTCTCCGGCGGCGCCCTCCAGCGCGTGCCGCCAGCGGGTGACGTGCCGGTCGGGGGTGGGAGCCGCCACCGTCAGGGTGACGGGGGTGTCGGCCGCCCAGGCGGGTTCCCAGCCGCTCGTTCCGTAGGTGAACAGGGGGATGCCGCGCAGCGCGGTGCACAGCGTGCGCAGGACGCGGGCCCGCTCGTCGGGCTTGTCGGGCAGTTCCTCCAGCGGCCCCAGCAGCACACCGGCACCCGTCAGGCGGGCCTCGCGGGCGGTGGCGCGGGCGAGTTCGGGCACGGCGCGGGCGTGCTGGGCCAGTGCCGCCGCGTCCAGGGCCAGGGGGCCCGGCCCGCACGCGTGCAGCGCGGCGGCGGCCAGGCCCTGCGGATCGCCGCCGCGGGCCCGCAGGTGGACATGGCGGGTGCCGCTGCCGGCCGCGGCGACGGTCCGCCGCAGCTCGGCCGGGTCGACGGCCGGGTCGTCGTGGGCCTGACCGAGCACATCGGCCAGACGCGGGTCGGGCGAGGCGTCGCCCAGCAGATGGGCGGTGACCCGGTCCGGGACGGCCAGCACCCGTGACAGGGGCGGCCGTTCGGGCTCGGTGACCTCCACCAGACCGCCCGCGACGAGCGGTGCGGTGGGGGAGAGCCGGAACCGCGCGGCGGCCGACCCGGTGCGGCCGCACAGTTCGAGGGCGAGGCCGACGGTGGGCCGGCGGCGCGTCAGGTCGTCATTGAGGTAGCCGTAGAGCCGTTCGAAGCGGGCGTCCAGGTCCGGTGCCATGGCCACCAGGAGCAGGTCCACGTCGAGCGGCTCCAGCGCGAAGCGCGCGGCGAGGACGTCGAGCGGAGAGCCGGGCGGTGGCGCGGCCGGTGCGAGCGCGGGCAGGCCGGGGCCGTGCGGTGCGTCCAGGATACGGGCGACCGCCTCGGGCGTGAGGTACTGGCCCCGGTAGGGGTCGTCCGGGTCGGGATCGACGGCCCGCCGGAGCTCCACGGCCCGGCGTACCCGCTCCTCGACGAGCTGGAGCCGCGTCCACAGGTACGGGGTGGTGTCGGCCGGGACCGCGGGTGCGGTCGCCGGCCGGACGGTGTGCGTCACGGCTGCCGTTCCCCCCGCCGGCGGCGCGCGGGGGCGCCCGGTCGTTCCCGGGATCCGCCGAAGCCCTCTGCTCCCGGCTCGCCCAGCTCGGTGTAGCGCAGCCGTCGCCCGGCCGCGGCCCCGTCCGGTGCGGCCTGCGGTACGGAGTTCACGACGAGCCCCTCGGTGACCGGCGGGGCCGCGGTCCTGCTGATGCCCGCCAGCGGTGCCTTGACGCGCAGCCCGAGGGACGGCTTCAGCTCGCCGCCGAGCGCGGACCACACGTCGGAGGCGGCCGGTGCGTCCATGCCGGTGCCGCCCGCGTCCACGTCCACGAGCAGACCGAGGTCGGCGAGCGTGCCGGTGAGCGTGTGCGGGGGCAGCGTGTCGGTGTTCACGAGGCAGGAGAGCACCTGGGAGAGCAGCCGGTGCTCGTCCTGCGGTCGGCTCGCCCAGGCGGTGACCAGGTACGTCAGCTCGAACCAGCGCGGCGGGGTGCGGCGCGCGACGACGAACCCGTCCGCGTCGTACACCTCGCCCGCGCCGCTGCCGCGCCGGGTGTGGTCCTCGCGGATGTCGTACAGGAACACGCAGACCGTGGGCGCGCTGCGGCGCGCCGCCCAGTCGCTCGTCGGGGCGTCGAAGACCACCTCGACGCCCGACGCCTCCAGGCCGGACTCCGCCAGCAGCCGGCGCAGCCCCTCGTCGACTTCGTGGATCACCGGCGGGTCACCTCGTCGGGCGGCTGCACCGAGCCGTTGACCACGAGGAAGTCGGTCTGCACCGGCGAGAACCCGGGGCCGCTGGCGGTGATGATCCGTGGGCCCGTCTGATCCTTGGCCAGGATCAGCAGCTGGCCGATGAACGTGCCGTCGCGCTGCGGGAAGGTCGGTGCCGCCGCTGCCGTGATGCCCGGCTTCCACGTGAACCGCACCGGCACGCCGGGCGGGAAGTCCTCGCCGCGCACCGAGGTGACGAAGCCGGGCTTGCCGATCGGCGGCACGGCGACGATGCGCGGCTGGAGGATGCGCAGTTGCTGCTGGGCGGTGTTGTCACCAGGGTCGGCGTCCGTGCCGGTCGTGGTCAGGCTGCCGGTCACCAGAGCGGTGAGCGCCTTGTCCGGGTTGAGGACGACCCGCAGGACGGTCCGTGCGCCCGGCGCCAGGTCCGGCAGTGCGCACTCCCCGTTCTGGTCGCAGCCCGGCGGCGGCCCGGCGCTCGGCACGCCCTGCGGAAGGCCCATGCGCAGCCGCAGGCCGGTGGCCAGGGCGTTGCGGCCGTTGCGGACGGTGTACGTGACGACGACGCGGCCGCCGACGTAGCCGGGGTTCGGCTGCGCCGTGATGCTCAGCCCGGGGCCGGCCGGGGGCGCGGGCGGCTCCGGCTGCGGCGTGGGCTGGTTCGTCGGCGGGGCCGGAGTCGGAGTGGGCGGGGCCGGAGTCGGCGTGGGCGGGGCAGGGGTCGGAGTCGGCGGGGTGGGGGTCGGCTTCGGGGGTACGGGGGCCTCGCGCACCGGCACCACGGTCCGTCCGGAGTTGTCGCTGGGGCGGGGGTCGAGCACGGTGCCGGTGACCGACCAGTCCACCGGCTGGTCCCCGGGGGTGACGCCGGTGAGGGTGACGGTCACCGGGACGGTGGCGCCGGCGGGCACCACGCCCAGGGTGCAGGTCAGCGCCGCCGCGTCACACGTGGCACCGGGTGCGGTGAGCGCGGTGACGCTCACGCCGAGCGGGGGCGCGACGGTCAGCCGGGTACCGGGTGAGGCCGCCGGGCCCTGGTTGACGACGTCCACCCGGACCGTGCCGGAGCCGCCGACGGTGAGCGGGGCGGCCTTCTCGGGGGCCCGCACCGCGAGGTCCACCGACTGCTGCACGCCGGGCTCCTTCTGGCGGCCCGGCAGGCCCGTGACGAGCAGGTTGTGGTCGCCGGAGGCCACGTCCACCAGCTTCAGCTTCTCCGGGCTGTTGGGGGCCCGTGAGCCGCGGGCACTGAGCACCAGGCTCTTGCCGTCGGCGGTCCATGCGGCGTCGCGGGGCTGGAACGGTCCCTTGGCCGTGGGCTCGGGCAGTTCCCGGCCGCAGGCCCCCGGCAGGTCGCGGGCGGCGTCGGGCAGCAGGACCCGGCAGGCACCGCCGGCCGCGGAGGCGAGCAGGATGCCGCTGCGCTCGTCGACGCGGCCGCCGCCGTTCTTGCGGTTGAAGGCGATGGTGGCGCCGTCCGGTGAGAACGCCGGGCTGTCGTCGATGACTTCGCAGGAACCGGGACACATGGTGGCGCTCAGGTCGCGCTGCCGGTCCAGATGATCCACGGGCACGGTCCAGATGTGCTTGTTGCCGCCCTTGTCGTTGATCACGAGGTTGCGGGTGAAGGCCAGTGTCGTGCCGTCGGAGGACCAAGTGGGCTGGGCATCGCCGCTCCGGGCCTGGCCGGCGGGCGGGGCGATCTCCCCGCGGATCGCGCCGGTGGCGGCGTCCGCGATCAGGATGCGCGCGGGGCCCGCGGCACCGCCGACGCCGCCGGGCGAGGTCCGGGTGAAAGCCAGGAACCGGCCGTCGGGGGAGAACGCGGGGTCGGTGTCCCAGTCCTTGGGGCCGCGGCCCGCGAGCGGCATGGCCGCCGCGCGGGAACCGTCGGCGTCCGCGGTCCAGATCCGTTCGATCCGTCCGTCGGGCGTGTCCTCGAAGCGGGTCAGCACGATCCGGCGCCCGTCGGGCGTGTAGTTCTGCCGCTCGGTCCACGGGTCGAACCCGGGTGCGGGCTGGAACAGCGGATCCTTGGCCGGGTCTGTGTTGGTGTCGGCCGCCGGGTCCTCCTTGAGGATGGTCAGGCCGAGGTCGCGGGGGTCGGAGCCGTCCATCCGGGCGTCCTGCAGGGTCACCACGTGCGGTCCGGCCGCCGAGGTCCGCTCGACGACGACGCCGCCGCCGTTCAGCGGGCCGAGCCAGGTGGGCGAGCCGACCTCGCGGTCCTCGCTGAGCTCCACCTTGGGCGGGTCCGCCGAGTGCGCGGGCACCCGGAAGACGTGGTCCCAGTCGCCCTCGCAGTCACAGGTGCGGTCGGGGCTGAGGAAGAGCACACCGTTCCCGTCGGGCAGCCACGCTGCCCCGTGGGTACGCCAGCCCGCCTGGGCGCCCGCCAGCAGCGGGCCGTCGCCGCGCCCGTCGGTCCACCGCAGGCGGGGCCCGGCCGGTCCGGTGGCCGTGTAGGCGATCACGTCCCGGTTCGCCTTGTCGTCCACCGGGTTCCACACCGGCTCGGTGGCCTTGCCGTTGGCGGGGTCGGTCACGCGGGTGGCTGCGCCGCCCCGCAGGGGGCGTACGTAGACCTGCCGGCCGGCGGCTGCGTCGCCGTCCGAGGAGTACGCCAGGCGTCCGCCTTCCGGCGACACCGTGGGGTGTTCCTCGTTCGCGGGGGAGTCGGTCAGCCGGGTGAGGGCGGTGCCGTCGGTGCGCACCAGCCACAGGTCGCGCTGGATGCCGCCGGCCGGGGCGGGTTGGGCCGAGTCGAAGACGACCGACCGGCCGTCCGGGGTCAGCCGGGGGTTCGCCACGTCCAGGCCGCTGGTCAGGCGGCGCACCGAGCCGTCCGCGGAGCGCAGGTAGACCTGCGGGGTCCGCTCGTCGCGGCGGCCGGCGAAGACCAGCTGGTCGCCCAGTGCGGCGGGCTGGGTGTCCAGGTGGGCCGGGCCCTCGCCGAACAGCGGGGAGCTGGACGTGCCGGTCGCCACCCGGCCCAGGCTGCGGTGGCGCGTGCCGGCGTACACGACCCGGCCGTCACCGGCGTCGGCCGCCAGGGGGCGCGCCTCGGCGTCGCCCGGGCCGGTGGCCGCCGTCACCGCGAGCAAGGGCACCAGCAGCAGCAACGGCGCGCCGGCCCTCCCCCAGCGGCGTCGACGACTGCCGGAGCCACCCGTGCCCATCACGGTCCACCTCACAGTCCGGTACAGCTTTCACGTATGACCCCGCCACCTTGCGGCCCGGCGCGTGCGGCCGGCAGGGCCGTGGGGCCGCTCCCGGGGGAAGCGCCCGGTGCGCTTTCGGGCAGCGGGGGGTGCGGTCCGCCCGGGCCGGCGGGCTGCCGCCGTGCGCGCAGGCTCCCCGCCGTACGGTCAGATCAGCCCGTTGCGCAGGGCGTAGCCGACCGCGTGCGTGCGATTGCGCAGGTGCAGCCGCGTGATGATCTCGTGCAGCACGTTCTTGACGGTCCGTTCGGAGTACGAGGTCTTGCGCGCGATCTCCGCGGTGTCCAGACCCTCCGACACCAGGCGCAGCATGTCGGCCTCGCGCGCGGTCAGGGTGGACAGGGACACGGCGTGCGGGTCGAGGGCCGAACGCTGCAGGCTGCCCACGTGGTCGAGGAGCTTGGCGAGCAGGTCGCCGGGCAGCATGCCCTCGCCGTTGGCTATCGCCAGGACCAGACGCAGGAGCTGGTCCTGGTCGGCCTCGCTGCGTCGCAGCACCGCGGTGACCCCGCATTCGATGGCGCGCTGCAAGGCGTCCCCGGATTCGAACGTGCCGACCACGAGCCCGGTGCGCGTGCTGGAGTCGTGCCGCAGCCGGTACAGCAGGGCGGCCGTTTCGTCGTCCACGCTGTCCACGGCGACGAGCGACACCTGCGCGCCGTCGGCGGCGTCGACGAGTTCGATCTCGGGGCGCTGGCGCAGCTGGTGGACGACCCCGACGTGCAGGATCGGGTCCGGTGCGTACACGGCCACGGTGACCCGTTCGCCGGCGCCGGATGAGGAGACGGGTCCGTTGTTGTCAGGCTGGGTCATGTGTCGTACCTGTTCCATGATGCGTATGTGGGGTTACGGATGGAGAGGAATGATCAACAAGTGGTTGGGCACTCGTAGTTGATGAGCGTCTGAAGGGGCATTCGGGTTGCCCGGGGCGTTGCCCTCGCGTCCGTGGAGGTGGCGGGGGCGGCGGCATAGCGTCGTGGTGTGATATCCCCAGCAGCCTCTTCAAGCCCTGGCGCGCCCGGCCTCGACATTCCGCCGGTGTCGGTGACGCCGGGCGGTACCGCATCCACCAGCCTGACCGTCCGCAACGACAGCGACATCGTCGAGGCGTACCGCCTGGAGGTCGTCGGCGACTGCGCTGCCTGGACCACGGTGGAACCCGAGCGCGTCTCGCTCTACCCCGGCACGTCGGAAACGGTGACGATCCGTCTGGCACCGCCCCGCTCACCGCAGGTACGGGCGGGGGACGTGCCGCTCGCCGTCCGTGTGCTGCCCACCGAGCAGCCCGAGGCCGTGCGGGTCCCCGAGACCACCGTGCACATCGAGGAGTTCCGGGAGCTGCGTGCCGAGAGCGCTCCCAGGCGGCGCCGCGGCTGGCTGCGCGGACGCTATCGACTGGCCGTGCGCAACGAGGGCAACTGCCCCGTACGGCTGGACTTCACGCCCGCCCAGGCGGGAGAGGAGCTGAAGTTCGCCTTCACCCCCACGGCGCTGAAGCTGGAGCCGGGGGAGTCGGCGGAGGTGGGGCTGCGGGTCCGCACCGGCAGGCCGGTGTGGTTCGGGGCCCCGGTGACCTGGCCGTTCACCGTCGCCGTGGCCGAAGTCGAAGCCCACAGTGACGGTGACGGTGAGGACGGCAGGGCGCGGCCGGAGCCGGACCCCGTCCGGGCGCCGCTGGATGCGGAGTTCGTCCAGATCCCGATCTTCCCGACGTGGCTGCTCGCGGTACTGGCCGCGCTGCTCGCGCTGCTGCTCGCCTGGTTCCTGCTGGTGCGTCCGGCCGTGCGCAGTACGGCCAAGGAGGCCGCCGACGAGGCGGTCCAGAAGAAGCCGACGCCCAGCGCGGACCTGAACGGGCAGACCCCGGTGACCGGCGACGGCAAGCAGCCGGGCGGCGGCAGGGGCACCCAGCCCGGGGCGGGCGGAGCCGGTACGGGAGGCGGCACCGGCGGCGGTACCGGAGGCGGCGGTACCGGGGCCGCAGGACAGCAGAGCTCGGCCACCATCGACCTGCAGACCGGTGGCGGGCAGACCAAGACCGGTACCTACACGGTGCCCGCGGGCAAGGCCTTCGGGATCACGGACATCGTTGTCGCGAATTTCCAGGGCGACGAAGGAGTGGTGACGATCGACTTCGGCGACCGCAAGATCACGACGATCGCGCTGGAGACGTTCCGCAACCAGGACTACCACTGGGTCACCCCCATCAGCATCGCCGAGAGCCAGACTGTGACCGTGCAGGTGACCTGTGCAAAGCCAGGCACCCCGGCCACCGGCCGTCAGGCGCAGGAGTGTCACGAGGTGCTCAACGTGAGCGGTGTGCTGAGCGACCTCCGGTGACCCGAGCGGCACGGACATAGTCGGTCAGGTTGTACGCCAGGGCAAAGGGGGCCTTTGCCCTGGCGTCCGGAAATCGGTACTCCTGAGGATCGATCGGGCGTTCTCCTCGCAACCGCACGCTTTCGTTTCGGCAGTGCCTGGAACGGTTAACCCCGGTAGCCATGGCGCCAGTTGACGAAGCGCCAAGCATGGCTTGAATTGGTCTCTCTCTTTTGGTCCGGTCAGTGCGTGGGGACTCCCACCTGCTGACCGGATTCCAGGACCACCGTGGCCGCGCCGAGGTCGACCGTGTTCGGCAGCATCGCCTGTGGCCGCAGCAGGTCCTTGAGGAGGAAACGCATCAGATCGGCGCCGGACATCGCCTTGAGCCGGTCCGCGAGCTGCGGGTTCACCGCTTCGAGGCGCTGGATCTCCACGACGGCCCGCTCCGCCAGACCCGGCACGATGTCCCGGCCCATCAGGGTGTTGGACCGCAGCCGCTCCGAATGGACCTGCTCCTGCGCACCGGATCCGTAGGTCATGGCGCTGTGCGCGTCCGACAGAGCCTGGGTCGTGGAGAAGAGGATCTGCCCCCTTCGCTCCTGGTCCGACTCGTTGCCCATCGCGTCCATGACCGCCTCCATGTCCAGCGAGCCGGCCGCCGCCCCAGCGCCGACGTCGAACTTCCGCACCGGCAGCGTGAACCCCTCCGAGAAGGCGTCCTCACGGGTGTTCAGCTTGCTCTCCGTCTGCGCCGGGTCCTCGGGCCGCGCGCGCACGGTGGGGTACTCGCGCTGTGCGAAGTCGCTGAGCATCAGCCAGCCCTGGCTCATGAGGGGGGACTCGGTGAGCGGGATCTGGATCCGGGCCGGTTCGTCGTCGCCGCTGAACCGCGTCGGCCGGAACGGGCTGTCCTGCACTTCCAGGAAGAAGAAGACGAAGCCCTCGTTGGCCAGGACGTGCTTGTCGTACGCCTCAGAGTTGTTCGGCGCGTCCGGGTTCGCCCTGAGCAGCTCGGTCTTGGACTTCATCTGTCCCTGGGCGAGCATCGACTCGGCCCGTGACCTGCCCGTGTAGTGGCACAGCACGCTCTGCTGCAGCGCGGTCGTCAGCTTGGTCCTGACGTCGGGGACCCAGTTCCGGTCACCCTGGCCCCCGGCGATCTCCTTGGTCATCCCGGCCCGGTTGAGCTCCGACAGCTCGCGGAAGTAGCTGGGCCCGTGCATCTGGAACGCGGCCGCGCTGTCGGCCCACTGCGCCTCCTGCCACAGCATGCCGTTCGTGGTCATCGCGCTGAACGGCGCCCCCGCCTCGTCGGGGAGCTCGGCGTCGCGGACGAGCTGGTCGTTCACCAGCACCAGTTCGGCCTTGACGATCTCGAGCGCGGCGGCCAGCCAGGGCTTGACGGCCGCGGGCGCGTCGTCCTCGGCCGGGGCGATCTCCTGCGTGAGGCGCGACAGCTCGATCATGCAGTGCATGGGGTCGCGGACGGGATCGCTGTCGTACGCGGCGATGCCCGCCCGCACCTGCGCCACCAACGGGTCCGCCGGCGCCGGGTTGCGCGCCATGAGCCGGCCCAGCAGCTTCCCGGGACGCGGCGGGTCGGCCGGCAGCGTGGGGCCGAGCTCCTCGGGCCCCTTGCGCTGGACGGCGACCCGCCCGCCGGATCCCGGCGCGTGCGTGGCGTGCGGGCCGTGCGTGCCGTGCGTGCCGTGTTCCTCGCAGGCGGCGCGCTGGACGGGCGCGGGCCCGGCCATGACCCGGCTCGCGTTGGCCTCGGCCTCCCGCTCGAACCGGTCGCCGGGGTCGCTGACCCGCAGCCCGTGGCCCGTGTCGGTCCCCGAGACCGGCCCCTGCCGCTGCTGGATCACATGGGTGAGCTCGTGTGCGAGGGTGTGCTTGTCACCGCCGCCCGCTCCGATCACGACGTCCCTGCCGGAGGTGTACGCCTGGGCCCCCATCTCGGCCGCGGACCGCTGTGCGAGAGGACCGGAGTGGACCCGTACGTCGGAGAAGTCGGCGCCGAGCCGGCTCTCCATCTCCTCGCGCAGGGGTCCTTCGAGCGGCTGCCCGGGCGACCGGAGCACGTCATGCGCGGTCGCCCGCTGGACCGGCGCGTCCTCGTGCCCGGGACCGGCGCCGTGGCCCGCCGCGAGCATGCGCGTCACCGCCGCGTTGCCGACGGACCGCTGGAGCGCTGGCAGTGTCGCCGACGCGGGAGCGGCGGGGGCCCGCTCCTCAGCCGTACGCGCCTGCCGGGACGGGGCGGAGCTGTCCTTGGAGGCATCGGCTGCTGCTTTGTCACGGGCGGGGATACGCATGGGCATGCCTCTCGGGGGACGCGGCGGGACGTACACCTGCTTACCCGCGACGTCCGCCCGGCGACATGCCCGTTCGGGCACACCCGGGGGAAGACCCAACCGCTCTGCAGGCTGTCTGCCGCGGCTGCCTGCCGGTACGTCCCGTCGCCGGTACGGGCGACCGCGGCTGCCCGGGCCGGGGTGTGCGGTCGGGCCGGACCGGCTGCTCGCCGGTGGAACCGCTGCGGTCATTCGCCTTCGCGCGCACGAGACCCCTCCCGCTCACCTGCCACTACCCATGTGCACCCGTGGCGTAGACCCGGACAGGTGCTGAAGGGCAATGCCGGGGCCTTCAGCCTTGTACCGGCTCCTCGCGGCGGACCCGCCGAAGGCGCCCGGGCTCCTCGCGGCGGGTCAGGGCCAGACCAGGCAGTACGGCTGGTGTCCGGCCTCGTGGAGGCGGTGGCTGAAATCCTGCCACTCGTGGAGCAGCTGGTAGACGTTGAAGGCGTCGCTCGGGCCGCCGCGGTCCGGGACCGTGGACCAGATGAAGGCCGCCGCGCCCACCGATTCCTCGCCGATTCCGCGCAGCGGGTCGACCACGGTCATCGGAAGCTTGACCACCGCGTAGTCGGGGTGGAGGACGACCAGCTCCAGCGGGGGCACCTTGTGGAGCGGTATGCCTTCGATGCCGGTGAGGACCATCGCGGCCACCGTTTCCGGCTTGATCTTGGTGAAGAGTCCGCCCATGCCGAGCTCGTCGCCGCCGAGCTCCTCCGGCCTCATCGTGACCGGGACCCGGGCAGCCGTGGCTCCGTCGGGGGCGCCGAAGTACTTGTACGTCACTCCCATGCCACGGCCCTTGGGCAGGTCCTCGGACGGGGTCGCCGGCCCGGGGGCGGCGTCGGCCGCCTCCATGCCGTGGCGGCGGTGCCTGCCCCGGCGGCGGGCCTCGCGGGCGCGCTGCGGATCGAGGCCGTCCGTTCCCTCGCCCGGTCCACCACCGCGTTGCATATCTCCACCCGACTGGTCTTGCTCGCCCCGGCCCCGCGGCCCCCGCCACGCAGCCTGATCATCATGGCAGTGACCTCCCCCGCGGCGACGCGGTGAAACGCCCGTCCGCAAGTCTGTCGCGGCCTCTGAGACCATGGCTGGTGTGAGCTACCCGTACCCGTATGAAGCCCCAGTTTCGCAGACGCTCTTCGAGCGCGCCTCCCTCGTGACCCCCGGCGGCGTGAACTCTCCCGTGCGCGCCTTCCGCGCCGTGGGCGGTACGCCCCGGTTCATGGTGTCCGGGACCGGTCCGTACCTCACCGACGCCGACGGTCGTGAGTACGTCGACCTCGTGTGCTCGTGGGGGCCGATGATCCTCGGCCATTCGCACCCCGAGGTGATCGAGGCCGTCCAGGCGGCCGTCGCCCGCGGTACCTCCTTCGGTACGCCCGGTGAGGGCGAGGTGGCGCTCGCCGAGGAGATCGTCGCGCGCATCGAACCCGTGGAGCAGGTCCGCCTGGTCTCCTCGGGCACCGAGGCGACCATGTCGGCGATCCGGCTGGCCCGCGGCTTCACCGGTCGCGCCAAGGTCGTGAAGTTCGCCGGCTGCTACCACGGTCACGTGGACGCGCTGCTGGCCGCCGCCGGTTCCGGTCTGGCGACTTTCGCGCTTCCGGACACCCCCGGTGTGACGGGCGCGCAGGCCGGCGACACGATCGTCCTCCCCTACAACGACCTCGAAGCGGTACGGGCGGCCTTCGCCGCGCACCCCGGCGAGATCGCCTGCGTGATCACCGAGGCCGCGCCCGGCAACATGGGTGTGGTGACCCCCGCCGAGGGCTTCAACCAGGGGCTCGCGGACCTCTGCCGGGAGAACGGCGCGCTCTACATCTCCGACGAGGTCATGACCGGCTTCCGGACCTCCCGCGCCGGCTGGTACGGCGTCGACGGGGTCAAGCCCGACCTGATGACCTTCGGCAAGGTCATGGGCGGCGGCTTCCCCGCCGCGGCCTTCGGCGGCCGCGCCGACGTCATGGGCCACCTCGCCCCCGCCGGTCCCGTCTACCAGGCCGGCACGCTCTCCGGTAACCCGATCGCCACCGCCGCCGGTCTCGCGCAGCTGCGCCTGCTGGACGCGGCCGCGTACGAGAAGGTCGACGCGGTCTCGAAGGAGATCCAGGGCCTGGTCACCGGCGCGCTCACCAAGGAGGGCGTGGCGCACCGGCTGCAGACCGCGTCCAACATGTTCTCCGTCTTCTTCACCGAGGACGAGGTGCGCAACTACGACGACGCCAAGAAGCAGGAGAGCTTCCGTTTCAACGGTTTCTTCCACTCGATGCTGGCGCAGGGTGTCTACCTGCCGCCGTCCGCCTTCGAGTCCTGGTTCGTCTCCACCGCCCACGACGAGAAGGCGATCGAGCGCATCGCGGCGGCGCTGCCGGCCGCCGCCCGAGCCGCCGCGGAGGCCACCGCATGAGCAGCAGCGCCACGCCCGCCACGCCCGCCGCCCCCGAGCTCACCGTCGTGCACCTGGTGCGCCACGGTGAGGTGCACAACCCCGAGGGTGTGCTCTACGGGCGCCGTGACGGCTACCACCTCTCCGAACTGGGCCGGCAGATGGCGGACAGGGTCGCCGAGCACCTCAAGGGCCGGGACATCGCCTACGTGGTGTCCTCCCCGCTGGAGCGCGCGCAGGAGACGGCGGAGCCGATCGCCAAGGTCCACGGCCTGGACCTGGCGACCGACGCGCGGCTGCTGGAGGCGGAGAACGTCTTCGAGGGCAAGACCTTCGGCGTCGGTGACGGCGCGCTGCGCAAGCCCGGCAACTGGAAGCACCTGACGAACCCGTTCAAGCCGTCCTGGGGCGAGCCGTACGTCGAGCAGGTCGTCCGGATGATGAGCGCGCTGGAGGCGGCGCGCGACGCGGCCCGCGGCCGTGAGGCGGTGGCGGTCAGCCATCAGCTGCCGATCTGGATCGTGCGCAGCTTCGCGGAGAAGCGCCGGCTGTGGCACGACCCGCGGCGCCGGCAGTGCACGCTCGCCTCGATGACCTCCTTCACCTTCCAGGGCGACAAGCTGGTGTCGGTGGGCTACAGCGAGCCGGCCCGGGACCTGGTCCCGGCCCATCTGCTGGCCGGGGCCAAGCCGGTGAAGGGTGCGTCCAAGGCGTTCGGCGCCTGATCCGGGCCCGGCCGGCCTGATCGGGTCTTGATCGACCGACTGTTACAGGCCGTTACGGTTCGGCCCAAGTAAATACAAGTCGCGCGGGAATCACCGTGTCAGCTCGCATGTCCGATCTGATTGTCCGTTTATATGGACTTCGGGTCGGTATGGGTGGTCGACAGTGGGGACGGTGACATGCGCGACATCAGGGGAGTCAGTCGGAGGGGGTTGCTGGGACTGGGACTCGGTGCGGCCGCCGCGATGGGAATCGCGGGCTGCGGCTCATCGGACACGTCCGGTCCCGGCGCTCCCGGACCCGCCAGGAACCCGAAGAACCCGAAACCCGGTGAGAAGCCGGCGGCCAGGCCCATCGGTGACGGCTCCACCGCCGACACCGGCCCGCAGCCGAACCAGCCGGACGCGCCCGTGCCGCTCCAGCCGGGCGAGACCCCGCCGCAGTTCGTCGTCTTCAGCTGGGACGGCGCGGGGGAGATCGGCAACGGTCTCTTCCCGCGCTTCCTCAAGCTCGCCAAGGACCACGGCGCGGCCATGACCTTCTTCCTCTCGGGCATCTACCTGCTGCCCGAGTCGAAGCGGCACCTCTACCGGCCGCCGAACAACCCCGTCGGGGCCTCGGACATCGGCTACCTCAAGGACGAGAACGTCCGCTCCACCCTCACCCACGTGCGCCAGGCCTGGCTCGACGGGCACGAGATAGGCACCCACTTCAACGGCCACTTCTGCGCCGGCTCCGGCTCGGTCGGCAGGTGGACGCCGGACGACTGGCAGCGCGAGATCGACCAGGCCGTGTCGTTCGTCACCAACTGGCGCACGAACACCGGATTCACCGACCTCGAACCCCTGCCCTTCGACTACGCCAGGGAACTGAAGGGCGCCCGCACCCCCTGCCTCCTCGGCCGGGACGGCCTGCTGCCGACGGCCGGGCGGCTGGGCTGGCGCTACGACTCCAGCTCTCCCGGCGGCCTCCAGGTCTGGCCGGTGCGCAGGTCCGGCATCTGGGACCTGCCGCTGCAGTCCCTGCCGTTCCCCGGGCACTCCTTCGAGGTCCTCTCGATGGACTACAACATCCTCGCCAACCAGTCGAAGAGCACGACGAGGGGCGTGCCCGCCAACTACCCGGGCTGGCGCACCCAGGCCTCGGCCACCTACCTGGGCGGCTTCCGGCGGGCCTACGAGACCAACCGCGCGCCCCTGTTCATCGGCAACCACTTCGAGGAGTGGAACGGCGGCATCTACATGGATGCCGTCGAGGAGGCACTCAAAGGCATGGCGGACAAAAGGGACGTACGGCTCGTGTCCTTCCGGCAGTTCACCGACTGGCTGGAGGTCCAGGACCCCAAGGTGCTCGCCAGGCTCCGGGGCCTCGGCCCGGGCCAGTCGCCGGCCGGCGGCTGGAGCGCGTACATGACCGCCGCCTGACCGGACCGCGAAGCCTCGCCTGACCAGGGCGCGGGCACCGCTCCGGGGGGTGCGGAAGATCCGCGAATTGCTCATGCGAAACTTTTCACATGAGCCTTAGCCGCGCGCGTATCCGTCGTAGTAGCCGCCGCTCGACCGGCGGCCGTGCCACCCTGCTGGCCGTGACGACCCTGGCCGGCGCCCTCACGCTGTCGGCGTGCGGGGGTCCTGACGGCGGCAAGCCGGTCAGCGGGTCCGGCGGCAACTACGTCTCGGGTGCGAGCGGCATCTCCACCGTGTCCAAGGAGGAGCGCGCCGAGGCCCCCAAGCTCGACGGCGAGACCGTCGACGACGGGACCCTCGACACCACCACGCTCAAGGGCAAAGTCGTGGTCCTCAACGTGTGGGGCTCCTGGTGCCCGCCGTGCCGCAACGAGGCCAAGTACTTCGCGACGGTCTCCAAGGAGTACGCCGACGCCGGCAAGGACGTCGCCTTCGTCGGGATCAACACGCGCGACAACAGCAAACAGAACGCGATCGCCTTCGAAGAGAACTACGGGATCACCTACCCGAGCCTCTACGACCCCGCCGGAAAGCTGATGCTCCGCTTCCCCAAGGGCACGCTCAACCCCAACGCCATCCCCTCCACGATCGTCCTCGACAAGGACGGCAGGATCGCCGCCCGCACCCTGGCCCCGATCAACGACGAGCAGCTGCGGTCGATGGTCGACCCGGTCCTCGCGGAGAAGTGACCTCGTGGGTGATGCGGATGTTCCGCATCACAGGTTCGTGGGACAGCATCGTCAGCGACAGGCAGAGCGGGACCCAAGGCTTCACGGTGGGGATCTGAGGACTAAAGGCACATGAGTACGACAGACAAAGCGAGCACCGACACGTCCGCCGCGGCGGACCCCACCGACGCCGCGGCAGGTGCCCAGCTCTCCACCGCCCCGCTGGAGGACAGCCCCACCGGGCCGGCCGCCGGCATCGGCGTGATCGGCTGGGCCCGCTGGTTCTGGCGGCAGCTCACCTCCATGCGGGTGGCGCTGATCCTGCTCTTCCTGCTGTCCCTGGGCGCCATCCCCGGTTCGATCATCCCGCAGAACAACGTCGACCCGATGAAGGTCGTCGACTGGAAGCGGGACAACCCCTCCTGGGTGACCGTCGCCGACAAGCTCCAGCTCTTCGACGTCTACAGCTCGGTGTGGTTCTCCGCGATCTACCTGCTGCTGTTCATCTCGCTCATCGGCTGCATCGTGCCGCGCTCCTGGCAGTTCGTCGGCCAGCTCCGCGGCCGCCCGCCGGCCGCCCCCCGGCGCCTCGACAGGCTGCCCGCCCACACCACCTGGCGCACCGGCAAGACCCCGGACGAGGTCCTCTCGTACGCGCGCACGGTGCTCCGCGGCAGCCGCTTCCGCACCGAGGCCGGCGAGGGCCACGTCGCGGCGGAGAAGGGCTACCTCCGCGAGGCCGGGAACCTGATCTTCCACGTCGCGCTGATCGTGATGCTGGTGGCCTTCGCCTGGGGCCAGTACTTCAAGTCCGAGGGCGGCAAGCTGGTCCTGCGCGGCACCGGCTTCTCGAACACGCTCACCCAGTACGACGACTTCAAGTCCGGCACCCTCTTCGACCCGGACGACCTGCCGCCGTTCAGCTTCACGCTGGACCGGTTCGACGCGACGTACGAGATGACCGGCCCGCAGCGGGGCACCCCGCGCGACTTCAAGGCGTACGTCACCTTCTCGGACGGCGCCCACGGCGCTCCGCAGAAGCGTGAGATCCAGGTCAACAAGCCCCTGGAGGTCGACGGCTCCAAGGTCTACCTGCTCGGCCACGGCTACGCGCCGATCGTCTCGGTGACCGACTCCACCGGCAAGGTGATCTTCAAGGACGCCGTGCCGATGCTCCCGCAGGACGCCAACCTCACCTCCACCGGAGCCGTCAAGGTCACCGACGGCTACAAGGACAAGGACGGGAAGAAGGAGCAGCTCGGCTTCAACGCCGTCTTCGTGCCGAGCTTCGCCGGTGAGGGCATGGGCACGATGTTCTCGCAGTTCCCCGCCCTCCTGAACCCCCAGCTCATGCTCAACGCCTGGCACGGCAGCCTCGGCGTGGACTCGGGTCTGCCGCAGAACGTCTACCGGCTCACCACCACCAAGATGGAGCCCTTCAAGGACGAGTCGGGCGGGCAGTTCAAGCAGAAGCTGGCGCCCGGCGACACGATGACCCTGCCGGGTGGCGCGGGCACCGTGAAGTTCGAGGGCATCGAGCGGTGGGCCACCTTCTCCGTCACCCACCAGCCCGGCAGCGGCCTCGCCCTCACGGGTGCGATCGCCGCCATCGCGGGCCTGGCCGGATCGCTGTTCATCCAGCGCCGGCGGATCTGGGTCCGCGCGGTGACCGGCAAGGACGGCGTGACCGTCGTCGAGATGGCGGGCCTGGGCCGCAGCGAGTCCACCAGGCTCCCGCAGGAGCTGGCGGAGCTCGCCGCCCAGCTGCACCGGCAGGCGCCCACGGCGCCTGCCGCAATGGCCGAACCACGTGTAGAAGAAACCCCTGAAGGAGAGCGCGGATGACGCCGCTCGCAGCCGCAGCCAACGAGAACCTGGCTGAGATCAGCAACTACCTGATCTATTCGTCGATGGCGGTCTACATGCTCGCCTTCTTCGCGCACATCGCCGAGTGGACCTTCGGCAGCCGCAGCAAGGTGGGCCGTACGGCCGCCGCGCTGACCGGCGCCAAGGAGGCCGCGGCCGCGGCCGGAGCGGCCGCGGCCGCCCCCGCCGTGCAGGTCCGCGGCAAGGGCGGGGCCACCGCCGTCCTCGACCAGCCCAAGGTCACCACCCGCTCCGCCGCCGGCACCCGCGACGTCCCGGACGGCCCCGGCGCCGCCGGCGGCACCGTGCAGGGCGACCTGTACGGGCGGATCGCGGTCTCGCTGACCGCGCTCGCCTTCCTCGTCGAGGCGGCCGGGGTGGTCGCCCGCGCCCTGTCGGTGGAGCGGGCCCCCTGGGGCAACATGTACGAGTTCTCGATCACCTTCTCCACGGTGGCCGTCGGCGTGTACCTGGTGCTGCTCGCCCTGAAGAAGAACGTCGGCTGGCTCGGCCTGATCCTGGTCACCACCGTCCTGCTGGACCTCGGCATCGCGGTCACCTGGCTCTACACCGACAGCGACCAGCTCGTCCCGGCCCTGCACTCGTACTGGCTGTGGATCCACGTCTCCACGGCGATCTTCTGCGGCGCGGTCTTCTACATCGGCGCCGCGGGCGCGGTCCTCTACCTCTTCCGGGACTCCTACGAGAGCCAGCTGGAGGCGGGCCGCACGCCGGGCAGGTTCCGCAGCTCGGTGCTGGAGCGGCTGCCCTCGGCGGCCTCCCTCGACAAGTTCTCGTACCGCATCAACGCGGCCGTCTTCCCGCTGTGGACGTTCACGATCATCGCGGGCGCGATCTGGGCCGGCGACGCCTGGGGCCGCTACTGGAACTGGGACCCCAAGGAGGTCTGGTCCTTCGTCACCTGGGTGGCCTACGCCTGCTACCTGCACGCCCGTGCCACCGCCGGCTGGAAGGGCCGCAAGGCCGCCTACCTCGCGCTCTTCGCCTTCGCCTGCTGGATCTGGAACTACTACGGCGTGAACATCCTGCTCAGCGGCAAGCACTCGTACGCGGGCGTCTGACCGGCGGGAGTGGGACGCTGGTGGCATGACGCTCGTGAGCCATGCCACCAGCGAGCAGCGCGGCGAGAACCACTGGCTGCTCCGCTTCGAGCTGCACCTGCCGCACGCCTACGCGGCCCTGTGGCCCGCCCTGACCACGCCGGACGGGCTGCGCGGCTGGCTGGCGGCGGCGGACGTCCTGGAGCGCAGGCTCGGCGGGGCGATCACGCTGCGCTGGCTGAACACCGGGACCGTGGCGACCGGGCGGGTCACCGCCTGGGACGTGGAGCGGGTCGCCGAGTACACGGTCACCGAGCACGGGCGGATCCGTTTCCACCTGGAGCCCGTCGGGACCGATTCGACCGTGATCCGGTTCGTGAACGAGCGGGGCGGGCCGGAGGACGAGCGCCTGGACTGCCTGGCGGGCTGGCACGAGCACTTCGAGCTGCTGGACTCCGCCCTGGCCGGGCGGCCGGCGGACTGGTCCGCCTGGACGGACACCCGCTGGGCGGCCCTGCGCGAGGCCTACGCCTCCCTCGCCCGCGCCTGAGGCCCGTCCCGCAGGCCGCTCTCACCACACCGGACGCAGCGGCGGTAGTCCCCCCTCCCCGTGGAAGGTGCGCACGACCTGCCCGAGCCCCTCGCGCAGGGCGGTGAGGTCGGTGCCGCGGCCCAGTTCGGCCTCCAGCTCGTGCAGGATCCGGCCCGCGACGGCGAGGTGGTCACGGGCCGCCGGGGTCAGGACCACCAGCTTGCGGCGGCCGCCCCCGGGGTGCGGCTCGCGGCGCACGTAGCCGCGCTTCTCCAGGTCGTCGACGATCTGTCCGGCGGCCTGTTTGGTCACCCCGAGCCGCTCGGCGAGCTCGGTGGCGGTCGCGCCGTCGCCCTGGAGGGCCTGGAAGGCCATGCCGTGCACCGGCCGCAGGTCCGGGTATCCGGCCTCGGCGACGCGCCGGGTGAATTCCCCCAGCAGCATCTGGAAGCCCAGGCCGAGCAGGAACAGCAGCTCGACGCCCTCGTTCTCGTCTCTCGTCACGCAAATATGGTGACACGGTCGAGTCAAGCTGCTTTACTCACTCGAAGTAAAGGAGCTTTACTCGCATGCCGTGAGAAGACGAGGACCCGCCTTGCACGTGATCAGCGCTTCCCCCGAGAACGTCACCGCCACCCCCAACGCCACCATGACCGGCTTCGCCGCCCCCAGCCGCGGCAGCTCCGAGCTCAGCAGCTGGCACGTGGCCATGCCCGCCGGCAGCACCGGCCCCGAGCACTCCGTCAGCCGCGAGCAGGTGTGGACCCTGACCGCCGGCTCCCTGGAGGTCACCTGCGCCGGCCGCACCGAGAAGGTCACCGCCGGCCGGACCCTCGTCCTGCCCCCGGACACGGTGCGCCGCATCCACGCCGCCGAGACCTTCGAGGCCTACGTCGTGATGCGCGCGGACGGCGTGGTCTCGGTCCCGGGGGAGGAGGGCACCCGCGTGCTGCCGTGGGCGTGCTAGACGCCCGCGCAGGGCGGGTGGACGCGCAGGACCCGGCCCCGGTCCGGCCCTGGACCTAGCCCTGGACCTAGCCCTGGTCCTTGTCCTGGTCCTTGTCCTTCTTCTCCTGCTCGTCGCGCAGCGACTTCAGGAACTCCGGGTTGTCGTCGGGCGCCACCCACTGCGTCCGGCGCGCCCGGCCCCCGCCCGAGGCCACCCGGTCCTTGCCCGCGAACAGCCACACGACCGGCCCCACGATGGAGAAGAGCAGGATGATGATCACCCAGACCACCTTGGGGAGGTGCTTCACCTCCGCCTCCGGAGTGTTCAGGCAGTCGATGAAGGCGTAGATGGTCAGCGCGAGGATCAGCAGGAACGGCAGATAGCGCAGCACGGTGTGGGACCGACTCCCAGTCAGTGACGGGGGGCCCGCGTCAGGGCCCCGGTGACGCCTCCAGGGTAGTTGGTGACGGATACTGACCCCTATGGCTTACGACGATCTCCGCTCGCTGCTCCGGGCTCTGGAGCGGGAGGGCGACCTCAAGCGCATCAAGGCCGAAGTCGACCCGTACCTGGAGGTCGGGGAGATCGTCGACAGAGTGAACAAGGCGGGGGGCCCGGCGCTCCTCTTCGAGAACGTCAGGGGCTCGGCGATGCCGCTGGCCATGAACGTCTTCGGCACCGACCGCCGCCTCCTGAAGGCCCTCGGCCTCAAGTCGTACGGCGAGATCAGCGAGAAGATCGGCGGCCTGCTGAAGCCGGAGCTCCCGCAGGGCTTCATCGGGGTCCGCGAGGCCTTCGGCAAGCTCGGCTCGATGGTGCACGTGCCGCCGAAGAAGGTGAAGGGCGACTCCGCGCCCGTCCAGGAGGTCGTCCTCACCGGCGACGACGTGGACCTCGACCAGCTCCCGGCCCTCTTCACCTGGCCCAAGGACGGCGGCGACTTCTTCAACCTCGGCCTGACCCACACCAAGCACCCCGAGACCGGCGTCCGCAACCTCGGCCTCTACCGGCTCCAGCGCCACGACAAGCGCACCATCGGCATGCACTGGCAGATCCACAAGGACAGCCGCAATCACTACGCCGTCGCCGCGGCGAAGGGCGAGCGGCTGCCGGTCGCGATCGCCTTCGGCTGCCCGCCCGCGGTGACGTACGCGTCCACCGCGCCGCTGCCGGGCGACATCGACGAGTACCTCTTCGCCGGCTTCGTCGCGGGCAAGCGGATCGAGATGGTCGACTGCAAGACGGTCCCCCTCCAGGTCCCGGCCAACGCGGAGGTCGTGATCGAGGGCTGGCTGGAGCCCGGCGAGATGCTCCCGGAGGGTCCCTTCGGCGACCACACCGGCTTCTACACCCCGCAGGAACCCTTCCCGGCCCTGAAGATCGACTGCGTGACGATGCGCAGGCGTCCGCTCATCCAGTCGATCGTCGTCGGCCGGCCGCCGACCGAGGACGGCCCGCTCGGCCGCGCGACGGAGCGGTTCTTCCTGCCCCTGCTCAAGATCATCGTGCCGGACATCGTGGACTACCACCTCCCGGAATCGGGCGGCTTCCACAACTGCGCGATCGTCTCGATCGACAAGAAGTACCCGAAGCACGCGCAGAAGGTCATGCACGCCATCTGGGGCGCGCACATGATGTCGCTGACCAAGCTGATCATCGTGGTCGACAAGGACTGCGACGTCCACGACCTGCACGAGGTCTCCTGGCGAGCCCTCGGCAACACCGACTACTCCCGCGACCTCACCGTCGTCGAGGGACCGGTGGACCACCTGGACCACGCCTCGTACCAGCAGTTCTGGGGCGGCAAGGCGGGTATCGACGCCACGAAGAAGCTGCCTGAGGAGGGCTACACCCGCGACGGCGGCTGGCCCGACATGGTGGAGTCCGACCCGGCCACCGCTGCCCTGGTGGACCGCCGCTGGAAGGAGTACGGCCTGTGAGCCCGATTGTCGTGGGGGGGCCCGAGCTCTTCCTCGGCGCCGGCGAGGTCTACGTGGCCCTGCTGCGCCCGAAGATCGACCCGGCGGACCCGGGCGTCCGGCTGGCCGCCGAGCAGACGGGCGTCACACCCGAGGAGTTCGCCGGATCCGGCGACGTCTGGGCGCTGATGTACGAGGACGGCGCCGGCCACGGTGAGTTCGAGCTCCCTGGCGCGCGGGACGTCGAGGCGGACGGCTTCGCGGAGCAGCTCCAGGCCGCCTTGGCTTCGGGCGAGCCGTTCACGGTCGAGGCCGGGGACTTCCTGCGCATCGACGCCCGCCCGGCGGCCGACGCCTGGCGGCTGACCGCCCGGGTCACCCCGCCCGAGGACGAGGAGGACGGCGCCGCCGCACCCCAGACCCTGGAGCTCGGTGCGCTCCCGGCGGCGGAACTGCTGGCCGGCCTCGAAGAATTCCGGAGAGCCCTCGCATGATGACGACCGCCGACGAGGTCATCGGGCGGGACCCGGCGCCGCAGCCGACCGGCAAGGTCAAGGCGTTTCTGAGGCTCGTGCTGATCGAGCACTCGGTCTTCGCGCTGCCCTTCGCCTACATCGCGGCGTTCACCGCCATGTTCCAGCTCGACCGGCACGTCCACTGGGGCGTACTGCTGCTCGTCACCCTCTGCATGGTGGGTCTGCGGACCTTCGCGATGGCCGCGAACCGGATCATCGACCGCGAGATCGACGCCCGCAACCCGCGCACGGCCGACCGCGAGCTGGTCACCGGCGCGGTGTCGGTCCGCGCGGCCTGGACCGGAGCCGGGATCGCGCTCGTCGTCTTCCTCGGTTCGGCGGCGTTGCTGAACCCGCTCTGCCTGATGCTGGCGCCCGTCGCGGTGATCCCGATGGTGGTGTACCCGTACGGCAAGCGGTTCACGAACTTCCCGCACGCCATCCTGGGCCTGGCCCAGGCCATAGGACCGATCGGGGCCTGGCTGGCCGTCACCGGCGAGTGGTCCTGGGACGCGGTGATCCTGGGGCTGGCGGTGGGCGTGTGGATCGGCGGCTTCGACCTGATCTTCGCCTCCCAGGACGTGGCCTCGGACCGCGCGGACGGCGTCAAGTCCGTCCCGGCCCGCTTCGGCGTCCCGGCGGCCCTCTGGGGCGCGCGCGGCGCGCACGTCGTGACCACGGCCCTGCTGGCCTGGTACGCGCTCGCCACCGACGCGGGCGCACTGTTCTGGGTGGGCCTGGCGATCGTCGTCGTCGCCTTCTTCTACGAGCACACCATCGTGACCCCGCACGACCTGTCCCGCCTGAACCGCGCCTTCTTCACGGTCAACGGCTTCATCGGCATGGCCCTGTTCGTGTGCGCCCTGGCAGACCTGGCGGTTCGAGGCCTGACCTTCTAGCTGCCTCAGCCGGTGAGGGCGGGCTGCCGGCGGGCCGGGCGGCGGAAGTACAGGGCGGTCACGATGCCCGTCACCAGCCCGCACAGGTGGCCCTGCCAGCTGACGCCCGTGTTCGTCGGGAGGATGCCGGCGAAGAACGAGGTGCCCCAGACGGCGGTGACGCCCACGGCCACCGCCACGCCCAGCACCTTGCGCTCCACGAAGCCGCGCACGAGCAGGTAGCCGAAGAGACCGAAGACGACGCCGGAGGCGCCCAGCGTCAGGGTGTCGGACGGGGATATCAGCCAGGTGCCGAGGCCGTCGCCCAGCACGATCAGGCCGCACACCGCGAGAAAGCGGCGGATCCCGGACAGGGCCGCTATGAAGCCGAGGACCAGCAGCGGCACGCTGTTGGAGGCGACGTGGTCGAAGCCGAAGTGGAGGAAGGCCGCGGAGACGACGCCGGTCAGGCTGCCCGGGTCGCGGGCGATGATCCCGTACTGGTCGAGGGCGTGGCCGGTGGCGTAGTCGACGGCCTCCAGGGCCCACAGCAGGGCCACCCAGCCCAGCATCAGCTTGGCCGCAGCCTTGGTCCGGTCGGCCTGCGTCCAGCCCGGTTCCACCGTCGTGCTCATCTTCGCCCCCTCGTCGCGTCCCGTCACGGGAACGTCCCGACACCTTACTGAGTGCCCATCGGTGGTGGCCGGATAGTCTCGGAGGTATGACTGAGCGCAAGCGCACCCCGTGGGTGGTCGGGGTTTCCGGAGCGTCCGGGACGCCGTACGCGGCGGCGGTGCTCCGCGGGCTGCTGGCCGCGGGGGAGAGTGTCGACCTGGTGGTCAGCCGCGCCTCCCGCCTCACCCTGCTGGACGAGACCGGAATCGCCTTCCGTGACGCACACTGGCGCGAGGACCTGGGGGAGTGGCTGGGACGTGGAGCCGACGGGAAGCCCGAGACCTTCGCGCGGCCGGAGCTGGACGACGTCCGGTACTGGGGTGCGGGGGACCTGGCGGCGGGCCCGAGTTCGGGCTCGTATCCGGTCAAGGGGATGCTCATCGTCCCCGCGTCCACGGCCTGCGTGGCGGGGGTGGCGCTCGGACTGTCGAAGGACCTGCTCCAGCGCGTGGCGAGCGTGACGCTCAAGGAACGGCGCCGGCTGGTGGTCGCGGTGCGGGAGACCCCGCTGAACGGGCAGACGCTGCGCCACTTGGTGGCGCTGGACGAGGCGGGCGCGATCGTGCTGCCCGCCTCTCCGGCGTTCTATACGGGTGCGACGCACATCCAGGATCTGGTGGACTTCGTCGCGGGGCGGGTGCTGGACGCGGCAGGTGTGCCGCACCAGCTGTACCGCCGCTGGGAGGGGGAGCTGGGAGGCTCCCGTACTCCCCGGGAGGCAAGCGCCGGTGACTAGGCCTTCTTCTTGCGGCCCAGCGGCTTGCGGGCCTTGTCGACGCGGTGGGCCGCGGCGGGCTGGTGGGCACGGGATCGGTTGGCCAGCTCCTGGAGCTCCCGCATGTGTGCGTAGGCCATCTCGATCGTGAACACGGTGAACCACTCCTGAAGATCGTTATTGATCAGCTGAAAGATTTCACAGGGTGTTGACCCTGTGTGCCTTAGATTCTATACCTAGACTTGCAGGATCGCCGAATAATGGAAGGCTCCACGTAAATGGACACGGTGGACAGGCAGCTCATCCAGGCACTCCGGGAGAACGGTCGTGCCTCGTACGCGGAGCTGGGCCGTCTCGTGGGCCTCTCCGGCCCCAGCGTCACCGACCGCATCAACCGGCTTGAGACGGCCGGCGTCATCACCGGCTACCGCGCGACGGTGGACTCGCGTTCGCTCGGCCTCGGCGTCACGGCGCTGATCGGACTCTCGATGTCCGACGCCGCCGACCACGAGGATGTGGCCCGGCGGCTGCGCGACCTCAACGAGATCGAGGACTGCTGGTTCATCGCGGGCGACGACTCCTTCATGCTCAAGGTGCGCGCCAATGACGTGGACGGCCTGGAGAAGATCATCCGGAAGCTCTCCGGCACCAAGGGCGTATCGCGCACCCGCACCACCATCGTGCTCTCCACCAAGTGGGAGAACCGGGTCGGGGAACTTCCCGAGGAAGCCTGAGAGTACGGTTGGCCAGGGTTCGCAGGACAGGCAGAGGCATCTAGAGGAGGCGACCGGCACATGGACGCTGGGCTCAAGCGTGAGCTGGAGGAGAAGGTCCGCTCCGGCGAGCGGCTGACCCGTGAGGACGGTATCGCCCTCTACGAGTCGGACGACCTGGCCTGGCTCGGTGGCCTCGCCCACGAGGTGCGCACGCGCAAGAACGGTGACGTCGTCCACTTCAACGTCAACCGGCACCTCAACATGACGAACGTGTGCACCGCCTCGTGCGCGTACTGCTCGTTCCAGCGCAAGCCGGGCGAGAAGGACGCGTACACGATGCGCATCGAGGAGGCCGTGCGCCTGGCCAAGGCCATGGAGAACGACAACCTCACCGAGCTGCACATCGTCAACGGCCTGCACCCGAACCTGCCGTGGCGCTACTACCCGCGCTCGCTCTCCGAGCTGAAGAAGGCGCTGCCGAACGTCTCGCTGAAGGCGTTCACGGCGACCGAGATCCACCACTTCGAGACGATCTCGGGGATGTCGGCCTCCGACATCCTCGACGAGCTGATCGAGGCCGGCCTGGAGTCGCTCACCGGCGGCGGTGCGGAGATCTTCGACTGGGAGGTCCGGCAGCACATCGTCGACCACCGCACCCACTGGGAGGACTGGTCGCGCATCCACCGGCTCGCGCACGAGAAGGGTCTCAAGACCCCCTCGACCATGCTCTACGGGCACATCGAGGAGCCGCGCCACCGCGTGGACCACGTGCTGCGGCTGCGCGAGCTCCAGGACGAGACCGGCGGTTTCCAGGTCTTCATCCCGCTGCGGTACCAGCACGACTTCGTGGACATGCAGGACGGCAAGGTGCGCAACAAGCTCCAGGCGCGTACGACGATGGCGACCGGCGCCGAGGCGCTGAAGACCTTCGCCGTCTCGCGACTGCTCTTCGACAACGTGCCGCACGTCAAGGTCTTCTGGGTGATGCACGGTGTGCAGACCGCCCAGCTCGCGCTGCAGCACGGCGCGGACGACATGGACGGCTCGGTCGTCGAGTACAAGATCACGCACGACGCGGACAACTACGGCACCCCGAACAAGCTGGGCCGTGACGATCTGCTGGAGCTGATCCGGGAAGCGGGCTTCCGCCCGGTCGAGCGCAACACGCGCTACGAGATCATCCGCGAGTACCCCGGTCCGGACGCGAACCTGCGCGAGACCCCGCAGGCGATGCGCGTCTGACGCCTCGTCCGACCGCTTCCCGATGAGTTGAACCCCGGCCCGTGGGCCGGGGTTCGGCTTTTTCTGGACGGGCCCATGAGGTAATAGATAATCTTGTGGAGTGACTCTTACTTTCACCCTGGACCCGGTCGTCGGCCCTTCCCTGCGTGAGGGGATCCTGGCGCTGTGGGCCGACGTCTCCAACGCGGGCGGCGCCGTGGGCTTCGTGCCCCCGGTCACCGCCGACGACATCCGCCCCGCACTCGACAGCCACCTCGCCGGCGTCGCCGACGGGAGCTGCCGACTGGTCCTCGGGTCCGACGAGGACGGGACGGTCGCCGCGACCGCCTTCCTCACCCACAACACGCACCGGCTCCAGCTCCACTGGCTGTGGGCCTACACGGTGATGGTCCATCCGCGCCATCAGGGCAAGGGGTACGGGCGCGAGCTGATGGCCGCCACCGAGGCCGCGGCCCGCTCCGTCGGGAACATCGACGCCATCCGCCTCGGCTGCCGCGGCGGTCACGGCCTGGAGCACTTCTACGCCTCCTGCGGCTACAAGGAGGTCGGCCGCGTCCCCGGCGCCATCCGGGTGGCCCCGGGCGACGACCGCGACGACATCACGATGCTGCTGCCGCTGCACTGACACGCGGTCCTGCCCGCGGCCGGACCCCGGAGGGCCGCGGCCGCACCCCGGCGTGCTTCACTTGACGGGCACCGGGCACCGGCCGCCGCAGACCACGACGAGAGAGAAGGGGTCACCGTGTCCCTCAAGACCAGCGCAACGATCCGCTACACCGCGATGCGCCTGGGCATCTTCGTCGGATGCCTCGTCGCCGTCGCGGGCCTCGTCCGGCTCGGCTGGGTGCCCGCAGGGCTCGGGGAGGCCAATGCCGCCTGGGTCGTGCTGCTCGCCATCGTGATCTCCGCCCCGCTCTCCTTCGTCCTTCTGCGCAAGCAGCGCGACGCGATGTCCACGCAGATCTCCGGGCGCGTCGCGGGTGCGAAGGAGCGGCTCGCCGCGAACCGCAGCCAGGAGGACCGGGCGGACGACGCGGCGCGGGTGGCCTCGTAACGCCCCAGTTGGCTTCATCACACATCGAACCGCCCCAGCTCCGGGTATACCGCCCGTAACGCTGGGGCGGTGGTGTTTTCCGGGCCTGCGCAAGAGGGCCTCGTGCGCCGTTGTCTCAAAGCACCCCTTTGAGATTCCCAAAGGGGAAGTGTTAGCGTGTTCAACATGTTGACCCCAGTTGCGCACCCCATGATCACGAGCGTTCCGCTCGCGATGCGCCTGCACGTCGACCTCTGCCGCCGCGCGTCCGCGGCCTGTTGCTGTTGAGCTGAATCGATACAGCAGCCGTCCCGGCCGGCCCTTCTGGCTGCTGCCGCACCGCTTCACCACCGCAGTACTTCCCCCCTGTCTTCGTGCGCCACCTCCGGAGAGTGTCCGTGTCCGCGACCCCCCAGGCCCCTGCCAAGGCCTCGTTCAAGTTTCCCTTCTGGGCCCAGATCGTCGCCGGTCTCGCCCTCGGTGTCCTCTTCGGCTGGATAGCCCGCAGCCAGGACATCAGCTGGCTCGGCACCACGCTGGAGAAGACCGGCGACATCTTCGTCCAGCTGCTGAAGCTGGCCATCGCCCCGCTCGTCTTCTTCGCGATCCTGGTGTCGATCACCAACCTGCGGAAGGTGAACAACGCGGCGCGCCTCGCCTCCCGCACCCTTCTCTGGTTCATGATCACCTCGCTGATCGCGGTCGGCATCGGCATCGCCATCGGCCTGCTGACCGACCCCGGTTCCGGCACCGGCCTCACCGCGGCCGACGGCAAGGACCCGAAGAAGACCGGCTCCTGGATCGACTTCCTCACCGGGATCGTGCCGACGGACATCGTCACGCCGTTCACCGAGCTGAAGGTCCTTCAGATCGTCTTCCTGGCCGTCGTCGCCGGAATCGCCGCCCTCCAGATCGGCGCCAAGGCCAAGCCGGTCCTCGACCTCGCCGAATCCGCCCTGGAGCTGCTCCAGAAGGCCCTGTGGTGGGTCATCCGCCTCGCCCCGATCGGCACCATCGGGCTCATCGGCACCGCGATCGCCACCTACGGGTGGGACCTGATCGGCAAGTACGCGACCTTCACCGCCGACGTCTACATCGGCTGCGCCCTCGTGATGTTCGGCGTCTACCCGCTGCTGCTCGCGACGGTCGCCAAGGTCAGCCCGCTCCAGTTCTTCAAGGGCGCCTGGCCCGCGATCCAGCTGGCTTTCGTCTCCCGCTCCTCGGTCGGCACCATGCCGGTCACCCAGAAGGTCACCGAGCGCCTCGGCGTCCCGAAGGAGTACGCCTCCTTCGCCGTCCCGTTCGGCGCCACCACCAAGATGGACGGCTGCGCCGCGATCTACCCGGCCCTCGCCGCCATCTTCATCGCGCAGATCTTCGACGTGCAGCTCGGCATCAAGGAGTACCTGCTCATCGTCTTCGTCTCGGTCATCGGCTCCGCCGCCACGGCCGGCCTGACGGGCGCCACCGTCATGCTGACGCTGACCCTGTCCACCCTGGGCCTGCCGCTCGCGGGCGTCGGCCTGCTGCTGGCGATCGACCCGATCCTGGACATGATGCGCACCGCCACCAACGTGGCCGGCCAGGCTCTGGTCCCGGTCATCGTCGCGGCCCGCGAGGGGATCCTGGACAAGGAGGCCTACGCCTCCGCCTCGGCCTCCTCGCTGGACGAGCCCGCCCCGGCCGCCGAGCCGGCCGTGGTCGCGGCCGCCTGACCCGCACCGCACACCACCTGCCGCAGCCCCCGCCCCGACCGGGCGGGGGCTGCGGCGTTCGCGCCGACCGCGGCAGGCACCACGGAGCACTGTCAGCGGCGGATGGCAGCATCGGGAGCATGACGAAGACGGATACGACACCGTTCGACTGGCGCCCGTTCCTGCTCCGTTGGAGCGGGGAGTGGTCGGATTCCCTGCCCGGCGACAAGGCGCGGGACGAGGAGGACGAAGCCGCCCGGCGGGATCGGTGGCTGGGGTTCCCGCCCGCGTCCGAGGAGCGGATCGCAGCCATGGAGGAGCGCCTCGGCCGACGGATGCCCCCGTCGTACCGGGAGTTCCTGGCGGTCTGTGACGGGTGGCGGCACGCCGGCGGGTTCGTCCGGGTGCTGGCGGGGACCACGGACGCGCGCTGGCACGACGACGCGTACGGGCTCGCGGACATGTACGAGGGGTACCTGGACGACAACGCCGGACCTGCCGCTCGGCGGGCCGCGGGCATCTGGCGGCGCGGGCTCCAGCTCAACGTCGAGTACCAGGCGGCCGTCGTCCTCCTGGATCCCGAGGACGTGGACGAGGACGGCGAGTGGGCCGTGTACGTGTCGGCGAGCTGGCACGGCACGGCGCCCAAGCGGTACGCGAACTTCGTCGCGTTCATGCGGGACATGCACCGGGAGTTCCACAGCCTGCGCGCACGCGCGGCCGACGGGGAGCCGGAGTTCGCCAACGACACGACGCGCGAGCTGGACGCCCTGATGGAACAGGCCCGGCTGGAGGCGCTGCGCGGTCACGGGGAACGCGCCACGCACACGCTGGACGAGGCCAAGGGGTACGGCAGACCGCGGGCCGCCGGGCTGGGCGACCAGATACGCCGCCTGCTGGGACAGACCGGCATGGTGTACTTCGAGGACGTGGTGACCGACCCGCGGTACGCGCCCGAGCTGCTGCCGGTGCTGGTCATCGACCATGCCGTCCAGTCGTACAGGAACGACTCCACGCTGAAGTACCACCTGCGGGGAGCCGGTGACGACGTGGTGTCGCTGGCGTACGCGACGCTGGAGCAGGTGCGAGGCGGCACGTACCGGTACACGGCGGCCGGGCCGTTCGGGGAAGCGGTCGAGCGGGCACGGGAGCTGGCGCGCTGGGGCGACACCGACGGCGCGTGGCGGACGCTGATGGACGCCCTGCCGGTATGGCAGCCGCTGGGCCCCGACCACCTGGCGCCGCTGGGGTGGGTGGCCGACCCCCTGCTGGGAACCCTGCTGACCCCGGAACGGGGCCGCGAGCTGCTGTCCACCCCCAGGGGCGGGCAGGCGGGTGAGGCACCGGGCCCGACGGCCGGACTCGACCCGGACGACCTGGCGTGGCCGGCGGACCTGGGCCCCCACGACAGCCTCACGTCCTACCGGTTCGTCCTGGTCGAAGACGTGGAGCCGGAGGACCTTCCCGGACGCCTCGCGGAAGGCGGCGAGGCCGTGCTCAGTGATCCCATGACCTACGACGAAGCCCGCCACCTGTTGATCGACGGACGGCGGGAGTTCTCGTCCTACGACGACAAGGCCCTCGTGGCGGTCGGCCGGGCCGGCACCCGGTGGAGCTTCGCCTTCGACGGCAACCCTCCGTATTTCGACCCGCAGCGGTTCGTCTCCCCGGCTGCGGCCGCCGGCGCGGGCACCCGCGCGGTGGTCGTCTGGTGCGGTCTGCGGGACTGGCGCGGGGACCCGTTCTTCCATCTCTCCGTGGCGCGGGACGGAGCCGAGCAGTACGCCTTCACGTACGCGGACGGGGAGATCAGCCGGACCGGGGAGATACCAGGGGCGCTGGACCCGGACCGGTTCTTCGGCACCCGGGCGGAGGCCACCGGGACGGAACGGCCGCTGCTGGAGGCCGTGACCGCCGAGTTCGGTGTCCGACTGCCGCGCCACGCGCTCACGCTCGGACGGCTGCACACGTTCACCACCCGCTCGTGGCGGCGGCCGCCGAGGAACGGGGAGGGCTACGCCGTGGTCAGCATCAGCTGAGATGCCGCGTGCCGACGGGCGCGGACCTGCGGCCTTCCTCCGGTCAGACCGTCTGCGCGCGGACGTAGGCGACCGTCGCCAGCAGGAACGGCAGGGCGAACCACCATCGGCCCATGGTCCGCCGGAACAGCGGGGTGATGGTGATCAGCAGTCCTGCGAGGCACAGCACCAGGCAGCAGCCGGCCAGGAAGCGGACGTCCTCGCGCAGCAGGTCGTCGCGGGGCTCCGGCCGCATCGACAGGGCGACGTAGCAGGTGAACAGCGCGGGGATGTAGGAGAGGGCGAGCGGTATCCCGAGGACCCACTGCAGGCAGCCGCGGTCCTCGGGCAGGTCGATGTTCTCGCGCGGGAGCCTCATGCGCGCCTCAGCCGAGCGTCGCGCCGCGGATGTACGCGGTCAGCCCGAGGAGGAGGGGCGGGGCGAGCCACCACGGGCCCATGGCCCGGCGCACGCTCGGTATCGCGGTGATGAGCAGGCCCAGCACGCTCAGGGAGACGGAGACCAGGCACAGCGCGCCGACGTTCTCGTAGCCCTGGTCGTCCCACTCGCCCCGGGGCCCGGCGAACAGGGCCCCGAACACGGCGGCGGTGTTCAGCAGGTGGATGATCCCGAGCGGAACGCCCAGTACCCACCGCAGGCAGCCCCGGTCCTCGGGCAGGTCGATGCTCTCGCCGGGGTACGTCATCGCATTGCGTCCTTCGCTTGGGCGAGGTTCCCGACGAACCGGTCACCGTAGCCCTGGGCCTTGGGGAGGTCCCAGTAGGGACCTCCGTTGTAGCGGGCGGCGATCTCCCGCATCTGGGCCTCCGTCATCTGATCGGCCGGGACGTCGGCGAGACCGCTCTCCGCCTTGATCTGGGCCAGGAAGCCGGCCGCTATGAAGGCATTCTGCTTGGGGTCCTGGAGCGCCTCTTCCACCAGGGTCCGCTGGTGGTCGGTGAGGTTCGCCGGGTCGTAGCCGAGCACTTCGGCGCCGCGCCGGAGCTGGATGGCGATCGGCCCGTACGAGGTTTCGTCCAGCTTCCCGCCGAGCCGCCACGGAAGGTTCTCGGGGGTGACCGGGCTCAGGCCCCACGGGGCCGCGGCCTGTTCGCGGATCGTGCCGGTCACGTCGTCCAGCAGGCCGGGCTGGTAGCCGCCGATCTCCTGCCAGGCCACGCCCGCGACCAGCTCCTCCGGCAGGCCCGCGTTCTTGGCCGCCGCCCGCAGGACCTCCTTGTTCTGGGAGATCCAGTCCGCGTGCATGCCGTCGGTGACCAGGGGGATCCAGTAGTTGTCGGCGGCATCCCCCGGCAGTCCGGCGACCCGCATCCGGATGTCGCGCAGCTGCGGGGAGACCGGGGTGTCCGGCCCCACCGGGCCGGTCATCTCCTTCTTCGGTCCGCTGCCCGGCAGATGGGTCAGGGGGTTGGCGCGTGCCTCCGCCGCCTCGCGGCGCATGTCGGCCATGGCCGCGTAGAGGTCGACCCCGCTCGCACCGCCCTTCAGCCTGAACTCGGGCAGCAGCTCGTACGCCTGCTTCAGCGCGTGGACGCAAGAGCTGCGCGCCTCCTGCTCGGTGGTCTTCGCCAGGTGGAAGTTGCCGCCCGCGTCGTCGTGGAGGCGGTTGGCCTCGTCGCGGATGTCGTCCACGTCCATCGTGAGCTCGGCGAGACCGTCGAGGAATCCGGTGGTCGCCCGCATGTCCTCCCACTGGCACATCGGCTCCGCCTCCTGGGCCGTGCGGGTGACCGCGGTGCCCTTCGTGGCGATCAGGGCGGCGAGCTTGCGCTCGGAGCCCTTGCCGTTCGCGTAGTGGGACTTGGCGGTCGTCAGGGCCGCCGCGTACGCGTGCAGGGCACTCGCGGCCTTGTCGTACCCCTCGGCGATGTGCTGTACGAGCTGCCGCGCCTCGGCCAGGCGCGAGGTGTAGGTGTGGCTGTTGTCGCTGTGCCATTCCGCGGTCTCGGCGCGCCGGGCGGGCTCCTCGGCCTGCACGAGCAGATCGCGCAGGCGCTTGAACTCGGCGGCGTTGCGCTCGACCAGCGCCGGGTTGCACTCCTCCAGGAACTGGACGTCCTTGCGATGGCTGAGCCCGCTCACTTGGCCTCCGGCTTCACGTACTGCCCCGATTCGAGGAGGCCCGCGAGGAAGGACCGGGCGGTGCCGTCGTCCACCTGGGCGAAGCTGGTGCCGGCCGTCTTCAGGCGGGTGGCCAGGGCGGCGAACAGGCCGATCGTGTCCTTGAACTGGTCGTCGGCGAACTGGGCGAAGCGCAGGACCTGCGCCGAGACGTCGCCGTGGGCGCGCGGCGCGCGGGCCATCGTGCCGGCGTCGCCGTCGGGCCGGCCCTCGTGGAGGAGGGCGGCGATCTCGATCAGCAGGTTGGCGTTGCCGTTGATGGAGGCGGCCCCGGCCACCAGGCTCCCGGCGGGGCTCCCCGGCGCGCTGCCGTCCGCCGGCGCGTGGTTGAGGCGCATGACGGGTGACTGCTGTGCGAGGACGGCGGCCTTGTGCCCGGCCCATTCCGCGTCGAACGACATGTATCCCCTGGATAGTTGATAACTGGACATGGCCAGAATCAGCTGGTCATGTCCATGCTAATACGGGGATTTCCGCCAACGGAACCTCGCGGTGCCGATATGGACCGGAGACGCGGTAGGCGGCCGTCCGGTTCCGCAACGGACCGGCGCGGCGGTCCTGTCATCGCCCCTCGCCAGCCAACTGGCCCGGTTCCGCAGCCTGATGGCGGTTCGGGAGGGGGCGGCCCCGCGGCGTGACGATCTCGCTCCTTGACCTTTGAATGATCTTCATAGCAGCATGGCGTGCCGCCGACCGGGCACCCGGTCCCGTCGCCGATGGGGCGGGATTCTTCTTCGGCGCCCGCCGCGCATGCGGCGTACGGCTACAGCAAGTGGTGCGTGCACGATGACCGTTCTTTCCTGTCGCGATGTGACCAAGAGATTCCGGCAGCACTCCGTGCTCGACGGGGTCAGCCTGAGCCTGGAGGCCGGTGAGATCGTCGGCCTCCTGGGCCTCAACGGCGCCGGCAAGACCACGCTCATGCGTCTGATCACCGGGCTCGCACGGCCGAGCTCCGGTGACATCCGCCTGTTCGGCGAGCCGCTGCCGATGCGACCCGCGCAGCTCGCCCGGATCGGCGCCGCGCTCGACGCGCCCTCCTTCCCCCGCTGGCTCACGGGCCGTGCGGTCCTGCGCATGCTGCTCGAAAGCACGGGACGCCCCGACGCCGGCCGGACCGGAGCGGTGCTGGAGCGCGTGGGTCTCGCCCACGCGGCCGGCAAACGGGTCGGGACCTACTCCCAGGGAATGAGGCAGCGGCTCGCTCTTGCCGCGGCCCTGCTGAAGAAGCCGGACCTCCTCATCCTCGACGAACCCACCAACGGCCTCGACCCGGAGGGCCTGCGGATGGTCCGTCGCGTCATCGCCGAGGAATCGGCCCGCGGCGCCACCGTCCTGGTCTCCAGCCACCAACTGGACGAGATCCAGCGCATCTGCCATCGCGTGATCATGGTGGCGGACGGCCGCGTGGCCGCCGCCGGAACCCTGGAACAGCTCGGCTACGACCCCGCCGGCGGACCCGACGCCTTCGAGGACTGGTTCTTCGGACTGGTCGGTCACCGCGGCGGAGGTGCCCGATGAAGCCTTTGATCCTCGGGGAATACCGTCGGCTGTGCCGCCACCCCCTGGCGATGACGCTCGCCGTCCTCTTCGTCCTCGGATCCCTCTACTGCGCTCTCGGCAGCCAGAGTTCCGCGTCGGCGAGTCTCGCGTCCGTCCGGCACAACATCGAGGACGTCGCCCAGGGGTGCGAGACGACCCTGAACACCCCCGAGCAGAAGACCGCCTGCCGCAAGGACGTCCCCTACGGACTCAAGACCCTGCGGCGGTACGAGGTGTCCTTCACCGAGCAGGGCCGCCGGGCGGCCAACGGACAACACCCCGTGGCCGCCCTGACCTGGACCACGAAGCTCGCGACATCCGTCCCGGGACTGGTGCTGGTCGTCCTGGTGGCGGCGTTCTTCGTCGCGGGCGAGTGGAGCCGGGGGAGCATCGTCGCCCGCCTCCTGCACGAGGCCCGGCTCGGCCGCCTGCTGACCGCCAAAGCGGTCGCGGTCTGGATGTGGATGCTCACCCTGGTGGCCGCCTCGTCGGCCGTGACGGCAACCGCCGGCGTGCTCTACGCCCGCTCGGCGTTCCCGTTGCCGTCTCCCGGTCCGCTGGGACGGGTCCTGGCCGAGACGGCCACGGTCCTTCTCGCGGGCGCCGCGGTCCTGGCGGGCGCCGCGGCCACCGCCGTGGTGCTCGCGGCACTCATCCGCCTGCCCTTGCGCACCGCTCTCGTGGGCATGGTGCTCCTGCTGCTCGTGCTGCAGACCTCCGGGATCCCCGGAGTGGGCGCGTGGTTGCCCGGCGGCGCCCTCTCCGACCTGGTCGGCTTCGGCGGAGTCGACAGCGTGTGGGATCACCTGTGGACGTCCACCGACCCGTCCACGGCACCCGCCCTGCTGCGGGCCGTGCCGACGCTCGTGGGCATCGCCCTGCTCTGTGCCTTCCAGCACCACCGCTCCCGGACCCGGGACCTGGTGTGAGCGGGACCGTCGCGGGAAGGCGCCCACGGTATCGGCGGGGAATCGTCTGGACGGGCGAGTTCCGGGTCCTCCGGGTGCCTCCGGTGTACCTGACCGCCGTCCTGCTGATCGTGGCCACGGCAGCCGCAGGCGCCCTCAAATGGTGGGGGGGTGCGCAGTACGGCGCCCAGCACCCCACGGTGGGGGCCCTGGTCGAACCCGCCTCCGCGCTGCGCGCCGCGGCCTGGCAGTCATCCACCTTCGGCGGGCTCCTCCTCGCCACGGTGATCGTGACGGTCGGAGGGGCCCAGCTCATCGAGAGCGGCACATGGGGCGTGCTCCGGCTGTACGAGCACCGGAGCCACGTCCTCTACGGGCGCAGGCTCTGCGCGGCCGTCGTGTTCCTCGCCGTGGTGCAGTTGGTGAACGGCCTGACCCTGTGGATCGTCATGCGGGGGATGGCGGCCCTCCGGCCGACCCCGATCCGGCCACCGACCGCCTTCGACACCGGTACGCCCGCCCTCGGCATGGCCGACGCCGGATCGGCCGGCTGGGCCGAGGCGCTCACCGCCACGGGCGGAGCCCTCCTGACGCAGACGCTGTACCTCTCCCTCGGGTGGTGCGCCGCGGCGGTTCTCCGCAACTCCATCGGAGCCCTGGCGCTGGGCATCGGCCCCTGGCTCGTGACCGCCCCGCTGCTGCTCCTCCCGGTCGGCCCGTTCGTCCCCCACGCGTGGATCGCCGGCTTGATGTCCCTGCCGGGTGAGGCTCAGTACCGCCTCTACTTCTGGGTCCAGGCGACATCGGAGCGCTCGCCTGCGGTCGGCGCGGCCCTGGTGGCCGGCTGCACCGCGGCCGCCGCCCTCCTCGCCCAGCTCCTGCTCCGCTCGGAGCGCGTGCTCCGCCCCATCGACTGACTTCCGGCTGCTCCGGCCGGGTCGCGAGGGTCCGCGACGCGGCCCGGGGCGGTGTCGGGGAGAAGGCCCCTGGACCGTGTCGCGAAGGTCCGCGATCCGGCGGGCTCAGACGCATAAAGACCCAAAGAACCGGGGGAAAAGGACCAACCGACCCCACCCCACCCCGGCGGACGGGGCCGCGTCGCTCGGTCGGGTGAATCGTGCCAACCGGACTGGATTTCATACGGGTTGGCGGGCATATGCTCGCCCCGACCACCGCAGACATGAGACGGCCCCCGACGGGACGGCGAATCCCGGCCGAGGGCCTGACCATCGTAGGAAGTAGACGCTTCCCCATGGCTCTCGAGCACCCTAGCGCGCCCTCGCGCGTCCCGTCCGCTGTTCCCTCCCCGACCCCCCGATCCGGTGTCATCCACGTCAACGTGCGGCACACGAGTCACTACACCGTGGTGGGCAACCACCTCCTGCAGCACCGGGAGCTGTCGGCGACGGCGATCGGCATCGCGGCGCACATCCAGTCGCTGCCGGAGGGGACACCGGTCGGCATCAAGGCGCTGGCCGCGCGGTTCCCGGAGGGGGAGATCCGGATCGGGTCCGCCCTGCGGGAGCTGGAGCGGCACGGCTACCTGGAGCGGCGGGCCGACCAACTGGCGAACGGGCGGGTCGCGACCCGGACGTACTCGTACAACAAGCCGGGGACCACCTCGGCAGAGCCGCCGCCGCCCCCGCCGCCGCCCCCGCCTCCGCCCCCGCCTCCGCCGCCGGCCCGGGAACCCGCACCGGAGCCGAAGCCCGAGCCCGTATCCGGGCCCGCACCCGAGCCGACGCCCGAGCCGACGCCCGAGCCGACGCCCGGGCCGGAAGCCGTTGCCCCGCCGCCCGCCCGGCGCGTGCGCCCCGGTGCGGCCGAACTGCTCGCCGGGCTCAGGCGCTACGACCCGAGACTCCTGCTCTCCGAGCGCGACGTACGGCAGCTCGCGCCGGACGTATCGGTCTGGCTGGAGCGCGGGGTCACACCCGAGGCGGTATCGAGGGCCCTGTCCGCCGACCTTCCCGAGGAGATGCGGCGCCCCGCGTCCGTACTCGCGTACCGGCTCACCGCGCTGCGCCCACCGCACCTGCCTCCGGCCCCGGCGGCTCCGGTGGTCAGGGACGCCAGGCGGCCGGACCCGCTGCAGAACTGCGGCGGCTGCGACCGCGCCTTCCGCGCCCCCCACCCCGGCCGCTGCCGGGACTGCCCGCCGGAGGAGGACGCGGCGGCGGCGTGAGCGGGCGGCCTCGCCGGCGTCCTCAGCCGGCGTCCTCGGCCGGCCCGACCGTGCGGGTCAGGAGCCGGCGGCGCGGACCGAGCCGGTGGTCGGGCCGCTGGGGTCGCCCACGAAGCAGGTGACCTCGCGGTCGCCGAGGATCCACGTGGCGGCCTGCGGGTAGTAGTAGTAGACCTCCAGCTTCTCCGAGATCTTCGGGTCGTTACCCACGTACGAGGTGAGGTCGGTGCCGCTGCACTTCTCCTCGGCGGCCTTGGTGACCTTCTCCGTGCCCGGGTACGCTCCGCCGTCCAGGTCGAAGACCGCGTAGGCCTCGCCCTTGTGCGGCTGGTCGCAGGGCACGATGCGCACCGAGCGGGCGGCCTGGCTGCCGTCCTTGTCGTCGTACTGGGCCAGATCGTCGTTCGTGTTGAAGCAGTCGCCCTTGCGGATCTCGTTCACGCCGCTGGAGACCGGGCCGGTGACCTGGCCGCCGGTGTCGCGCTTCTCCTTGGCGATGTCCTCCAGCGCTCCGGAGAGTCCGAGGGCCACGATGACGCCCCACAGCACGATGACCAGGCCGTGGACGACGATCGCCGCGATGGCGAGGCCCTTGCCCTTCTCGCCGCGGGACTTGATCTGGGAGAGGGCGACGATACCGAGGATGATCGGGACCAGCGGGATCCCGCAGACGATCGCCATGACGAGCGCGACGATGGCCAGCGTGTTGGTCTTCTGCGGCTGCGGCGGGTACCAGCCCTGCGGTCCGGCGCCGTGCGGCAGGGGACCGGGCTGCCCCGGCTGTCCGTACGGTCCGGGCTGTCCGTACGGGCCGGGGGACGACGGAGGCTGCGGTGGTATGGACATGCGTGGAGAGCTCCTTGCTCAGAGGGTGAGACGCGTCAAACGGCCCGGCAGTCGCAACGCACCGACGCATGCCTGCCCGTGGTCTTTACGCCGCCCATACGCTACCTCCTGCCGCCGACAGCCCCTGGGCCGCCCGCCCCCGGTCATCCCGGCATCCCGCCCTCCTGACCGGCCCGTCGGGCGGCGGCCGTCGCGCGGTGCCGGCCGGGGCGGGTTCCGTGGACGCGGTGGAAGGCCGCGCTCAGGGCGAACGCGCTGCGGTAGCCGACCTGGTGGGCGATCGACTCCACCGTGTCCTCGGTGCGCACCAGCAGGTCGGCCGCCAGTGCCAGGCGCCAGTCGGTCAGGTAGGCCATCGGCGGCCTGCCGACCAGCTCACCGAAGCGGCGCGCGAACGTCGCACGCGAGACCCCGGCCTCCTCGGCGAGGTCCGCCACCGTCCACGGCCGTTCGGGCCCGTCGTGGATCAGCCGCAGCGCCCGGCCCGTGACGGGGTCGCCGAGTGCCCGGTACCACCCGGGCGGATCGGTCTCCGGGCGGGTGAACCACTCCCGCAGGGTGGACAGCAGGAGCAGGTCCAGGAGCCGGTCCAGGACGGCCTGCTGGCCGGGGTCGTCCCGGCCGATCTCCAGGGCGGTGAGGTCCAGGATGGGTCCGGGCCCGCCGTCGTGGCGTACGACGAGCACCCGGGGGAGCGCGCTCAGCAGCCGCTCGGAGACCCGGCCGCCGACCTGGTAGCTGCCGGTGAGCAGGACGGTCGGGCCGTCCGTGCTGTTCCCGCAGGTGCGAAGGCCCAGCAGCCTCTTCGCCGATCTCCGCGCCGTCGGCGGTCGTGCAGCGGCCGGGCCCGTGCACCACCCACAGCGGCGGCGTCCGCACGTCCCCGTCGGCGGTGTCCGCGAGGGTGAACGGCCGCGCCCCGGTCACGATGGCCACGTCGCCCTCGCCGAGCGCGACGGGCTCCTCGCCACCGCCGGGCACGATCCAGCCCGTGCCGCGCAGCATGGTGGCCAGGGCGATCGGTGTCGGGTCGGCGATGCGGATCGACCACGGCGGGGCGAGGACGTTCCGGCTGAACAGGGCCCCGTCGGACCGGACTTCGTACAGCAGGCTCGCCAGCGCATCCATGCGACCACAGCCTAGACGCTGGGACATGTATCTGAGCGGGACGACCATTTCGCGTCCGGGCGCCGCCGGATTGACTGGTCACATGACGACGACGAAGAACAACGCGACGGCGAACACGACGACGAAGAACGACACGACGGCCAGGCCGATCCTGGTCCTGGGCAGCACCGGCAAGACGGGAAGCCGGGTGGCCGCGCAGCTGCGGCAGCGCGGTCACGAGGTCCGGGGAGCCTCCCGGAAGGGGCCGGTCGCCTTCGACTGGACCGATGAGAACACCTGGGAGCGGACGCTGGAGGGGGTCGGCGCGGCCTATCTGGTCGACTCGCAGCTCCCCGACGCCGCCGAGTCGATGCGCTCCTTCGCCAAGCTGGCCGTGGCCTCCGGCGTCGAGCGGCTGGTGCTGCTGTCCGCCCGCGACTGGGTGGTGCCGGAGGGCGAGGAGAAACTCCCCTGCGAGCGCGCGGTCCGCGAGTCCGGCGCGCAGTGGACCATCCTCAAGCCGTCCTGGTTCTTCCAGAACTTCAGCGAGGACCCGTTCATCCAGGGGCAGGTCCGGGGCGGCGAGCTCGTGATGTCGGCCGGGGACGGCGTCGAGCCGTTCATCGACGCCGAGGACATCGCCGGGGTCGCCGTGGCCGCCCTCACCCAGGAGGGGCACGGCGGGCAGGCCTACGAGCTGTCCGGTCCGCGGCTGCTGAGCCTGGACTCCGTGGTCGACGAGATCGCCCGGGCCACCGGCCGGGTGATCGCCTACCGTCCGCTCCCGGCGGACGAGTTCGCCGCCTACGCCGTGGGGCAGGGCGTGCCGGAGGAGTTCGTCGGCCTGCTGAACCTGCTCTACGGCTGGATCGCCGAGGGCCGCTTCGCCACCCTCGCCGACGGTGTGCAGCGGGTGCTCGGCCGGGAACCCCGTGACTTCGCCGACTACGTGCGGACCACCGCCGTGTCCGGGGTGTGGGGCGGTGGCGGTGGCGGTGGCGGTGGCGTGGAGCGTCCGTGAAGAAGGGCTCCAGGGGCTGGTCGGAGAGGGTTACCGCTACCTAAATTACCGGCGGTAACACTCGTGCCGAGCCAAGGAGAGTGCGCCGTGGGAGCCGAGCTGAGGCCGGTCCGGTCCGTAGAACCGGTCGAACCCGTCAAGACCGTGATCGACGGAGTGGTCCGCGAGGTACGGGTGCCCGCGCTGGCGGGCCCTCCGGACCGGGGATCCCTCGGGGACCTCCCCTTCGTCAACGCCTGGGAGGCCCCCGGGGAGGCGGTGCTCGCCCGCAAGGACCAGGACGGCGTCTGGCACGACGTCCCGGCCGCGCAGTTCGCGGCCGAGGTGCTCGCCGTGGCCAAGGGCCTGATCGCCGAAGGGCTCCGGGCGGGCGACCGGCTCGCCATCATGGCCCGTACGACCTACGAGTGGACCCTGCTCGACTTCGCCGGCTGGGCCGCCGGCCTGGTCACCGTACCGATCTACCCCACCTCCTCCGCCCTCCAGGCGCGCTGGATCATCCAGGACTCCGGGGCCGTGGCCTGTGCCGTCGAGGACACCGCGCAGGCCCGGCTCATCAGCGCCGAACGCGGCAACCTGCCCTGGCTGACCCACCTGTGGGAATTCGACACCGGCGCGGTGGCCCGGCTGGTCAAGGCCGGGGAACGCATCCCGGACGCGGTGGTGCACCACCGGCGGGCCGCCCGTACACCGGACTCCGTCGCCACGCTCATCTACACCTCCGGCACCACCGGGCAGCCCAAGGGATGCGTGATCACCCACGCCAACTTCTTCGCCCAGGTGGACAATGCGGTGGAGCTGCTGCACCCCGTCTTCAAGTCCGTCAGCAAGGACCCCGCCTCCACCCTGCTGTTCCTGCCGCTCAGCCACGTCTTCGGGCGGATGGTCGCCGTCGGCTGCATGCGGGCCCGGGTCAAGCTCGGGCACGCGCCCAGCATCCGTACCGAGGACCTCCTCGCGGACCTCGCCGGGTTCCGGCCCACCTTCCTCCTGGCCATCCCCTACGTACTGGAGAAGGTCTACAACACCGCCCGGGCCACCGCCGAGAAGATGGGCCGGGCCTCCTCCTTCGACCGGGCCGCCCGCATCGCGCAGCGCTTCGCCGAGACCGCCGAGGCCCGGAACCCCGGGCTCGTGCTGCGCCTCGCCCGGTCCGTCTACGACCCGCTCGTCTACCGGCGCATCCGGGCCGCGCTCGGCGGCCGCGTCCGCTACGTCCTGAGCGGCGGATCACCCCTGGGCCGGCGGCTCGCCGCCTTCTACACCGGCGCCGGCATCGAGGTCTTCGAGGGCTACGGGCTGACGGAGACCACCGGCGCGAGCACCGTGACCCCGCCGCTGCGGCCCCGCCTCGGCACGGTCGGCTGGCCGCTGCCGGGCACGGCCGTACGGATCGCGGACGACGGTGAGGTGCTGCTGGGCGGCGGCCACGTCTTCGCCGGCTACTGGAACGCCGCGCACGCGGCCCCGTACGGGAGCTGGCTGGCCACCGGCGACATCGGCGAGCTCGATGGCGACGGGTACCTCACCATCACCGGCCGCAAGAAGGACCTGATCATCACCTCCGGCGGCAAGAACGTGGCCCCGGCGCCACTGGAGGACTGGCTGCGGGCCCATCCGCTGGTCGGCCAGTGCATGGTGGTCGGCGACAACCGGCCCTACATCACCGCACTGATCACCCTGGAACCCGACGGGCTGCAGCACTGGCGCCAGATGCACAAGAAGCAGAACGTGCCGATGCGCGAGCTGGTGCGGGACGAGGAACTGCGGGCGGACCTCCAGCGGGCGGTGGACGAGGCGAACCGGCTGGTCTCACGGGCCGAGTCGATCCGCCGCTTCGCCGTCCTGCCGGGCGATTTCACCGAGGCGCGCGGCCACCTGACCCCGTCGCTGAAGCTCCGGCGGGGCGCGATCGCCCGGGACTACGCGGACCGGATCCAGGAGCTGTACCGGGGGCCGCGGGAGGCCTGAGCGGCGGGCCCGGTGCCCCGCCGGCGCCGGGCGGCGGGGACCGCGGAGCCGGTCTATGGTGGGCAGATGGGTCCGGGGGGCCGCCCGAGGAGGGCGCAGTGCACCGTTCCCGAGTCCGTAGGGCCACGGCCGCGGGCCTGGCCGCCGGCGCGATGCTCCTGGCCTCGCTGGGGGCGGCCCCGGCGCCCATACCGGCGCCCGCTCCCGCCCCGGCGCCCGCTGCCACCCCGGCGCCCGCTCCCGCCCCGGTGCCCACGCCCGCCCCGGTGCCCACGCCCGCCCCGGCGCCCACGCCCGCCCCTGCGCCCACGCCCGCCCCTGCGCCCGCTCCCGCCCCTGCGCCCACCGGGGGTGACGACCCCCTGGCGCGGTTCCACGCCCAGCGCGTCCGCTGGGGCGACTGCCCCGAGAAGCCCGTCCCCGCCGAGATGCGGTGCGCCGTCGTGGAGGTCCCGCTCGACTACGCGGCCCCGGCCAAGGGCACGGTCAAGGTGGCCCTGGGCCGGATCCCGGCCACCGACCCGGACCGCCGCATCGGCTCGCTGCTGATCAACTTCGGCGGCCCCGGCGCCTCTGGCATGGCCGGCCTCGCCGCCGATCCCAAGCTGTTCGCCGACCTCGGCGAACGCTACGACCTGATCGGCTTCGACCCCCGCGGCGTGGGCCACAGCGACCCGGTCTCCTGCGGCGGCGCCCGGCAGGCCGAAGCAGACCCGAACGCCGGCATGGCCGCGGCGCTGGCCACCCTGCGGGACGAGGTCAAGCGCTGCGAGGTCAACTCCGGCCCGGTCCTCGCGCACATGGGAACCGTCGACGTCGCCCGCGACATGGACGTGCTGCGCCGCGTCCTCGGCGACGAGAAGCTCAACTTCCTCGGCTTCTCCTACGGGAGCCGGCTCGGCGCCGTGTACGCCGCCCTGTTCCCGCGGACCACCGGCCGCATGGCCCTGGACGGCGTCGACACCCTCACCGAATCGCTGACCGAGCAGGCGCTCGTATCGGCCCGCGGCCAGCAGCAGGCCCTGGACAACTTCCTGACCTGGTGCGCCCATCAGACCGGCTGCGTCTACGGGACGAACACCCGTACCGCCAAGGAGAAGGTGGCCGCCCTGGTGGAGCGGCTCGACACGGAGCCGCTGGTCGGCCACGACGGCATACCGGTGAGCGGCCTGGTCGCCACCCTCGCGATCGGGCAGGCCCTGTACTCACCGAGCACGTGGCCCGCGCTCGCCAAGGCGCTGGCACAGGCCGAGCGCCAGCACGATCCGGCCGGGCTGCTGGCCCTGGTCGGCTTGACGGAGTCGCCGGAGCCAACGGACCCGCCGGAGCCGCCGGAGCCGACCGACCCGCCGGACCCGGCATCGCAGGCCGACGGATCCGATCCGGTGCCCGCCGACAACCTCGCCGCCGCCCTCGCCGCTGTGACCTGCGCCGACGACCCGGACCGGTCGATCGACAAGGCCACCCCGGCCGCGCTGGAGAAGGAGATCAACGAACTGGCGGAGGAGTTCCTCCAGGTCTCGAAGGTGTTCGGGGTGGCGCAGCTGTTGTCCGTGCTCACCTGCTACGGGCGGCCCCCCGGCACCGACTTCATCCGGAAGATCGACCACCCGGGGGCACCGCCGATGCTGCTGGTCGGCACCCGCGGCGACCCGGCGACGCCGTACGAGTGGACGGAGGAGACGGCCGAGAGGCTGGGTTCGGCGGTGATCGTGGACCACAAGGGCGACGGGCACACCGGCTACGGGACCTCGCGTTGCGTAGGGCAGTACGTCGACGACTTCCTCCTGTACGGGCGGCTGCCGTCCGGGACACGGTCCTGCCCCGCCGGAGAGTGAACCCGTCGGACCCGTCGGACCGACCGGTCCGGGAGGCAACCCGGTCCGCCCGTCCCGCATCCGCGCCTTCCACATCCTCCCGGAGGACTTCACCCCCCCCAGGCGGGCACCCTGACACCGTCCCTGAAACTCCGCCGGGGCGTGGTGGCGGAACGGTACGCGCGGGAGATCGCGGGGCTGTACGGGGAATGAGGCGGGGTCGGGGCGGGGGCCGGGGCTTCGGTGGGCGGGAGCCGGCCAGCTCCCGCCCCCGCCCCCGCCCGCCCGCCCCCCGCGTCGCCTCCCGCCCCCGTGGGTATTCGCCACCCAAGGGACCGAGGGGGCGGGCGTGGTGCGTCGTGGTGTGCGGGTGTTGGGGCGGGGGGCTGCCGGGGCCGGGGTGGTGGTGACCCTTGCTTTCGCCGGGTGGTTGACGTGGTTGCTGCCCGGGCCGCAGATGGCCGCCGTGCTCGGGTTCGGGCCCGTCGACGGGGTCGTCTCCATCCAGGAGTGCTACGAGGCGAGCGACGCCGAGGGCTATGCGACGGGTACCGACTGCGCCGGCCGGTACTCCCCCCGGCGGTCGGACGGGCCGCCCCGCGACATCGTCCTGGACACGGCCGCCGAGGACTACCGGCCCGGTACCCAGGTGGAGGTCAGGACGGCGCGGGGACGGGCGTACGAACTGTCGGGCAGCGCGGTGTTCCACTTCGGCACCGTCATCGGCCTGCTGCTCCTGCCGTTCCTGGTCCTGGCGGCCTGGCGGCCTGGCTGTTCGCCTGCGCCCGCCAGGGCAGGGTGGCGGACGGCGAGGGCTACGTCTTCGTGGCCCTGGCCGGCCTGGTCATCGCCATCGTGCCGGCCGCCGTCGCCGGAATCCTGGTCGAGATCGGCATGCTGATCTTCTGACCGTCGTTTCTGCGCACCTTCGCCCGGGGAGGGGGCGGTCGTCGAACCGTTCTCGTCGCCCGGGGGATCAACGACGGAGGAACCAGCGTGGGCACCTCCGACGAATTTGCCGTGACCTCGACGCGCAGGGCCGGGTGAGCGCACTTCCCGTCCCCGCCGGTGTCGATACGACCGACCCGATCGCGATCGACACGACCGGCCGCGTGGCCGGGAACGTGGGCTCCTCCCGTACCCGGCCGGTCCAGTGGCGGGCCGTCGTCTGGCGCTGACGGCCGCCGCCCCGCGCCCCGCCCGGTCGCTAGCTCTTGGCGGCCGGGCGGTAGGTGCACACGTGCACACCGGCCGGGCTGATCGCCGTGGAGACCAGTTCGTGCGTACGCAGGGGAGACCGCCACGCTCCCCGGAATTCGTCTTACCCGGCCAGGTTTTGTCGAGTGAGCCGGGTCACATCACCGGTCGCTCCGGGGGAGCCGTACCGGCCGTGACGGATTCCGTGGCCGTCTTCGGTCGCCTGTGCGGTCGGCGGGAGGCGGTAGAAATAGGCTGTTATGGGGACGATTCGGGCGGGGGGTCGGGGTGTCTGTCCAATCGGCCATGAGACCCGGGTGAAGCCGAGACGAATGGTGCGTCACATCTCCCGGAGGGACGGCGAGTCGGCGGCGAATACCTGATAGACAGTGGATATTCACGGCTCGACCAGCCACATACATTTGACGGCTCCTTGGGGGGATCGCCGCACTGTGAAGCCGCTTCACCGCCACCTCGTCAACACCTCGCGCAAGGTCCTGTGCACGGCCGCGCTCGCGGCCAGCCTGACCACCGCCGCGGTCGTGACCAGCCCGTCGACCGCCGACGCGGGAGAGTCCGAGCCCACTCCGGACAGTCCGCAGGCCGCCGACCGCGGTGACGCCCGGCTGGATCTGCCCGACATCGTCGCCGACCCGCCGCCCACCGGGGTGGGCGCTCCGGAGGCGGCCAGCGGGATACCCGCGACCGCCCTCGACGCCTATCACCGTGCCGAACTGTCGGTGGGTGCCGCGCTCCCCGGCTGCAAGCTGCCCTGGCAACTGCTCGCGGGCATCGGCCGGGTGGAGTCCGTCCACGCCTCGGGCTACGGGCTCAAGGCGGACGGCTACACCGAGAAGCCCATCCGCGGCCCGCGCCTCGACGGCAACGGCTTCGCCGAGATCCGGGACACGGACAAGGGCGAGTGGGACGCGGACGCGGTGTACGACCGGGCCGTCGGCCCGATGCAGTTCATCCCGTCCACCTGGGCCACCTGGGGCGCCGACGGCAACGGCGACTCCAAGCGCGACCCGAACAACATCTACGACGCGGCCCTGGGCGCGGGTCTCTACCTGTGCGCGGGCGACCGCGACCTGTCGAACGCGGCCAAGCTCGACCAGGCGATCCTCAGCTACAACAACTCCCGCGAGTACGTGAACACCGTGCTCGGCTACATGCGCCAGTACCAGGCCGGTGGCGTCGGCGAGGTGCCGAACCCGCCCGTCGGGGACTACCCGACGCAGCCGCCGGGCACCCTGCCCACCCCGCGCGTGCCGGTCACGCCGTCGACCCCGGTGACGCCCACGCCGACGCCGACCCCGACCCCGACGCCGACCCCCACTCCCAAGCCGACCCCCACGCCGACCCCGACGCCGGAGCAGCCGAAGCCGGCCACCCCGCGCCTGTCGGAGCTGACGGTCCTCGGCGGTTCCGGCCTCACGGCCGAGGCCGGTGCGGCCTTCGCGGAGGTCCCCCGGGTCAAGGTGCTCCTCAGCGACGGCAAGCCCGCCGTCAACCAGGAGGTCGTCTTCGCGGTCGAGGGGGACACCACCGGCGGCACGCTCTTCGGGACGGCGGACTCCCTGGTGGTCAAGGCGGGCGCCGACGGCATCGCCGCCGCGCCCGGGCTCAAGGCGGGTCCCAAGGCCGGCACCTTCACGCTGCGGGCCTCGGCCTACGACCCGCAGGGCCGGTTCACCGTGAACCTCGAAGGCAAGGTCACGGTGACGGTGACGGTCGCGGACAAGCTGGCCCGTGCGGGTGACGCGAAGCCGCTGGAGGCGGTCGCCGGCAAGAGCTTCACCGGCGTGGAGGTCTTCGCCACCGCCGCCGGGAAGGCCGTCGCGGGTACGGAGACCGTGGCCGACCTGGTCGTGAAGGACGCGGACGGCAAGTGGGTCCCGGTGGACCCGGAGACCGCGAAGAGCCCGTTCTTCAAGGACGAGGCCGGCAAGCCGGTCCTCGGCCGGCTGCTGGCCAAGACGGGCGCCGACGGCAAGATCGTCCTGCCGGAGCTGTTCACCACGGACGTGGCCCCGGGCCCCTACTTCGTGCGCCTGACGACCAAGGAGAAGGTGACCCTGGTCCTGGAGCTCAAGGTCACGGCTCCGGCCACGACGCCGACCACGCCCCCGACCACGACCACGCCCACGACCCCGGTCGTCCCGGCCCCGGTTCCCGCGAAGGAGCCGGCCGCCCGCCCCTGAGGCCGTACGTACGCCAGTGGCCCCCGGCACCGTTCCCACGGTGCCGGGGGCCACTGCGTTGCCCGCCCCGCCCCACCCCGCCGGGGGAGAGGGGGAAAGGCAGGAGCCCTGCCGGATCTGCTCGCGCAGAGGGGACAGGGCTCCTTGGGTACTGCTTTTCCAACCCGCGATTTAGGTTGGCCCAGGCGACTAGGCCGGGGTGACGTTCTCCGCCTGCGGGCCCTTCGGACCCTGCGTGACGTCGAAGTTCACCGTCTGGTTCTCCTCAAGGGAGCGGAAGCCAGAGGCGTTGATCGCGGAGTAGTGGACGAAGACATCCGGGCCGCCGCCGTCCTGGGCGATGAAGCCGAAGCCCTTTTCAGCGTTGAACCACTTCACGGTTCCGGTAGCCATGAGCCCTCCTATGGGCCAAAGGGTCGCCCTGCTCCAGAACCTGCTAAGAAGTCTGAAAACTACAAAAGCCTGCGGGTCACATTCTCCGCAGGCCTCGTACTGCAAGGGAAACCAAACTGCAACTTGCGTCGAGCCTAGCACGCACCCTGCGGCCGAGACCAGAGGGAAAGATCACGTCACCCGGACGTTTGAGACCCGCCGCAAGGCTGACGCAGACCCGGGGGCTAGTCTCGCGATGTGGACGTCTATCGCAGCCGGCCCCGTGTCGGCCACATTCAGTTCCTGAACTGCCTGCCCCTCTACTGGGGGCTGGCCAGAACCGGCACTCTGCTGGACCTGGAGCTGACCAAGGACTCCCCCGAGAAACTCAGTGAGCGCCTCGTCCAGGGGGACCTGGACATCGCCCCGATCACCCTCGTGGAGTTCCTCCGCAACGCCGACCAGCTCGTCGCCTTCCCCGACATCGCCGTCGGCTGCGACGGTCCGGTGATGTCCTGCGTGATCGTCTCGCAGGTCCCCCTGGAGCAGCTCGACGGAGCCCGCGTCGCACTCGGCTCCACCTCCCGTACGTCCGTACGCCTCGCCCAGCTGCTGCTTTCCGAGCAGTACGGCGTACGGCCCGACTACTACACCTGCCCGCCCGACCTGAGCGTGATGATGCAGGAGGCGGACGCGGCCGTACTGATCGGAGACGCCGCGCTGCGGGCCTCCCTGCACGACGCGCCCCGGCTCGGGCTGACCGTTCACGACCTCGGGCACATGTGGAAGGAGTGGACCGGGCTGCCGTTCGTCTTCGCCGTCTGGGCCGCCCGCAAGGACTACCTCGCCCGCGAGCCCGCCGTCGTGCGGGAGGTCCACGAGGCCTTCCTCTCCTCCCGGGACGTCTCCCTGGAGGAGGTCACCAAGGTGGCCGAGCAGGCGGCCCGCTGGGAGGCCTTCGACGCGGAGCTGCTGGAGCGGTACTTCACGACGCTCGACTTCCGCTTCGGTCCCGAGCAGCTGGCCGGCGTACGTGAATTCGCACGCCGTACGGGATCGACGACCGGGTATCCCGCGGATGTCGCCGTGGAGCTGCTGAGCACGGTGGTCCAGGAGTTCTGACCGGGTTTACCCGCCGCTAGTCCAAAAGGTGGGCGGGCGAATGTGAGGTTTACCGGGAATTCCCGCCCTTTTTGCATTTCCTGCCCCGGGATGGAAATGCAAAAGGGTGACTGCGCTCCTTCCCCCGCCCCGGCACCGCCTAGGCTGCTGCTCGGCCGGGCGGCACAAGGCGCCCGGGATCACGGGGAATTGGGGGACGCGATGCAGCCGCTCGAAGCCGGTGAGCCGCGGACCATCGGCGCCTACCGGCTGCTCGGCCGGCTCGGCGCGGGTGGCATGGGCCGGGTCTACCTGGGGCGCAGCGCGGGCGGCCGGACCGTCGCCGTCAAGATCGTGCACCCGCATTTCGCCACCGACGAGGAGTTCCGGGCCCGGTTCCGCCGTGAGGTGGAGGCGGCCCGCCGGGTGGGCGGCGAATGGACCGCGCCGGTGCTGGACGCGGACCCCGAGGCCCCGGTGCCGTGGGTGGCCACCGGGTACGTGGCCGGGCCCTCCCTGGACCGCGCGCTGGCCGCGCACGGCCCGCTCCCCGAGGCCTCGGTACGGGCCATCGGCGCCGGGCTGGCCCGCGCCCTGGTGGCCGTGCACGGCCTGGGCCTCGTACACCGGGACGTGAAGCCGTCGAACGTGATGCTCACCCTCGACGGGCCGCGGCTGATCGACTTCGGGATCGCGCGGGCCACGGACGGCACCGCCTCGCTGACCTCCACCGGGGTCTCCGTCGGCTCGCCCGGCTACATGTCGCCCGAGCAGATCCTGGGCAAGGGGATCACCGGGGCGGCCGACGTGTTCTCGCTCGGCGCGGTCATGGCCTTCGCGGCGACCGGGCGGCCGCCGTTCACCGGGGACAACTCGGCCACCCTCCTCTACAAGGTGGTCCACGAGCCTCCCGAGCTGGGTGCGCTCCCGGCGGGGGACGTGCGCGACCTGATCGAGGCCTGCCTGGCCAAGTCGGCCGCGGAGCGGCCGGCCCCCGAGGCGGTCGTGGCGGCCCTCGGCGGGGCGCTGGGCGCCCCCGGCTGGCTGCCCGGGCCGCTGGTCGAGGAGGCCAGCCGGGCCGCCGTGGCCCTGCTGGACCTGGACGCCGATTCCTCCGAGGGCGGTGCGGGAGGCGGGCCGGCCCCGGCCGGAGCCGGGGTCGCGGCGGCACCGGAGGCCGCGTCGGGCCCGGTCCCGTTCACCGCCGGGTCGTACGCCCCCGCCGGCGCCGGCTTCGGGGCGCCGGACCCCTCGTACGGGAGCCAGGGCCCGTACGGGAGCACGGGCCCGTACGGGAGTCAGGGCGCGGGCTCCCCGTACGCCGCCCAGGCCGCGGGCCCGTACGGCAGTCCCACCGAGACCGCCGGCGGGCTGCCCGGAGCCGGCGGCGCGGTGCCGCAGCCGCGGAGCGCGGCCGACGGGCGGCAGGTCACCGTCAGCGCCGCGGGGCGCCGGTTCAGCTGCACCGTCGTACTGGCCGCGGCGGCCGTCCTCGCGGTGCTGTCCGGCGGGATCTACTTCCTGGACCTGCTGCCGGGCCAGGGCGGCGACCAGCGGGACCTGGCCGACTCCGGCGGGCGGCCCTCCGCCTCCTCGCCCGCCCCGGGCGCCTCGGCACCCTCGGCCGCGGCCACCGGCGGGAGCTCCGCGCCGCCGTCCGGGAGCCGTACCGACGTTCCCAAGGAGCTCATCGGCACGTGGAAGGGCACGGTCACCACCGCCCGCGCCCGGCTCTCCACCGAGTTCGAGATCACCATCAAGGCCGGCAAGGTCGGTGAGGTCGTCGGCCGGGACAAGTCGATCCTCCCGCTCTTCGGGACCGACTGCAGCGGCGACTGGAAGCTCTCCTCCGCCACCGACCGTTCGCTGGTCCTGGACACCTCGGCCGGCCCCAACCCGGCCCCCGGCGTCTGCTCCAACGGCTCCGCCGACGAGCGCTTCACGCTCAACGCGGACGGGACACTGCACTACAAGTCGGGCGACGCCCCGGCCGGAAACCCCGAAGGCGATCTCAGGCGAAGCCCCTGAATCCCGTCGCCACACCCTGGCGTAGGCTGGATCGGTCCGGACCTTGACACAGACACACCGCCGAAAGGTGACTCACCGGTGACCGACCAGGCCGTTCTCCAGTCTGTCCTCGACCGCGCCGCCGCGGGGGGCCGGATCACCAGGGAAGAGGCGCTCGACCTCTACCGCCACGCGCCGCTGCACGCGCTGGGCCAGGCGGCCGACGCCGTGCGCCGCCGCCGCTACGCCGGTACCGAGCACATCGCGACGTACATCATCGAGCGGAACATCAACTACACCAACGTGTGCGTCACGGCGTGCAAGTTCTGCGCCTTCTACGCGGCCCCCAAGGACGCGAAGAAGGGCTGGTCCCGCGACCTCGACGACATCCTGCGCCGCTGCGCGGAGACCGTCGAACTCGGCGGCACCCAGATCATGTTCCAGGGCGGGCACCACCCGGACTACGGCGTCGAGTACTACGAGCACCACTTCTCCGCCATCAAGAAGGACTTCCCGCAGCTGGTCATCCACTCCCTCGGCGCGTCCGAGGTCGAGCACATGGCCCGCATCTCGGGCGTCTCGGCGGAGGAGGCCATCCAGCGCATCCACGCGGCCGGCCTCGACTCCTTCGCGGGCGCCGGCGCCGAGCTGCTGCCGGAGCGGCCGCGCACGGCGATCGCCCCGCTCAAGGAGTCCGGCGAGCGCTGGCTGGAGATCATGGAGATCGCCCACACGCTGGGCGTGGAGTCCACCTCCACCATGCTGATGGGCACCGGCGAGACCAACGCCGAGCGCATCGAGCACATCGCGATGATCCGGGACACGCAGGACCGTACGGGCGGCTTCCGCGCCTTCATCCCGTACACCTACCAGCCCGAGAACAACCGCCTCAAGGGCCGCACCCAGGCGACGATCTTCGAGTACCTGCGCATGATCGCGATCGCGCGGCTGTTCCTCGACAACATCGCCCACATCCAGGGCTCCTGGCTGACCGTCGGCAAGGAGGCGGGCCAGCTCTCGCTGCACTACGGCGCCGACGACCTCGGGTCGATCATGCTGGAGGAGAACGTCGTCTCCTCGGCCGGTGCCAAGCACCGCTCCAACCGCCAGGAGATCATCGACCTGATCCGCAAGGCGGGCCGCACCCCGGCGCAGCGCGCGACGACCTACGAGCACCTGCTCGTGCACGACGACCCGGCGAACGACCCGGTCGACGAGCGCGTGGTCTCGCACATCTCCTCCACCGCCATCGAAGGCGGAACGGCGCACCCCGAGCTGAAGCTCATCTCCACGAACTGACGACGCCGGCCGACCGATGCTGACGCTGCACACCGCCGAACTCCTGGTCCCCGGGCCGGGGTCCGCGCCGCTGCCCGGCGGTGCGGTCCTCGTCGACGGCGACCGGATCGCACGCGTGGGGCCGTACGAGGAGGTCGCCGCGGCCCACCCGCACGCCCGGACCCGCCGCTGGCCCGGGGTGATCACCCCGGGGCTGGTGGTGCGCGGGGCGGACGAGCTGCTGGAGCGCACGTACTACCCGGACGACCCGTACGAGGTCACCGAGCTCGGCGCCGACCCGATCAGGGGGGCCACCGCGCTGGAGGCGCTGAAGATGACCGAGCCGCGGTGGGGCCACAGCGCCCGGCGCGGTACGCAGCGGCTGCTGGCCCGCGGGGTGGTGGCGGTCTGCGGCCGCTTCACGGTCCCGGCGGTGCGCACGGCGGTGTCCCGGTCCGGGCTCACGATCCTGCCGCCCGCCGGCTACGAGGGGCTGCCCGCCCTGGATCCCTTCGCCGGGCGGGGCGCTGCGGCGGAGGCCTTCCACGGGATCCTGGAGGCGGGGGTTCCGGCGCGCTTCGCGGTCTTCGCGGTGGCGGACGAGGCCGAGTTGCTGGAGCGGGGTGCGACCACGTGCGTGGCCACGGTCATCGGCGGACGGCTGCTGCACCGTCGTCGCTGAGCCCGCTCTCCCCGCCGCGGGCGGTGTCCTCGGCGCGCCGGGTGTCCTCCCGGGCGAGGGCGGCCAGCAGGCAGGCCTGCAGGCGGCTGATGCCGCCCAGCTTCGCCCGTATGTTGACCACGTGGAACTTGACGGTGCTGACGGAGAGTTGGAGCTCGACGGCCAGTTCCCGGTTGGAAGCGCCGGTGGCCAGGCACAGGAACACCGCCGATTCCTGCTCGGTGAGCTGGACGTCGGCGGGCCGGTCCCCGTCGGGCACGGAGCCGCCCGGCACGGAGCCGCCCGGCACGTCCTCGCGCGGCGCCTGCGCCTCCGCGCCCGGCTCCTCGTACGAGGGGAACCACGCCGGGACGCTGAAGCTGACGACGCGCACGTTTTCTCCTTGCCCCCCGGCCGGTCCGTCCTGTGGCCGGCTCTCCCCCCTATAGGACGTGTGGACCGGACAGGTAGGTTCCATCGGAGTCGTACGGCCAGGCGTTGGACTTGCAGCCCTGAAGTCCCTTGATCTGCTGCATCATCGCCGGAGCGGGCTTTCCGGCGCCCGGGCAGCCCTCGTGCCCGCGGCCGAGCTCGTGCCCGACCTCGTGGTTGATGATCAGGGCCCGGTACTCCTCGGGCGTGCCGTTGAACTGCGGCGAACCCTCCTGCCAGCGCTTGAGGTTGACCACGACGGTGTGCCCCGTGCTGCAGTTGGTCTCGCCGATGAGCTCGGGCGTGACCACCTCGCACAGGCGGTCGGTGGTCTTGGGCGTAGCGATCTTGATGGTGAAATCGACCGGCTGGCCCGCCCCGACGAGCTGGAAGCCGTACTTCGGGTCCTGGGTCCAGCCGCGCCGGTCCCCGAGGATCGCCTCGACCGAGCGGGCGGCCGACTCCGGTTCGACTCCGCTGCCCTCCTCGACCTCGATCCGCCAGCGGCGCGCGGGCCCCTTGCCCTGCGCCTTGCCGGCGGTGGCGGAGGCCTTGAAGGCACCCGGCTGGGCAGGTGTCGCGGCGTCGGGCGACGGCGTGGGCGAGGCCGGGGGAGACGCCGCGGGTGAGCTGGACGGCTGTGCGGAGGGGGACTGCTGGCCGCCCTGCGGGACCGCGTTCGCGGAACCGTCGCCGGATTCCCCGGCCGTCGGGTCGGGCTTGGCCGCGGTCCGGCCCGCGGCGGCCTTCGCGTCGTCGTCCTGGGGCAGCAGCGTGTACGCGGTCGCCGAGACCACGGCGAGGGCCGCCGAGCCGAGGAGGATCGTGCGCCGCAGCCGCTTGCGCCGCTCGGCCCGGCGCTGGGCGCGCGGGCTGCTGCGGCGGGAGCGACCGCTGGAATGGCCTGCCGGCATCGTGAAGCTTCCTGTTCGCGGCGGCCCCTGCCGGACCGGCCACGATTCGGTCACCGATCCAGTGGGTGACCCTCACCGGGCCGCACTGTGTCAGTCAACGTGTCCGCCGGGGCGTCGCGTAACTGTCCTTCGGAACAGTTTCCGACACCTGTCCGGTGGGTAAGGCGGGCGGGGGTGGCGGGAGCCCCCGCGGCTCGCGGGGGGCCCGGCCTGAGAGGATGGGTGCGTACCCGCCGATCCGCATCGCACACCGAGGGGCGAACGCCAGTGACAAGGGCTTCCCTGGACAAGCAGCCGCACGAAGTCGCCTCCATGTTCGACGGCATCGCGGCGAAATACGACCTCACCAACGACGTCATCTCGCTGGGCCAGGCCCGGCTGTGGCGCAAGGAGGTCGCCAAGGCGGTCGGCGCGCGCCCCGGGCACGTGGTCCTCGACCTGGCCGCCGGAACCGCCACCTCCTCGCTGCCCTTCGCCGCCACCGGCGCGTACGTCGTCCCCTGCGACTTCTCCCTGGGCATGCTCATGGAGGGCAAGAAGAGGCACTCCTGGCTGCCGCTGACCGCCGGTGACGCGACGAAGCTGCCGTTCAAGGACGACGTCTTCGACACCGTCACGATCTCCTTCGGGCTGCGCAACGTCCAGGACACCGACGCCGCCCTGCGCGAGCTGTACCGGGTGACGAAGCCCGGCGGGCAGGTCGTCATCTGCGAGTTCTCGCAGCCCACCTGGGCGCCGTTCCGCACGGTCTACATGGAGTACCTGATGCGGGCGCTGCCGCCGGTGGCCCGCACGGTGGTGTCCGACCCCGACCCGTACGTGTACCTCGCCGAGTCCATCCGCGAATGGCCCGACCAGCCGGCGCTGGCCGCCCTGCTGCAGAAGGCCGGCTGGTCCAAGGTCGCCTGGCGCAATCTCAGCGGCGGCATCGTCGCGCTGCACCGGGGCATCAAGGACTGACCGCCGTGCCAGACGTCGCGCCCGCGGACTACGGGCCCCTGCTGGAGCGGATCGCCGCCGACATCGCCCCGCTGATCGGCAGCGGCACTCCGGCCGAATACATCCCGGCGCTGGCCTCCGTGGACCGGCGGCAGTTCGGGATGGCCATCGCCGACCTCGACGGCAACGTCTGCGGGGTGGGGGACTGGCGGGTCCCCTTCTCCGCCCAGTCCATCACCAAGGTCTTCGCGCTCGCCCTGGCCCTGGCGGAGGGCGGCGACAGCCTGTGGGAGCGGGTCGGCCGGGAGCCCTCCGGCAACCCGTTCAACTCGCTCGTACAGCTGGAGTACGAAAACGGCATTCCGCGCAATCCGTTCATCAACGCGGGGGCCCTCGTGGTCACCGACCGGCTCCAGACCCTGACGGGCGACGCGAGCAGCGAGCTGCTGGAGTTCCTGCGGCAGGAGAGCCAGAACCCGGACATCGGCTTCGACGCCGAGGTCGCGGCCTCCGAGCAGGAGCACGGCGACCGCAACGCGGCCGTCGCCCACTTCATGGCCTCGTACGGGAACATCGACAATCCGGTGCCCGCGCTGCTGGAGCACTACTTCTGGCAGTGCTCCATCGAGATGAGCTGCGCCGACCTGGCCCGTGCCGGGCGCTTCCTGGCCCGGCACGGGCTCCGCGCCGACGGCACACGGCTGCTGACGCGCAGCGAGGCCAAGCAGATCAACGCGGTGATGCTGACCTGCGGGACGTACGACGCGGCGGGCGAGTTCGCCTACCGCGTCGGGCTGCCCGGCAAGAGCGGGGTGGGCGGCGGCATCGTCGCCGTCGTCCCGGGCCAGTGCACCCTCGCCGTGTGGAGCCCGGGCCTGGACGCCCGGGGCAACTCGGTGGCGGGCGTGGCGGCGCTGGACCGGTTCACGACCCTGACGGGCCTGTCCGTCTTCTGAACCGCGGCTTCCCACACGGCGCTCGGCGCCCGCGCCTCAAACGCCGGCGGGGCCGAAACTGCGCAGCCCGGTCACTCGCCCCGCAGGGACAGGTCGTAGCGGCGGCCCGGGTTGCCGCCCGGCGTGGTGAACTCCTCGGCCAGGGTCATGCCCAGACGCTCCGCCACCGCCACCGAACGCGCGTTCCGGGCGTCGATCATCGCCACCACGTGCGGGACACCGGCCGCGCGGACCCGCTCCAGCGTGGCGAGCGCGGCGGCGTACGCGTAGCCCCGGCCCCACGCGGAGCGGCCCAGCCGCCAGCCGATCTCGATCTCTCCGACCGGGCCCCACTCCTTCTCCCGGGGCCACGGCTGGGCGCCGGTGAAGCCGATCACCGCACCCTGCGCGTCCACCAGGGTCCACAGGCAGTAGCCCAGCTGGGCGTCGTGCATGCGCTGGCGCGCGGACAACTCCTCGTACGCGGACAGTTCCGCGGGACCTCCGAGGAACTCCATGACGTCGGGGTCGGCGAAGGCCGCGTGCCAGGCGTGCGCGTCCTCGTCGGTGGGCACGCGGAGCTGTACGGCGGGAAGCGGCCGGGTCGGCGAGGTGGTCATCGGAGGCACCCTTCGGATCGCGATCTCTCTCGCTGCATAGACTGCACATGTCCGGTGCCGCCTGGCACCCTATATCGAGCCTTCGGGAGATCCCGCAGTGACCGAGCTCCTCTCCGAACACTCCGCGGACGTGATCGTCGTCGGGGCCGGGCCCGCCGGCTCGACCACCGCCTACTACCTCGCCAAGGCCGGATTGGACGTCCTGCTGCTGGAGAAGACGGCGTTCCCGCGCGAGAAGGTCTGCGGCGACGGCCTGACCCCGCGCGCCACCAAGCAGCTGGTGGCCATGGGCATCGACATCTCCGAAGAGGCCGGCTGGCTGCGGAACAAGGGCCTGAGGATCATCGGCGGCGGGCAGCGGCTCCAGCTGGACTGGCCGGAACTCGCCTCCTATCCGGACTACGGACTCGTCCGCAAGCGTGACGACTTCGACGAGACCCTGGCCCGCCAGGCGCAGAAGGCCGGCGCCCGGCTGTACGAGCGCTGCACCGTCGGCGAGCCCGTGCGCGACGCGCGCACCGGCCACATCACCGGCGTGCACGCGAAGCTCGGCGAGGAGAAGACCCCGGTCACCTTCCACGCACCGCTGGTCGTCGCGGCCGACGGCAACTCCTCCCGGCTGTCCCTGGCGATGGGCCTGCACCGGCGCGAGGACCGCCCGATGGGCGTGGCCGTGCGGACGTACTTCACCTCGCCGCGGCACGACGACGACTACCTGGAGTCCTGGCTGGAGCTGTGGGACCGGCGCGGCGCGCAGGACCGGCTGCTGCCCGGCTACGGCTGGATCTTCGGCATGGGCGACGGCACCTCCAACGTCGGCCTCGGCATCCTCAACTCCTCCTCCGCCTTCAAGGAGCTGGACTGGCGCGAGGTCCTCAAGGCCTGGTGCGCCTCCATGCCGGAGGACTGGGGCTACACCCCCGAGAACATGACGCAGCCGATCCGCGGCGCGGCCCTGCCGATGGCCTTCAACCGGCAGCCGCACTACACCAAGGGCCTGCTGCTGGTCGGCGACGCGGGCGGGCTCGTCAACCCGTTCAACGGCGAGGGCATCGCGTACGCCATGGAGTCGGGCCAGATCGCGGCCGACGTCATCGTGCAGGCCCAGGCCCGGGCCACCCCGGCCCAGCGCGAGCTGGCGCTGCACAACTACCCGAAGGTGCTCAAGGAGACCTACGGCGGCTACTACACCCTGGGCCGCGCCTTCGTGAAGCTGATCGGCAACCCGAAGGTCATGAAGATCGCCGCCCAGCGCGGTCTGACCCACCCGGTGCTGATGCGGTTCACCCTGAAGATGCTCGCCAACCTGACCGACCCGACGGGCGGCGACGCGATGGACCGCATCATCAACGGCCTCTCGAAGGTGGCCCCGAAGGCCTGAGCCGACCGGTCAGCCGTCCGTGCCCGTGCCCGCTTCGGTGGGTGCGGGCACGTCCGCGTCCGCGCCTCGGTCCGCGCCCGGGTCGGCGCCCGGGTCCGCGCCCGGGACCGGGCGGCGGTGGACGGTACGGACGCACCTGGCCAGCAGGACCAGCCCGCACACCAGCAGTGCCCCCGAGGCGGTCCAGCCGAGGCCCAGTGTGAGCGGGTGGCCGGGCTTCTGCCAGGGGCGGGCGGTGGTCAGCAGCCAGCCGCCCACCGCGAGCAGGCCGAGCCCGAGCGCGGCCGGGACCGCGGTGGGGTCGCCGACGCCGTGGGATGCGTACGGCTTCGGGTTCACGGGACCACCACCTCCAGGTGCGGGCCGGGGCGGCCCTGACGGCCGGGCGCGCTCCCGCTATCTTCGCAGGGCCTCGGCCGGTTCCACACGGGCCGCCCGCCAGGCGGGATAGAGCCCGGCCAGCAGCCCGGTGACCAGGCCGGCGAGCGGGGCCGCGGCGACGGTGGCCGGATGGATCACCGGGGTCCAGTCCCGGGCGAGGGCGACGGCGACCACGGTCAGCTCGCCCAGCGAGGTCCCGACCAGGCCGCCGAGAGCCCCCAGGGCCGCGGACTCGGTGAGGAACTGGGCCGAGATGTGCCGCCCCCGGGCGCCGAGCGCCCGGCGCAGCCCGATCTCCCCGGTCCGCTCCAGTACGGCGACCAGGGTGGTGTTGGCGATCCCGACCGCGCCGATGACCAGGCAGATCCCGGCGAGCAGCAGGAAGAGCGCGCTCAGGTCGGCGGTGACACCGGAGCGCAGCACCCGCGGATCGGGCGGCGGGACGGCCTTCAGGTACTCGGGGTGGTCGGGGCGCAGCGCGAGCGGGGCGAGGTCGGCGACCTGGCGGGCGGCGCCGAGTTCGGTGGAGATCAGCATGGACGCGCCGCCGGGCGAGGGCGGCCCCCAGAGCTGCTCGGCGGTGGTGCGCGGGACGAGCACCGACATCAGGTGTTCGGGCCGGCGCCGGAGGTCCGCCACGATGCCCGCCACGGTGAACGGCTCCTGGCCGATGTAGAGGGCGGGCCGGGTGGCCAGGGTGGTGATGCCGAGGCGGGCGGCGAGCCCGCTGCCGATGACGACGACGCGCTCGTGGCCGCGCTCGGCGAAGTCGTCGTAGAGCCGGCCCTGCTGGAGGGTCGGTACGAGGGCGGCGACGGCGCCGGGGGAGGCGGCCACGACGGCCGCGCCGGTGGTCGGGTCGCCGGCGCCGGACGGCAGGGGGCCGACGGCGGTGCGTGAGCCGAGCCGCACCGTCCACAGCACCCCGGCGTGCTCGATGCCCGCGACGGCGCGCAGCCGCTGCTCGGCGTCGGCGGGGAAGCCGGTCCCGGCGAACTCGTTCTGCTGGGCGGCGACGTCCTCGATGCTGACCTCGGTGGCGGTCAGGACGTTGAACCTGGAGTCGATCTGCGAGGAGATGGTGGCGGTGAGGCCGAGCACGGCCACGAAGCTGCCCACGCCGAGGACGGTGCCGAGGGCGGTGAGCGCGGCCCGGCCGGGCCGGCGCAGCATCCCGGCGACGGCCTCGGCCAGGGCGTCGCGCACGGACAGCCGGGTGGGGGCGACGGCGCTCAAGGATCCAGCCGCCCGTCGCGGATGGTGACGGTCCGGGCGCCGTGCCGGGCCACCTCGGGGTCGTGCGTGATGACGAGGACGGTCAACCCGGCTCCGTGCAGTTCGTCCAGCAGCCCGAGGACGGACGCGGCGTTCACGGAGTCGAGATTGCCGGTCGGCTCGTCGCACAGCAGGAGCGAGGGGCGCCCGACCAGGGCGCGTGCGATCGCCACCCGCTGGCGCTCGCCGCCCGACAGCCGGCCGGGCACGGCGCTGGCCCGGTGCCCGAGACCGACCCGGTCGAGGGCCTCGCGGGCCCGTACGAGGCGCTGGGCGCGCGGGATTTGGGTGTAGAGCATGGCGAGGGTGACGTTCTCCAGGGCGGACCGGTGGGGGAGGAGGTGGAAGGACTGGAAGACGAAGCCGATCCGGCGGCCGCGCAGGGCGGTGCGCTCCCGGTCGGGGAGCGCGGCGGTGTCGATCCCGTCGAGCAGGTACCGGCCGCTGGTGGGGGAGTCGAGCAGCCCGGCGACGTTGAGGAAGGTGGACTTCCCGGAGCCGGAGGGGCCGACGACGGTGATGAACTCGCCGCGCCGGACGGTCAGGTCGCAGGGGTGCAGGGCCGCGACGGGCGGCGGCCCGGGGTAGGTGAGGCCGGCCCCGCGGAGTTCGATCACGGGGCTTTCGTCGTCGCCGCCATCGCCGCCGTTGCCGCCCTTGCCGCCATCGCGGCCGGAGGACTGCTGGGGCCGCCGGGACTGCCGCGACTGCCGCGCCTGCCGGGACAGGAGCCTCACCTGGTCTTCCCCCGGGTCTCGCGGGGTGCGACCCCGATCACCACTTTGGTCCCGGCGGCGAGGGCGCCCGCCTGGGCCGGGGTGACGGCCACGAAGCCGTCGCCGCTGGTGCCGGTCCGCACCTCGATGCGCCGCTGGGTGCCTTCGGCGGACACGGCGGTGACGACCGTACGTCCGTCCGCGCCCGCCGAGACGGCGGTGACCGGGACGACGAGCGCCTCGCCGTCGGTGGCGGCCGACTCGACGGTCAGCCGGACGTCCTGCCTGGCGAAGCCGGCGGGCAGCGGCTGGTCGGCGCGGACCACCATCCGGTAGCCGAGGTCGGCACCGCCGACGCCCGTGCCACCGCTCCCGCCGCCCTTGGGGTTCTGGCCGGGGTCCTGCTGCGGTTGCGGTCCGGCGGGCTGCGCGGCGGACCGCTCGGTGGCGACGACCGCCACCTTGCCGCGGACATCGGTGCCGGAGAGCTCGGAGGAGATCACCACGGTCATTCCGGCACGCAGCAGCTGCCTCTTGTCGTCCTTGAGGTAGGCCTCGACGACGAGCTCCCCGCCGGAGAGCGTGAGCACCGGCCCGGCCACGGGGGAGCCCGCGCGGGCTCCGACGGAGCTGACGCGGGCCGGGAAGGAACCCAGGAACACGGTCTCGGCGGTGGGCAGCATCGGCCCGTCGGCGGCCTCGGCGGCCGCGAGCGCGGCCTGGGCCTCGCCGAGGGCCTGCCGCGCCCGTGCGAGCTCCCGGCCGGAGCCGGAGCGCAGGCCGGGGCCGGGGCTCGCTGTCGTGCCGGGGCCCGGCGTGGCGCCGCCCTTGCCGGACCCGCCCTCCGCGGGCGCGCCCACCGGGCCGGTGGGGCTGCTCGCGTCCTCCAGGGCCCACGTCGCGGACCGCACGGCCTCCCGCGCCGATCTGAGGGCCGCGCCCCCGTCGGCGACCGCGGGCGGCGGCTCGTACCCGATGGCCCGGTAGCGGGCGGCGAGCGCGGCCTTCGTACCGGGCCCGAAGACGCCCTTCGCGTCGCCGCCGGTGCCGTGCCCGAGCTCGCGCAGCGCCTGCTGCAGCTGCGCGACGTCGTCGCCGGTGGCCCCGGGCTTGAGGTCGCGGTACATCGGCTGCGCGCCGTGCAGGGTGAACACCGGCCGCCCGGACACCTCGGCGATCAGCTGCCCCGCCGTGACCGGGTCCCCGGCCTTCAGCGGCAGTTTGGTCACCAGGGCCGCGCCCGTCCCCTCGCCGGCGCGCACCCCCTGCGGGGTCACGGCGACGCTCTGGTCGGCGACCACCGTCCCGCGCATGACCACGGTCTGCGCGAGCACCCGTCGCTCGACGTCCGCGGTCAGGGCCCCCTGCGCGGGCGGGCCGGTCTCCGCGGCCACCTGCGCGGGGGACTTCACCAGCGTGGTCGCCAGCAGTCCGCCGACCGCCATCAGCGCGGCCCCGCCGACGACCGCGAGCACCACGCGCCGCCCGCGCGCGAGACCGGCGCGGTCGTCCTCGGGGGCCGCCGGGGCCTCGGCGTGCTCCACGGCCTGCTCCGGTTCGCTCATCTCTCGGGCCGGCACTTCTTCAACGCGTCGAGGTGGTCGCGCTTGAGCGAGCTCCACTGTTCGGGAGTGCCCTTGCGGTCGTCGATCTGGGCGGTGACCGGGTCCGGGTCCGGGTACCAGGAGATGCCCTCGGCCCGCAGGCACACGGACTCCTTCTGCGCGGCGGCGATCCGGGCGGGGTCGGCCGGCCGGGGCTTCGGCGGGGGCGGCAGCATCGGTGCGCAGGTCTTGTGCGCCTCGTCGTTCCAGGGCTTCGACTTGTCCTCGCGCGGAGCGCCGTAGTCCGTATAAACGATCGCCACGCCCTGCTTCTTCAGGCAGTCGTAGTAAGCGATTTCCTCCGCGGTGGGAGGCGGGCTGTCGCTTGCCGCGGGTTCTTTGCCGCCGCCGCCGCATCCCGTCAGTGAAATGCACAGAAGAAGCAGAGGAGTCACATATCTCGCGTGCACGACGGGCTTCCCTTGCGACGGTAGGAGTGGATTACGTGCATCCGTTTGGCGGGTGGGGGAGGGCGCGCGCCAGATGGTAGATACCTGGGGCCGTTCGCGACAAGTTACCTATCGGACAACGGACATGACTGTGCATCAGCTGAGAAGAACCTTGAATCGGCACGGGGTTCGATGTTGAATCCCGCCGGGCGGAAATGCCTGACCCCGGTCCGCCCCGAACGCCCCGATTTTCACCCGAGGAGTGAGGTAAGCGTGATGGACAACGCAATGCGCAAGCTGACCGCCGGCTGCGTCGCCGCCGTTTCGGCCGGTGCCATTCTGCTGGGAACCGCAGGTCCGGCGGGCGCCTGGGGGCGCGACGGAAATCTGGAGAACCAGGAGTTCGGACTTTTCTACTGGCAGAACCAGTCCGGTTGTGTCTTCGACCTGGTGACGAATGACCTGAACTTCGGCGACGACAAGTACCAGGGCTCCTGCTCGGCCAGCGGGAACTGGATCAACGACACCACCGAGTCCTACCGGAACCGGGACATCTACGCCTGGAAGGTCGGCACCGACAAGGACCTGGGCGGCAACGTCGGAGAGATCCCGTCGAACTACACGGGCAACGCCTCGGCCAACTTCAAGAACAAGATCAGCTCGGCCAAGTACACCCTCCACCCGTAATCCGGATCCGGACCCGGCAGAAGGAGTTCCACGCGATGAACACCTCCCGGCGCCGCCGGCCCGCCGCGGCCGCCGCCCCGGCCGCCGTCCTGCTGGCGGCCGCCCTCCTGGCCGGCTGCGCCGGTACCGGCGGCTCCGGGGGCGGTGAACCGGAGCTCGGTCCCGTCGAGGTGAACCCGGCGACGGCCACGCTGTCCCTCCCGATGGACGCGTACACGGACACCGAGGCCGAACGGATCCGGATGGGCCAGGTCCAGCAGGCCCTGGTCTCCCGGTGCATGGCCCGCTACGGGTTCACCTACGAGGGCGTGCGATCGGCCGAGGCCCCCGGCGCCGGGGCCGAGGACCGGCACGAGTACCTCTTCGGGCTGGCCGATCCGGCGTACGCGGCGGCCCACGGGTACGACAAGTCCGCGGGGGAGGGGAGTCCGGCGAAGCCCGCTCCGCCGCCGCTGAGCGACAGCGCGTACGTCGTGATGAACGGCGAGCAGCCCGGGGCGCAGGGCGGCCGGGCTCCCGACGCGAAGACCGAGGAGGAGGCCGCGCTGGTGGACAGCGGCCTGACGGCGGCCGGGCAGAAGGTGCCGGCCGGCGGGTGCGGGCGCGAGGGGTTCCGCAAGCTGTACGCCCCGGCCAAGGACAGCGTGGACCTGCTCTTCACGTTCGGGCTGGCCTCGGAGGCGCACGACCGCTCCCGGCAGGACTCCCGGGTCGTCGACGCCCTCAAGAAGTGGTCGTCATGCATGGACAAGTCGGGATACACCGGGATCGAATCGCCGTACGACGTCGTGGAGAAGCTCGGCCTGCAGGACGACAAGGGCGGTCCGAAGGCCGTGACGGCGGCCAAGGCCGATGTCGCGTGCAAGCGCGAGGTGAACCTCGTCGGGATCTGGGGCGCGGTCGAGAAGGCGTACCAGGAGCGGCTCGTCGAGGAGCACGCCGAGACGCTCGCGCTCTACAAGAAGCAGCGGGAGGCCCGCTTCAAGCTGGCGGCCTCGCTGGCCTGAGAAGCCCTGGGGAGCCCTGGAGCACGCCCCGGCGGCCCGGGAAACGCCGAGAACGGCCCCAGGGCCGGTACTCCACCCCCGAGCGGGGGAGTACCGGCCGCAGGGCCGTTCTCGGCTGTGCCTGGTGCCGTGGACCGAGCCGTGCTCAGAGGAGGCGGACGGCGCCCGTCGGCTTGTCGTAGCTGAGGTTGCGCTCGACGATGCCCGTGCTGGGGTTCTGCGCGCCGACGAACTTGCCGCCGCCGACGTAGATGGCGACGTGGTACGCGCTGCCCTTGGAGCCCCAGTACAGGATGTCGCCCGGCTGCAGGGCGCTCAGCGACACCGAGGTGCCGGCCGAGGACTGCGCCTGGGACATGCGCGGCAGGCTGATGCCGGCCTGGCGGTAGGCGGCCTGGACGAGACCGGAGCAGTCGAACGAGGACGGGCCGGTGCCGCCCATCACGTACGCCTTGCCGACCTGCGCGCGGGCGAAGTTGACGATGGCCGCGGCGGAGCCGGTGGCCGGGGCGGAGACGGTGCCGGTGCCCTGCGGGGCGGCGGTGCTCTTGAGCGTCGTGCGCTCGGAGCCGGAGCTGCGGCTGGAGCGCTCGGCCTCGGCCTTGCGGACGGCCTCTTCCTTCGCCGTCTTCTCGGCCTTCTCGGCGTCGGCCTTCTTCTGGGCCTCTTCCTTGGCCTGCTTCGCCTCGGCGGCGGCGCCGGTACGGGCGCTCTCCTCCTGGGCGGTCAGTTCGCCCGCGACGGCGGCGAGACGGGTGTTCTCGGCGGCCACGGTGACGGCGGAGGAGACGTCGGCGCCCAGGTCCAGGTTGAGGACCGGCATTTCGAGCGTCGTCTCGGCCACGGGCTCGGCGGACGGGGACGCGCTCGCGGTGCCGGCCATGGCCAGGGTGCTGAGGACGCCACCGGCAACTCCGGCGCGGACCGCGAGCTTCGAGGCGCTTCGGCGGGGCTTCCGGTGGCTGGGTATGTGAGCGGTGTGGGACATGAGGACAACCGCTATCAGGGTGCCCGGGTTCCCTTCAAGAAACGTGGGTTGCGCCACAGTTGCGCGAGAAGGGCGCGAACCGGGCGCCTCTGGCTTCTTATTGACGCCGTAACGGGCGAATCGGACAGGCCTTCACAAGGCTGTGATCATGGGGTTTCGGAATTAAGTCCGAATTGATCCTTGACCTACCATCACTCCGTACAGATGGCCAAGCCCTCTTTCGGAAGGCTCGATTCAGAGTGGCGCAGGTCACAGCAACGTCACGCCATGCGGACGCTGTGCCCCTCCCGTGACCTTCCTGTGAACGTGCCGAGAGGTTCGTGAACGGATGCACGCACTCGCGCGGTCCCCCGCGCCGGCGGCGGTGCGGACATCGATGTGCCCCCCGGGCGGTCCCGCGCCCCTCGCCGGCACCCCCGCCCGCCCTCCATCCGCTCCCCGCGTCTGCCCCGCGTCCACCTCCGTACACAAGGGCTCCCCCGACCGGGGGACGCCGATCCCCTTACCATCCCCAAACCCCTCCTGCCAATTTGCCTGCACTGAGCATCGTTTGATAGGGCGAGCCGCCTTCTACCTGCGGTAATGGGCTCAGATGTCACCTTTGGTAACCATGCGGATGCTTCGCGTATGAAGATCACCACTCATCGGACTTCATGATCGTTCGTCAGGTGGTGGAGATCACAAACTCGGTGTTGCAACCCGTGTCGCAGATCACAGAGGAGCGGGCATAAGATGCGCAGCAGTCCGGCTTGTGAACTGCCTCACATGCAAGCGCTTGATCGAAAGCGTGATCCTCGCGAGGCAGCTCACGCCCCCAGCTACCGCTGGGAGGTGCCCCCGGCCGGCAGCGGTCCAACGGTCAAGGACGACTGGAAGGAGCGAGGAGCGTGAATGCGTACGCACCCATCCTCGTGCTCGGCGCCCTCGGCGCAGGGTTTGCGATCTTCTCCGTGGTCATGGCCACGCTGATCGGCCCAAAACGGTACAACCGGGCGAAGCTTGAAGCCTACGAGTGCGGCATCGAGCCGACGCCGATGCCGGCCGGCGGTGGCCGCTTCCCCATCAAGTACTACCTGACGGCGATGCTCTTCATCGTCTTCGACATCGAGGTTGTCTTCCTCTACCCCTGGGCCGTCACCTTCGACTCCCTGGGGATCTTCGGGCTCGTCGAGATGCTGCTCTTCGTGCTCACCGTCTTCGTCGCCTACGCCTACGTGTGGCGCCGCGGCGGCCTGGAATGGGACTGAGGGGCTGAATTTTCCATGGGACTGGAAGAGAAGCTGCCGAGCGGCTTTCTGCTGACCACCGTCGAACAGGCCGCGGGATGGGTGCGCAAGTCGTCCGTCTTCCCGGCGACCTTCGGTCTGGCCTGCTGCGCCATCGAGATGATGACCACCGGAGCGGGCCGGTACGACCTGGCCCGCTTCGGCATGGAGGTCTTCCGCGGCTCCCCGCGCCAGGCCGATCTGATGATCGTGGCCGGGCGGGTCAGCCAGAAGATGGCGCCGGTGCTGCGGCAGGTGTACGACCAGATGCCCGCTCCCAAATGGGTCATTTCCATGGGGGTTTGTGCATCTTCAGGCGGAATGTTCAACAACTACGCGATCGTCCAGGGCGTCGACCACATCGTCCCGGTGGACATCTATCTGCCCGGCTGCCCGCCACGCCCCGAGATGCTGCTGGACGCGATCCTCAAGCTCCACCAGAAGATCCAGGGCTCCAAGCTCGGCGTGAACCGGGAAGAAGCGGCCCGTGAGGCGGAGGAGGCGGCCCTCAAGGCCCTCCCCACCATCGAGATGAAGGGGCTGCTCCGGTGAGCGAGACCCAAGAGCCGGAGAACGGCAGCAACGTCCCTGCGCCGCGCGCCCAGGGCCCCGAGGTCATCGGCGTCCGCAAGGGCATGTTCGGTGCCGCGGGCGGCGGGGACACCAGCGGCTACGGCGGCCTCGTGCGGACCGTGGCCATGCCCGGCGCGACGGGCCGACCGTACGGCTCCTACTTCGACGAGGTGGCCGACGAGCTCGAAGGCGCCCTGGAGGAGCAGGACCTGGTCCCCGGGAACGCCATCGAGAAGACGGTGGTCGACCGCGGCGAGCTCACCTTCCACATCGCCCGCGAGCACCTCGTCCGGGTCGCGCGCACCCTGCGCGACGACCCGGCCCTGCGCTTCGAGCTCTGCACCGGCGTCTCCGGCGTGCACTTCCCCGGAGACAAGGGCCGCGAGCTGCACGCCGTCTACCACCTGCGCTCGCTCACGCACGGCCGGATCCTGCGGCTGGAGGTGTCCGTCCCGGACAGCGACCCGCACGTCCCCTCGCTCGTCTCGATCTACCCGACCAACGACTGGCACGAGCGCGAGACGTACGACTTCTTCGGCCTGATCTTCGACGGGCACCCGGCCCTCACCCGGATCATGATGCCGGACGACTGGCAGGGCTTCCCGCAGCGCAAGGACTACCCGCTCGGCGGCATTCCCGTCGAGTACAAGGGCGCCCAGATCCCGGCTCCCGACCAGCGGAGGTCGTACAGCTGATGTCCACGTCAAACCACGCCTCCGCCGATCACGCCTCCGCGCGCGAGACGACCGAGGGCACCGTGTACACCGTCACCGGCGGCGACTGGGACGAGATCGTCCAGTCCGCGGCCAGGGCCGACGACGAGCGGATCGTCGTCAACATGGGTCCGCAGCACCCGTCCACCCACGGAGTGCTGCGCCTGATCCTGGAGATCGACGGCGAGACGGTCACCGAGGCCCGCTGCGGCATCGGCTACCTGCACACCGGCATCGAGAAGAACCTCGAATTCCGGAACTGGACGCAGGGCACCACCTTCGTGACGCGCATGGACTACCTGACGCCGTTCTTCAACGAGACGGCGTACTGCCTCGGCGTCGAGAAGCTGCTCGGCATCACCGACCAGGTCCCGGACCGCGCCACCGTCATCCGCGTCCTGCTCATGGAGCTCAACCGGATCTCCTCCCACCTGGTGTGCCTCGCCACCGGCGGCATGGAGCTGGGCGCGACCACGATCATGATCTACGGCTTCCGCGACCGCGAGCTGATCCTCGACATCTTCGAGCTGATCACCGGACTGCGCATGAACCACGCGTTCGTCCGCCCCGGCGGCCTCGCCCAGGACCTGCCCCCGGGCGCCGTCGACCAGCTGCGCGAGTTCGTCAAGACCATGAAGAAGAACCTGCCGGAGTACGACAAGCTCGCCACCGGCAACCCCATCTTCAAGGCCCGCATGCAGGACGTCGGCTACCTCGACCTCACCGGCTGCATGGCGCTCGGCGCCACCGGCCCGATCCTGCGCTCCGCCGGCCTGCCGCACGACCTGCGCAAGTCGGACCCGTACTGCGGCTACGAGAACTACGAGTTCGACGTACCGACCACCGAGAGCTGCGACTCCTACGGGCGGTTCCTGATCCGCCTGGAGGAGATGCGCCAGTCGCTGCGGATCGTCGAGCAGTGCCTGGAGCGGCTGGAGCCGGGACCGGTGATGGTCGCCGACAAGAAGATCGCCTGGCCTGCGCAGCTCGCGATGGGCCCGGACGGTCTCGGCAACTCGCTCGACCACATCAGGAACATCATGGGCACCTCCATGGAGGCCCTCATCCACCACTTCAAGCTGGTGACCGAGGGCTTCCGGGTACCGCCCGGCCAGACGTACGCGGCCGTCGAGTCACCCAAGGGCGAGCTCGGTGTGCACGTCGTCTCCGACGGCGGGACCCGCCCCTACCGGGTCCACTTCCGCGACCCGTCCTTCACCAACCTGCAGGCCATGGCCGCGATGTGCGAGGGCGGCCAGGTCGCCGACGTCATCGTCGCCGTCGCCTCCATCGACCCCGTGATGGGAGGCGTCGACCGATGACCGCCAGTCCTTCGAACCAAGGGGTCGCGCTGGGCATGCCCCAGCTGCCGGCCCCCGACTTTCCGGCGGAGGTACGCGAGCGCCTCGAAGCCGACGCCCGGGACGTCATCGCCCGCTACCCCGACAGCCGCTCCGCGCTGCTGCCGCTGCTGCACCTGACCCAGTCCGAGGAGGGCTACGTCTCGCGCACCGGCATCCGCTTCTGCGCCGAGGTACTGGGCCTGACCACCGCCGAGGTCACGGCCGTGGCGACCTTCTACACGATGTACCGCCGCAAGCCCTCCGGCGACTACCAGGTCGGCGTCTGTACGAACACCCTGTGCGCGGTGATGGGCGGCGACGCCATCTTCGAGGAGCTCAAGGAGCACCTCGGGGTCGGCAACAACGAGACCACCCCCGACGGCAAGGTCACCCTCGAACACATCGAGTGCAACGCGGCCTGCGACTACGCCCCCGTGGTGATGGTCAACTGGGAGTTCTTCGACAACCAGACCCCCCAGTCCGCCAAGGCCATGGTCGACGACCTGCTGGCCGGCCGCGAGGTCTCGCCGACCCGCGGCGCGCCGCTGTGCACGTACAAGGAGACCGCCCGGATCCTGGCCGGCTTCCCGGACGAGCGCGAGGGCGCGGTCGAGGCGACCGGCGGCGCCGGCCCCGCCTCCCTGATCGGGCTGCGCATCGCGCGCGGCGAGTCCGCGCACACCCCGATCGTCCACCCGCGCGGCGAGGCCACCACCGAGGGAGGGGAGTGATGTCGGTGTCTTCCGAACTGAGCAACGGGGGCAACGGGGGCACCTCCCACCCGGGGACCGGCGGAGGGACCAGCCCGGAGAAGCTCCTCGCCCCCGTGCTGTCCTCCTTCTGGGACGAGCCGCGGTCGTGGACGCTGGAGACCTACCGGCGGCACGAGGGGTACGAGGGCCTGCGCAAGGCGCTCGCGATGACCCCGGACGACCTCATCGCCTACGTGAAGGACTCGGGTCTGCGCGGACGCGGCGGCGCGGGCTTCCCCACCGGAATGAAGTGGCAGTTCATCCCGCAGGGCGACGGAAAGCCGCACTACCTCGTCGTGAACGCCGACGAGTCGGAGCCGGGAACCTGCAAGGACATCCCCCTCCTCTTCGCCAACCCGCACTCCCTCATCGAGGGAATGATCATCGCCTGCTACGCGATCCGCTCGGAGCACGCCTTCATCTACCTGCGCGGGGAGACGGTGCCCGTCCTGCGGCGCCTGCACGAGGCCGTGCGCGAGGCGTACGCGGCCGGATACCTCGGCAAGGACATCGACGGCACCGGACGCAACCTCGACATCACGGTGCACGCGGGCGCGGGCGCGTACATCTGCGGCGAGGAGACGGCGCTGCTCGACTCCCTCGAAGGCCGACGCGGCCAGCCCCGGCTGCGTCCCCCCTTCCCGGCGGTCGAGGGGCTCTACGCGTGCCCCACTGTCGTCAACAACGTGGAGTCGATCGCCTCGGTTCCCGCGATCCTGAACAAGGGCAAGGACTGGTTCAAGTCGATGGGGACCGAGAAGTCCCCCGGCTTCACGCTGTACTCGCTCTCCGGGCACGTCGTCGGCCCCGGCCAGTACGAGGCCCCGCTCGGCATCACCCTGCGCCAGCTCCTCGACATGAGCGGCGGCATGCGACCCGGGCACCGGCTGAAGTTCTGGACCCCGGGCGGCTCCTCCACCCCGATGTTCACGGACGAGCACCTCGACGTCCCGCTCGACTACGAGGGCGTGGGCGCCGCCGGCTCGATGCTCGGCACCAAGGCCCTGCAGTGCTTCGACGAGACGACGTGCGTGGTGCGGGCCGTGACCCGGTGGACCGAGTTCTACGCCCACGAGTCCTGCGGCAAGTGCACACCGTGCCGCGAAGGCACGTACTGGCTGGTCCAGCTGCTCCGCGACATCGAGGCCGGCCGGGGTGTCATGTCCGACCTCGACAAGCTGAACGACATCGCCGACAACATCAACGGCAAGTCCTTCTGCGCGCTCGGCGACGGCGCGGCCAGCCCGATCTTCTCCTCGCTCAAGTACTTCCGCGAGGAGTACGAGCAGCACATCACGGGCAAGGGCTGCCCCTTCGACCCCAGGAAGTCGACCCTCTGGGCCGACACGGAGGTGAACGCATGACCGTCACCACTCCAGCGGCCTCCGGGGGCGGAGCGGCGGTTCCACCGGAGAACACCGTCTCGCTGACCATCGACGGGGTCGAGCTGTCCGTACCCAAGGGCACCCTCGTCATCCGGGCCGCCGAGCAGCTCGGCATCGAGATCCCCCGGTTCTGCGACCACCCCCTCCTCTCCCCGGCCGGCGCCTGCCGCCAGTGCATCGTCGAGGTCGAGGGCCAGCGCAAGCCGATGGCCTCCTGCACCATCACCTGCACCGACGGCATGGTCGTCAAGACCCAGCTGACCTCCGAGGTCGCCGACAAGGCCCAGCGCGGGGTGATGGAGCTGCTGCTCATCAACCACCCGCTGGACTGCCCGGTCTGCGACAAGGGCGGCGAGTGCCCGCTGCAGAACCAGGCGATGTCGCACGGCAACGCCGAATCACGGTTCGAGGGCAAGAAGCGCACCTACGAGAAGCCGGTCCCGATCTCCACCCAGGTGCTGCTGGACCGCGAGCGCTGCGTGCTGTGCGCGCGCTGCACCCGCTTCTCCAACGAGATCGCCGGCGACCCGATGATCGAGCTGCTGGAACGCGGCGCGCTCCAGCAGGTCGGCACCGGCGAGGGCGACCCCTTCGAGTCGTACTTCTCCGGCAACACCATCCAGATCTGCCCGGTCGGCGCCCTCACCTCGGCCTCCTACCGGTTCCGCTCCCGCCCCTTCGACCTCGTCTCCTCCCCGAGCGTGTGCGAGCACTGCGCGGGCGGCTGCGCGACCCGCACCGACCACCGCCGCGGCAAGGTGCTGCGCCGCCTCGCCGCCGAGGACCCCGAGGTCAACGAGGAGTGGATCTGCGACAAGGGCCGCTTCGGGTTCCGCTACGCGCAGCGCCCGGACCGGCTGACCACCCCGCTGGTGCGCAGCGCCGCCGGGGTGCTGGAGCCGGCGAGCTGGCCCGAGGCCCTGGAGGCCGCGGCGAACGGCCTCGCCGCCGCGCGCGGCCGGGCCGGGGTGCTGACCGGCGGCCGGCTCACCGTCGAGGACGCCTACGCGTACGCCAAGTTCGCGCGGGTGGTGCTGGACACCAACGACATCGACTTCCGGGCCCGCGTGCACAGCGCGGAGGAGGCCGAGTTCCTGGCCTCGGAGGTCGCCGGGTACGGGGTCGACCTCGGCGGTCAGTGGCTCTCGTACACCGCCCTGGAGGCGGCCCCCGCGGTGCTGCTCGCCGGCATCGAGGCGGAGGAGGAGGCCCCCGGCGTCTTCCTGCGGCTGCGCAAGGCCCACCGCAAGCGGGGGCAGCGGACCTTCTCCATGGCCCCCTTCGCCACGCGCGGCCTGGACAAGGCCGGCGGCACCCTGCTGGCCGCCGCCCCCGGCACCGAGCCCGAGTGGCTCGACGCGCTGGCCTCCCGGACCGGGCTGGAGACCGGCGGCGCCGAAGCCGCCGAGGCGCTGCGGCTGCCCGGCGCGGTCATCCTCGTCGGGGAGCGCCTCGCCGGGGTGCCGGGCGCGCTGACCGCCGCCGTACGGGCCGCCGGGGTCACCGGGGCCACCCTGGTGTGGATCCCGCGCCGGGCCGGCGAGCGGGCCGCCATCGAGGCGGGCGCGCTGCCGACCCTGCTGCCGGGGGGCCGTCCGGCCACCGACCCGCGGGCCCGTGACGAGGTCGCCACCGCCTGGGGCCTGGACGAACTCCCGCACCGCTACGGCCGCGACACCGGCCAGATCGTCGAGGCCGCGGCGACCGGGGAGCTCTCGGCCCTGCTGATCGCGGGTGTCGAGGTCGCCGACCTGCCGGACCCGGCCCGTGTGCGGACCGCCCTCCAGGAGGCCTTCGTGGTCTCCCTGGAACTGCGGCCGAGCGAGGTCACGGACCACGCGGACGTGGTCCTGCCGGTCGCCGCGGTGGCCGAGAAGGCGGGCGCGTTCATCAACTGGGAGGGCCGGGTCAGGCCGTTCGAGGCCGCGCTCAAGCCCGACCAGATGACCCGCCGGCTCGCCCCGGCCGACGCCCGCGTGCTGCACATGCTGGCCGAGGCCGCCGACCGGCCGATCGCACTGCCCGACGTACACGCCGTACGCCGGGAGATCGACGGGCTCGGCCCGTGGGCCGGTGAGCGTGCCGCCGCGCAGAGCGCGGACACGGCGGTGCTGCCCCGCCCGGGCACCGGCGAGGCGGTCCTCGCGGGCCACCGGCTCCTCCTGGACCTCGGCCGGCTGCAGGAGGGCGACGACGCCCTGGCCGGCACCCGGCACGAGGCGAGCGCCCGGCTGTCGGCCGCCACGGCCGCCGAGACCGGCGTCAAGGACGGCGACGTCCTCGCGGTCACCGGCCCGGCCGGCTCCGTGGAACTCCCGCTCCGGATCACCGAGATGCCCGACCGCGTGGTCTGGCTCCCGCTGAACTCCACCGGCTCCGGCGTCCTCGCCGATGCCGGCGCCCGCCCGGGCACCCTCGTACGCATCGGCCCGGCGACCCCGGCCGGCGCAGGCGACACCACTGCGGAGGTGGGCGCGTGAACACCGTTCAACTCGCTGCCGAGGACCTGTCCCTGTTCGGCCGGGACGTCTGGTGGCTCGTGGTCGTCAAGGCGGTGTTCTGCTTCGCCTTCCTGATGGTGACGGTGCTCTTCTCCATCGTGTGGGAGCGCAAGGTCGTCGCCTGGATGCAGCTGCGCATCGGCCCGAACCGGCACGGCCCCTGGGGCATGCTCCAGTCGCTCGCCGACGGCGTGAAGCTGATGCTCAAGGAAGACCTGATCGTCAAGCGGGCCGACAAGGTCATCTACGTCCTGGCCCCGATCATCGCGGCGATCCCGGCCTTCATGGCCATCGCGGTGATCCCCTTCGGGCCCCCGGGCGACGAGGTCTCCATCTTCGGCCAGCGCACCACGATGCAGCTGACCGACCTGCCCATCGCGATGCTCTACATCCTCGCGGTCGCCTCGGTCGGCATCTACGGCATCGTGCTGGCGGGCTGGTCCTCCGGCTCCACCTACCCGCTCCTCGGCGGCCTGCGCTCCTGCGCGCAGATGATCTCCTACGAGATCGCGATGGGCGCGGCCTTCGCCTCGGTCTTCCTCTACTCCGGGTCGATGTCGACCTCGGCGATCGTCGAGGCCCAGGCGGACCGCTGGTTCATCGTCCTGCTGCCGGTGTCCTTCATCATCTACGTCATCACGATGGTCGGCGAGACGAACCGCGCCCCCTTCGACATGCCGGAGTCCGAGGGCGACCTGGTCGGCGGCTTCAACACCGAGTACTCGTCCATCAAGTTCGCGCTGTTCATGCTGGCCGAGTACGTCAACATGGTCACCGTCTCGGCGGTCTCGGTCACCCTCTTCCTGGGCGGCTGGCGGGCCCCGTACCCGATCAGCTCCTTCTGGGAGGGCGCGAACCACGGCTGGTGGCCGATGCTCTGGTTCGTCCTCAAGGTGCAGCTCCTGCTGTTCTTCTTCATCTGGCTGCGCGGCACGCTGCCCCGCGTGCGCTACGACCAGCTGATGAAGCTCGGCTGGAAGGTCCTGATCCCCGTCTCGGTGGTCTGGCTGATGCTGGTGGCCACCGTCCGGGCGCTGCGCAACGAGGCGTACGACTTCAGCGAGATCGTCCTCTACGTCGGCGGCGCGGTCGTGGCGATCCTGCTGCTCTCCTTCGTCGCGGACGTCTTCCGCGACAAGCGCGAGAAGAAGACGGCGGCCACCGAGGCGGTGCACGACGCCGAGCCCTTCGACCCGCTGGCGGGCGGATTCCCCGTACCGCCGAAGCCCGGCCAGCACCTGGCACCCGTACCGCGCAGGCGGTCCCGCGCCGAGCGGGAGCTGATTGTCAGTGGCGGGACGAATACTGACAGTGACCGAGAGGAGGCTTGAGAGATGTCCGACGAGAAGTGGCAGAACCCGGTGGCGGGCTTCGGCGTGACCTTCAAGGCCATGTTCAAGAAGCGCCTCACCGAGCAGTACCCGGAGCAGCAGAAGACGACCGCACCGCGCTTCCACGGACGGCATCAGCTCAACCGGCACCCCGACGGTCTGGAGAAGTGCATCGGGTGCGAGCTGTGTGCCTGGGCCTGTCCCGCCGACGCGATCTACGTGGAGGGCGCGGACAACACCGAGGAGGAGCGCTACTCCCCGGGTGAGCGGTACGGCGCCGTCTACCAGATCAACTACGCCCGCTGCATCCTGTGCGGGCTGTGCGTGGAGGCGTGCCCGACGCGGGCGCTCACCATGACGAACGAGTTCGAACTGGCCGACTCCAGCCGCGAATCGCTCATCTACACCAAGGAGCAGCTGCTGGCCGGCCTGACCGAGGGCATGGTCGAGGCACCGCACTCGATCTTCCCCGGCATGGACGAAACGGACTACTACCGAGGACTGGTGACCGGGGCCGCCCCGGGCACCGTCCGGCAGGTCGCCGTCTCCAAGGGCGAAGTCGCCCCGGAGAACGGGCAGTCCGAGGAGGTGGACGCGTGAGCACCATCGCCGCCACCGCCACCTCCATGACCTCCACGGGCGAGGCGATCCAGTTCTGGATCCTCGGCACGGTCGCCGTCATCGGCGCACTGGCCACGATCCTGATGAAGAAGGCCGTGCACAGCGCCCTCAGCCTGGCCGGGACGATGATCATCCTGGCCGTCTTCTACCTCGCCAACGGGGCGTACTTCCTGGGCGTCGTCCAGGTCATCGTCTACACCGGCGCGATCATGATGCTCTTCCTCTTCGTGGTCATGCTCGTCGGCGTCACCGCCGCCGACTCCCTGAAGGAGACCATCAAGGGACAGCGCTGGCTGGCCGTCCTGTGCGGGCTCGGCTTCGGCACCCTGCTGATCGGCGGCATCTCACACGCCGGGCTCACCCACTTCAACGGGCTCGGCCGGGTCAACTCCGGCGGGCACATCGAGGGCCTGGCGCAGCTGATCTTCACCAAGTACGTCTTCGCCTTCGAGATCACCGGCGCGCTGCTGATCACCGCGTCCGTCGGCGCGATGGTGCTCACCCACCGCGAGCGCACCGAACGGGCCGCCACCCAGCGCGAACTCGCCGAGAAGCGGGTCCGCGAGGGTGTCCAGCTCCCGCCGCTGCCCGCGCCCGGCGTCTACGCCCGGCACAACGCGGTGGACGTCGCCGGTCTGCTGCCGGACGGCACCCCCTCCGAGCTGACCGTCAACCGGACGCTGCGCGCCCGGGGCCAGATCCGGGACGTCTCCAGCCAGGCCATCGACGACCTCAAGGCACTGGAGCAGGCCTCCTCGGAGCGCCTCGGCCGTGAGGAGGCCTCGAAGTGAATCCGGTCAACTACCTGTACCTGGCGGCCCTGCTGTTCACGATCGGTGCCACCGGGGTCCTGATCCGCAAGAACGCGATCGTGCTGTTCATGTGCGTCGAGCTGATGCTCAACGCCTGCAACCTCGCCTTCGTCGCGTTCTCCCGGATGCACGGCAACCTCGACGGCCAGATCATCGCGTTCTTCACGATGGTCGTCGCCGCCGCGGAGGTCGTGGTCGGCCTGGCGATCATCGTGTCGCTGTTCCGTACCCGCCACTCGGCCTCGGTCGACGACGCCAGCCTGATGAAGCTGTAAGGGGTCGCTGTGGAGAACCTGATTGCGCTGCTGATCGCGGCGCCCCTGCTCGGAGCGGTGGTGCTGCTCTGCGGCGGCCGGCGCCTCGACAAGGTCGGTCACTGGATCGGCACCCTGCTCGCGGCCGTCTCCTTCGGGATCGGCGCCGTACTGTTCGCCGACATGCTGGGGCGCACGGCCGAGGACCGGACCCTGACCCAGAACCTGTACACCTGGATCCCCGTCGAGGGCTTCCAGGCGGACATGGCCTTCCAGCTGGACCAGCTGTCGATGACCTTCGTCCTGCTGATCTCCGGGGTCGGCACGCTCATCCACGTGTACTCGATCGGGTACATGGAGCACGACGAGCGCCGCCGCCGCTTCTTCGGCTACCTGAACCTGTTCGTCGCGGCGATGCTGCTCCTGGTCCTCGCCGACAACTACCTCCTGCTGTACTTCGGCTGGGAGGGCGTGGGCCTCGCCTCGTACCTCCTGATCGGCTTCTGGCAGCACAAGCCCAGCGCGGCCACGGCCGCGAAGAAGGCCTTCCTGGTCAACCGCGTCGGCGACATGGGCCTGTCGATCGCGATCATGCTGATGTTCACCACCTTCGGCACCTTCGCCTTCGAGCCGGTGTTCGCCTCCGTGGGCACAGGGACATCAGTCGCTACCGCTCCGGTCTCCGAGGGCACGCTGACGGCCATCGGCCTGATGCTCCTGCTGGCCGCCTGCGGCAAGTCGGCCCAGGTCCCGCTGCAGTCCTGGCTCGGGGACGCGATGGAGGGCCCGACCCCGGTCTCGGCCCTGATCCACGCGGCCACCATGGTGACTGCGGGCGTGTACCTGATCGTCCGCTCGGCCGCGGTCTTCAACGGGGCGCCGGACGCCCAGCTGGTGGTCACCGTCGTGGGCGCGGTCACGCTCCTCTTCGGTGCGATCGTCGGTTGCGCGAAGGACGACATCAAGAAGGCCCTGGCGGGCTCGACGATGTCGCAGATCGGCTACATGATCCTCGCCGCGGGCCTCGGCCCGATCGGCTACGTCTTCGCGATCATGCACCTGGTGACGCACGGCTTCTTCAAGGCAGGCCTCTTCCTCGGCGCGGGTTCCGTGATGCACGGGATGAACGACGAGGTCGACATGCGCAAGTACGGGGCCCTGCGGAAGTACATGCCGGTCACCTTCGCGACCTTCGGACTCGGATACCTGGCCATCATCGGCTTCCCGGGCCTGTCCGGCTTCTTCTCCAAGGACATGATCATCGAGGCGGCCTTCGCCAAGGGCGGCACCGAGGGCTGGATCCTCGGCGGGGTCACCCTGCTGGGCGCCGGCATCACCGCCTTCTACATGACCCGGGTCATGCTCCTCACCTTCTTCGGCGAGAAGCGCTGGCAGCCGGACGCCGAGGGCCACCCGCCGCACCCGCACGAGTCCCCGAAGTCCATGACCATCCCGATGGTCATCCTGGCCTTGGGTTCGGTCTTCGCCGGAGCCTTCTTCGAGATCGGCGAGCGCTTCCTGAAGTGGCTGGAGCCCGTCACCGGCTACGAGCACGGCAACCCGCCGGTCAGCGCCATGACGATCACCGCGGCCACCATGGTGGTCCTCGTCATCGGCGTCGCCATCGCCTGGACCATGTACGGACGCAAGCCCGTCCCGGTCGTCGCCCCGCGCGGCTCGCTCCTCACCCGGGCGGCCCGCAAGGACCTCTACCAGGACGACTTCAACCACGTCGTGCTGGTGCGCGGCGGGGAGCACCTGACCCGCTCGCTCGTATACCTCGACCACAGCGTGGTCGACGGGGTGGTCAACGGGACGGCCGCCTCGGTCGGCGGGCTCTCGGGCCGCCTGCGCAAGCTGCAGAACGGCTACGCCCGCAGCTACGCGGTCTCGATGTTCGGGGGCACGGTGGTCCTGATCGCCGCGACCCTGCTGATGAGGGCGGTGTGAAATGAGTTTCCCGCTTCTGACGGTGACGGCCGCGGTCCCCGCGGTCGGCGCGATCCTGACGGCGGCCGTACCGGCCGCCCGCAGGACCGCCGCCAAGTGGCTCGCGCTGCTCTTCTCGCTGGCGACACTGGCCCTGGCCGTGCTCGTCGCGGTCCGCTTCGACCCGAGCGGTGACCGCTACCAGCTCACGGAATCCCGGCCCTGGATCGCCGACTTCGGCGTCCGCTACGAGCTGGGCGTGGACGGGATCGGGGTGGTGCTCATCGGGCTCACCGCGCTGCTGATCCCCTTCGTGATCGCGGCCGGCTGGCACGACGCCGACCCCCTGGAGACCAAGAGCTCCCGGTGGCGGCCGACCCAGGGCTTCTTCGCCCTGATCCTGCTGGTCGAGGCGATGGTGATCATCTCCTTCGAGGCCACCGACGTCTTCCTCTTCTACATCTTCTTCGAAGCCATGCTCATCCCGATGTACTTCCTCATCGGCGGCTTCGGGGACCGGGCCCACGGCGGTTCCGAGGAGAACGCGGCCACGCAGCGCTCGTACGCGGCGGTCAAGTTCCTCCTCTACAACCTGGTCGGCGGCCTGATCATGCTGGCGGCCGTCATCGGCCTCTACGTGGTCGCGGGGAACTTCTCCCTCCAGGAGATCACCGCCGCCCGGGCCGCGGGCACGCTCGACATGTCGACCAACACCGAGCGGCTGCTGTTCCTGGGGTTCTTCTTCGCCTTCGCGATCAAGGCCCCGCTGTGGCCGCTGCACACCTGGCTGCCGAACGCGATGGGCGAGTCCACCGCTCCGGTCGCCGTACTGATCACCGCGGTCGTCGACAAGGTCGGCACCTTCGCGATGCTCCGCTTCTGCCTCGGGCTCTTCCCCGACGCCAGCAAGTGGGCCACGCCGGTGATCCTGGTGCTGGCCCTGATCAGCATCGTCTACGGCGCGCTGGTCGCGGTCGGCCAGCGGGACATCAAGCGGCTGGTCGCCTACGCCTCGATCTCGCACTTCGGCTTCATCATCCTGGGCATCTTCGCGATGACCTCCCAGGGCCAGTCCGGCGCCACCCTCTACATGGTCAACCACGGCCTGTCGACGGCGGCGCTGATGCTGGTGGCCGGCTTCCTGATCTCGCGGCGCGGCTCGCGGCTCATCGCCGACTACGGCGGCGTCCAGAAGGTGGCCCCGGTCCTCGCCGGCACCTTCCTGATCGGCGGCCTCGCCACCCTCTCGCTGCCGGGCCTCGCGCCCTTCGTCAGTGAATTCCTGGTCCTGGTCGGCACGTTCGCCCGGTACCCGGTCGTCGGCATCATCGCCACCACCGGCATCGTGCTCGCCGCGCTCTACACCCTGGTCCTCTACCAGCGCACGATGACCGGCCCCGTGAAGGAGGAGGTCCGCACCATGCCGGACCTGCGCCTGCGGGAGGTGCTGGTGGTCGCCCCGCTGATCGCCCTGCTGATCGGGCTGGGCGTCTACCCGAAGGTGCTCACCGACATCGTGAACCCGGCGGTGGAGCACACCATGTCGGACGTGAAGCAGACGGACCCGCAGCCCGAGATCGCCGTTGAGGCCGAGCACGCCAAGAATGGGGAGGTGGCGAAGTGAGCACGCTGACTTCCGCCCACAGCCTGTGGACACTGGCGGCCGAGGCACCGGCCGACCGGATCCCGGCACCGACCATCGAGTACGCACAGCTCGCGCCCACGCTGATCGTGGTGGGTGCGGCGGTGCTCGGGATCCTGGTCGAGGCCTTCGTGCCCCGCAAGTCCCGTTACTACGTCCAGGTGTTCCTCACCGTTGCCGCGCTGGCCTCGGCCTTCGCCGCGGTCGTCGGCCTCGCGGCCGGCGGGTACGGGTCCGGCAAGGCCCACATCGCCGCGATGGGCGCCATCGCCGTGGACGGCCCGGCGCTCTTCCTGCAGGGCACCATCCTGCTGGCCTCGGTCGTGGCGGTCTTCACCTTCGCCGAGCGGCGCCTGGACCCCGCGGCGCACGGCAACCGGGTGGACTCCTTCGCCGCCCAGGCGGCGTCCGTACCGGGCAGCGACAGCGAGAAGGCCGCCGTCAAGGCGGGCTTCACCACCACCGAGGTCTTCCCGCTGGCCCTGTTCGCGATCGCCGGCATGCTGATCTTCCCGGCGGCCAACGACCTGCTGACGCTGTTCATCGCCCTTGAGGTGTTCTCCCTCCCGCTGTACCTGCTCTGCGCCGTCGCCCGCCGCCAGCGGCTGATGTCGCAGGAGGCCGCGGTGAAGTACTTCCTCCTGGGCGCCTTCTCCTCCGCCTTCCTCCTCTTCGGCATCGCGCTGCTCTACGGGTACGCGGGCTCGGTCTCGTACGCGGTGATCGCCGACGTGGTCGACGGCACGGTCGCGAAGATCGACCCGGCGCTGGCCTCCACCATGGGCAACGACGCGCTGCTGCTGATCGGCGGCGCGCTGATCCTGACGGGCCTGCTCTTCAAGGTCGGCGCGGTCCCCTTCCACATGTGGACCCCGGACGTCTACCAGGGCGCTCCGACCCCGGTCACCGGCTTCATGGCGGCGGCGACCAAGGTGGCCGCGTTCGGCGCCCTCCTGCGCCTCCTCTACGTGGTCCTGCCGGGGCTGCGCTGGGACTGGCGTCCGGTGATGTGGGCGGTGGCCATCGTCACCATGCTCGCGGGCGCGGTGATCGCCGTGACCCAGACGGACGTCAAGCGACTGCTCGCCTACTCCTCGATCGCGCACGCGGGCTTCATCCTGGCCGGTGTGATCGCGACCTCGGCGCAGGGCGTCCAGTCCGTCCTCTTCTACCTGGCCGCCTACTCCTTCGTGACGATCGGTGCCTTCGCGGTGGTCACGCTGGTGCGCGACGCGGGCGGCGAGGCCACGCACCTGTCCAAGTGGGCGGGGCTCGGCCGGCGTTCGCCGCTGACGGCGGCCGTCTTCGCGGTGTTCCTGCTCGCCTTCGCGGGCATCCCGCTGACCTCCGGCTTCACGGGCAAGTTCGCCGTGTTCAGGGCGGCGGCGGAGAGCGGCGCCGGGGTGCTGGTCGTGATCGGTGTCATCTCGTCCGCGATCGCCGCGTTCTTCTACATCCGGGTGATCGTCCTGATGTTCTTCAGCGAGCCGAAGGCCGACGGCCCGACGGTGGCGGTCCCCTCGCCGCTGACGATGACCACCATCGCGGTGGGCGTCGCCGTCACCCTGGTCCTGGGCCTCGCCCCGCAGTACTTCCTGGACCTGGCGGGGCAGGCGAGCACCTTCGTCCGCTGACCGGTTCGTCGTACGGGACAGGGCCCGGCCCCCTTCGGGGGAGCCGGGCCCGTCGCGTGTGGGGAGATATGTGCATGCCACTTGACCGCACGGGCCGGGAGAGCCCTTAGTGGCCGTGCGGGTGGCCGGCGCCTCCCGGGGCCGGGCTCTTCCTGGGGCAGGTCAGCGCCGGGTTCCAGTTGTGGAAGCGGCCGGCCGGATTCTCCTTGTACGCCCACATGTGCAGGTCGTAGTGCTTGGGCATGCCCGCCCAGTGGCCCGGCATCGGACCGTCGAAGGGCAGCCCGAACATGCTCGGCCGGTCGTCGCTGGTCTTCAGGTCCTGGTCCCGGTCCGTGGCCATCCACTCCACCGTCTCGAGCTTGCGGCGGCCGTTGCGGTCCTTGTCCTTGCTGTAGAGGAGCGCGGTCGGCCTGGCGGGGTCCTTCGAACCCCAGTTGGCCTGCTTCACGTAGTGGTAACCCATGGCGCCCACCCCGAACGGGTTGGTCATGCATTCCTCACCGTGCGGGACGTACCCGTCCCTGAGCGCCGCCCGCTCGTCCGCGTACTTGGCCGTCACCGCGATCGCCGTCGCCATGTCCCGCATGGCCTTGGCGTTGCGCGGGTCGGGCGCGGGCCCCTCCACCCCGTGCGCCGGGACCACGGCGGCCAGGCCCAGCGACACGGCGGCGGTGATCACGAGGGCGGCCTTGCGGACATGGGGGGACATGGGGACTCCTGCCGTCGACGGGCTTTCGTCCACCATCCCGGCGCCCCGCGGACCCTGCACGCCGCGGGCCCCCGAACGGGGGGCCGACACCACCGCCTGACACCGCGTGAGGGTCACGCCGCGCGGGCGGCGTACGCGCGGACGTCCGCGTCCGGGTCGGAGACCGCCGTGGCGAGGGCCGCACGGGCCTCCGTGGCGTCCCGATGCGCCAGCAGGGACAGCACCGCCGCCTTGCGGACATCCGCGTTGGCGTCGGCCAAGGCCTTGGCCAGGGCCGGTACCGCCGTTTCCGGGGTGGCCGCCGACAGCCCGGCCGCCGCCCCTGCCCGGACCTGCCAGGCGGGGTCGGCCAGGGCCGCCACCGCGGTACGGGCGTACCCGTCACGCAGCAGGTCGGCGAGCTGGCGAGCCTGGTCCGCGCGCAGTCGCCGCCGGCGCGCGGCGGCGACCGGGACGGTGTGCGTGGCGGTTCGTTCGGCTGGCATGGCAGGGAACGTACAGGCGGCCCGGCGCCCGTGGTGTTGCCGCAGTGGTGCGCCACCTGATGGCGCTTCCGCAGAGCTCTGAGCTGCGGTTTCGGCGGGGTGGCGGGAAGATCCGCCACCCCGCCGGCTGTGTTTGCCGCCGACGTCGGACTAGCGCGAGCCCACGATGCGGCCGGTGACCTCGCCGAGGCCGACGCGCGTGCCGTCCGGGCCGGGGGCCCAGGCGGTGAGGGTGACGGTGTCCCCGTCCTCCAGGAAGGTGCGCTTGCCGTCGGTGAGCTCGATGGCGTCGCGGCCGTTCCAGGTGAGCTCCAGCAGCGAGCCGCGCTGGCCGACCTCGGGACCGCTGACGGTGCCGGAGCCGAAGACGTCGCCGGTGCGCAGGGAGGCGCCGTTGACGGTCATGTGGGCGAGCTGCTGGGCCGCCGTCCAGTACATGGTGGCGAAGGGCGGCTGCGCCACCTCCTGCCCGTTGATGGAGACGGTGATGCGCAGGTCGAAGCCGCCGGGGCGGTCGAGGGCGGCGTCGTCCAGGTAGGGCTGGAGCGGGAAGTCCCGGGCGGGCGGGGCGACGCGGGCCGCGTCCAGGGCCTCCAGCGGGGTGACCCAGGCGGAGACGGAGGTGGCGAAGGACTTGCCGAGGAAGGGGCCGAGCGGCACGTACTCCCAGGCCTGGATGTCGCGCGCCGACCAGTCGTTGAGCAGGAACAGCCCGAAGACGTGCTCCTCGAAGTCGCCCAGCGCCACCGGCCGGCCCAGCTCGGAGGGGGTGCCGACGACGAAGCCGACCTCGGCCTCGATGTCGAGCTTGACGGAGGGGCCGAAGACGGGCGCCGGGTCGGTGGGCGCCTTGCGCTGGCCGGAGGGGCGTACGACGTCGGTGCCGGAGACCACGATGGTGCCGGAGCGGCCGTGGTAACCGATGGGGAGGTGCTTCCAGTTGGGCGTCAGCGCGTCGCCGTCCGGGCGGAACATCTTCCCGACGTTGGTGGCGTGGTGCTCGCTCGCGTAGAAGTCGACGTAGTCGGCGACCTCGTACGGCAGGTGCAGGGTGACCTCGTCGAGCGGCACCAGGTGCGGCTCGACGGTGGGGCGGTGGCCGGGGTCGGTGACCCAGGCGGTCAGCGCGCGGCGTACGTCGCGCCAGGCGGTGTGGCCGGCGCCGAGCAGCGGGTTGAGGGAGGACTGTCCGAGCAGTCCCGCGAACGGTGAGCCGAGCGCGGCCGCGGCCGCCCCCGCGTCGAGGACGAATCCGCCGATGCGCACACCGACCCGCCGCCGGTCGTCCGCTGCGGTCGAGAAGACGCCGTAGGGGAGGTTGTGCGGCCCGAACGGGTCGCCCTCGGGGACATCGAGGGGGCTCTGCTGGGGCATGGGGTACTGCCTCGCTTTCGACGCGGTCCGGGGGTGTCCCGGTAGACACGGTGCGGGACACGCTACTCAGGATCCCGCGGGAACGCGCGGGTACCCGGTCGGAGATGAAACACACCCCGGGACGACGGCTGTGGTCAGGTATCCACAGTTCCGGTCATATCTGATCTTTTGGTGCGTGCTGTCGATCGGGGGCTCTACGGTCGGGGTTGTGCACTTCCCTGCCCCGCCCGTGCCCCGCTCGGCGCTGGAGCGCGTCAAAGTGACGGATGGGACGTGGGGGAGGCCGGATTCGGGCTCTATTTGTAGGACTTGTCCAAAGGGGTCCGTATCCTAGGCGCCGTGACTTCCGCCCCACCTCCGGCCCTTCCCTATGCCTTGATCGCCACAGACCTGGACGGGACTCTGCTGCAAGCCGGGGACACCGTCTCCGCCCGCTCGTACGAGGCGCTCGCGAGAGCGCGCGCGGCCGGCGCCCAGCACATCATCGTCACCGGACGCCCCGTTCCCCAGGTCCGACACGTCCTGGACCGGCTCGGCTACACGGGGCTCGCAGTGTGCGGGCAGGGCGCGCAGGTGTACGACGCGGCGCGCGGGCGCCTGCTGCACTCCGTGTCCATGGACCGGGAGCTGGCCGAGGTGGCCCTCGGCAAGATCGAGGCGGAGATCGGCGAGGTCTACGCGGCGGTCAACCAGGAGGGCGTGGACGCGGAGATGCTGATAGGGCCGGGCTACCGGATGTGGCACCCCCACCTGCCGACGGTCCGCGTCCCGCGCCGCTGCGACCTGTGGTCGGCGCCGATCAACAAGGTGCTGCTCCAGCACCCGGAGCTGGACGACGACGAGCTGACCCGGGTGGCGCGGTCGGTGGTCGGCCACCTGGTGAACGTCACGATGGCGGGCGAACACACGGTGGAACTCCAGCCGCCGGGCATCGACAAGGCCAGCGGGCTCGCGCGGGCGGCGGAAGTCCTCGACGTCTCCCCGTCGGGGACGATCGCCTTCGGGGACATGCCGAACGACATCCCGATGTTCGCGTGGGCGGCCCACGGGGTGGCGATGGCCAACTCCCACCACGAGCTGGTGGCGGTCGCCGACGAGATCACCCTGTCGAACGAGGCGGACGGCATCGCGGTGGTCCTGGAGCGGCTGTTCGGCTGACCGCCGTGTCCGTCTCAGCCTCGCCGGCGTTTGAGGCGCGGGATCCGGGGCGGCGCCCCGGGGCCGCCCGCCAGGGCGGTTCGACCGCTCAGCCCGCGACCCGCTCAGCCCGCGACCCGCTCAGCCCGCGACCCGCTCAGCGCGCGACCTGTTCAGCCCGCCGCGCGCGGCAGCCGGCGTTCCCACGTCCGGTGGAAGACCACCTCGTCCCCCTCCCGGCACACCACCTCGTTCGTCGTCAGGAAACCGCCCTCGTCGCAGCGGATCTCCGAGCGCGTCTCCACCCGCGCGTCCCAGCCCAGTTCCGGCCGGTGGAGCCGGATCCGCCACCGCGAGAACGCGCGCGCCGACAACGCGTCCGCGTCCTGGATCTCGTACACCTCCTCCGCGTCCTCGCCGTACTCCAGGCCGTCCGGGTACACCCGGGTGCCCCCGTACCGCGGGTCCACCTCCAGCCGCCACGTTCCGCGGGCGACGTCCCGTACGACCAGCCGTTCCGGACGCGGTTCGTCCAGCGTCGCCGGGAAGACCACACCCAGCGGCTCCGCCTGCTCCGGGGCCTCGAAGACGATCCCGCCGTCCGCCGCGGAGCCCGCCCGGACCGGCAGGGTCAGCGCGCTGCCCGCCGGGTCCAGGGTCCAGCCGGCCTCGGACCCGGCCCGCGGCCAGATCCACGGCCAGTACGCGGAGGACACGGCGAGCCGGATCCGGTGACCCGGCGCGAAGGCGTGCCCGATGCCGTTCAGCTGGAAGGTGACGTCCTCGTACGAGCCCACCGGCCAGGGGAGTGCCCGGTCGCGGCCGCGGCGCGCGGAGAGGTTCAGCGCGCCCCGCGTGACCAGCGTCGAGGAGCCGTCCGGGGCCACGTCGCACAGCCGGGCGACCACCTGCCCGTACGGCACGTCGAGCCGCAGCCGCAGGGTGACCGACGGCCGTCCCAGGATCTCCACCGGCTCCTCGCGCCCCACCGGGAACTCGAAGCAGGCCGACTTCGCGTCCTCCTCCCGCTGGTCCGGCGGCAGGTCTGCGTCGTTGCCGAAGGGGTAGAAGCGGCCCGCGTCCAGCCCGGTGTGCTGCGGGGAGGCGACGTCCACCGGCGCGCCCTGGAACACGTACGGCACGGGGATGACGGACGCCGACGGCCAGGACTTCTCGCCGACCCAGCGGCCCGGGAGCTCCTCGTACACCGTCGCGGGCGGGTGCGAGTCGCTGATCCAGGTGCGCAGCAGCGGCTCCTGCATCACCCCGTTGTCCGCGCCCTTCAGCCAGTGGTCCCACCAGCGCAGGGTCTCCTGCAGGAAGCCGATGGCCGGTCCCGGCGGCAGGCCGCGGTCCGGGTACTGGTGCGACCAGGGCCCGATCAGGCCCCGCACGCGGGCCGGCGGCAGGTGCTCGACCAGCCGCAGCACGGTGTCCCGGTACGGGTCGTGCCAGCCGCCGACCGCGAGCACGGCCGCGCCGATCGCCGTGTAGTCCTCGCAGACGCTGCCGTGGCGCCAGTAGGCGTCGCGCGTCTGGTGGGAGAGCCAGATGTGGACGAGCGGTTCCACCGCCTCCAGCCGGTCCAGCCACATCCGGCGCCAGTCGTCGCCGGCGAACTGCGGGTCGGGCGGGCGGGAGGCGAAGGCCAGCATGGTCGCCGCCCACGCGTGCATGTCCACGGCGAGCACCGAGCCGCCCATGTAGTGCACGTCGTTGTCGTACCGGTCGTCCGTCGAGCAGACGGTCACGACCGCCTTCAGCGGCTCCGGGGCCAGGGCGGCGATCTGGAGGGAGTTGAACCCGCCCCAGGAGATCCCGAACATCCCCACCGACCCCGTGCACCACGGCTGCGCCGCCAGCCACTCCACCACCGCGACCCCGTCGGCCAGCTCGCGGGCGTCGTACTCGTCGCCCGGCCGGCCCCCGCTGCAGCCGTGCCCGCGCACGTCCACCCGTACGGAGGCGTAGCCGTGCCCCGCGTACCAGGGGTGGCGCTGCTGGTCGCGCGGCGCGGTCCAGTCGGTGAGCCGGTACGGGAGGTACTCCAGCAGGGCCGGAACCGGCTCGTCCGTCACCGGGCGCCAGATCCGGGCGTACAGCTCGACACCGTCGGGCAGCGGGATCCGGACATCCTCGTGGGTGGTGCCGTACGGGAAGTCGGTACGGATGATCATCTGGTCTCAGCCGCCAATCGCCTCGGACGTATCCCTCGGGCCCTCGGGCCCGGCCTCAGTGGACGGGGTGCTCGGTGGACGGGGTGCATCGTGCGCCGCAGCCACGGCGCCATCGCCATCACGGCCACGCCCACCGCCACCGCGGCGGTGGAGAAGCCCCGGTGCCGGCCCTGGTGCTTCGGCACCGCCATGGCGCAGTGGCCGCAGGCGATCAGGATGCCGCCCCGGAGCACGGCCCGGTACGAACCGGGGATGCGGTCGGCGAGCCATCCGCCGGCGACGGAGACGAGGTGGACCATGGTCCCGTAGGCCGCCGGGACGGAGGCGGCGGTGCCCGGGTCCGTCCCCGGGCCGCCGTTCGCCACCGTCTCCGCGAAGCAGAGGACGAGGATGGCCTGCATGCCCAGGAACGAGAAACGCTCCCGGACCTCCGGTCCGGAGGGCGTGGCGAGGCCCCTGGGACGGCCGGGGAAGGCATGGTCGTCCCGGGACGGTGGCCGGTCGGCCTCCGGATCCGCGGGCTCGTCCATATCGGTCGCATTTCTGGGCAAAATGCATTCTCCGGTTGTTTCGTCTCCTTCAGAACATACCGGTGCTCATCGGGCAGTGCGCGGGTGGTGGCCGGGAAGGCGCTCTCGGTGATCGAAAACAGACCCGATACGCTGGCTTGAGTGATGGCAGCGACACATCGACAATCCATGTGATCGTCAGCGTGATCGTCAGCAGACAGGAGTACCCCTCGTGACCGTCGTCGGGCCGTTCGGACTGAGCGTGCGGGACCAGGCTCTTGAGACCGATGTCCAGGCCGGACTGGCCGCCGTCGAGGCGGGTCTGCTGGAAGCCACCAAGAGCGAAGTCCCCTTCATCACCGAGGCCGCACAGCACCTGGTCCGGGCCGGAGGCAAGCGGTTCCGGCCGCTGCTGGTGATGCTCGCGTCCCGTTTCGGTGATCCCTACGCGCCCGGCATCGTGCCGTCCGCCGTCGTGGTCGAGCTCACGCACCTCGCGACGCTCTACCACGACGACGTCATGGACGAGGCGGACGTCCGCCGCGGGGTGGAGAGCGCCAACGCCCGCTGGGGCAACTCGGTGGCGGTCCTCACGGGTGACTTCCTGTTCGCCCGTGCCTCGCACATCCTGGCCGACCTCGGGCCGGAGGCCGTACGCGTCCAGGCCGAGGCCTTCGAGCGGCTCGTGACGGGGCAGATCCTGGAGACGGCCGGCCCGCGCGACGGCCGCGACCCCGTCGCCCACTACCTCGACGTCATCGCCGGCAAGACCGGCTCGCTGATCGCGGTCTCCGGCCGCTTCGGCGCGCTGATGTCCGGCGCCGACGAGTCGGTCGTCGACATCCTGACCCAGTACGGCGAGCGGCTCGGCACCGCCTTCCAGCTCGCCGACGACGTCCTCGACATCGCCTCCGACGCGCACGAGTCCGGCAAGACCCCGGGCACCGACCTGCGCGAGGGCATCCCGACGCTGCCCGTGCTGCGGCTGCGCGAGATGGCGGCCCAGGGCGGCGACCCGGCGGACCTGGAGCTCGTCCAGCTCCTGGACGGCGACTTGACGGACGACGCCCGCCACGCCGAGGTGCTCACCCGGCTGCGGGCGCACCCCGCCCTGGAGCGGGCCCGCCGCGACACCATCCAGTACGCCGAGGACGCGCGGGCCATGCTGGCCCCGCTGCCGGAGTGCTTCGCCAAGTCGGCGCTCGAAGAGCTCTGCGACGCGGTGGTGCACCGCGCCGGGTGACGGCCACGCTTGCGGAACGGGCCCTTCCGCCCCAGCGACCCCTACGGGTCGGGGCAGGAGGGCCCGTTCCATGTCATCCCACGGGCGTACGCCGAGTTGCGTCCGGGGACTGACGCCCCGGGGCCGCCGATTTGGTCAGATGGAGTCATCAAACCCCACCAGATCGGGTGAGCGCGGCGACACGGTGGTCACCGCAGTCGACACAGAGGGCAGGGCACTGACATGGCACCGAACACCAAGACTTCCCGCAAGGCCGCCCGGTACGCCGTACCGGTAGCGGTGGCGGGCGTGGCCGCGGCGACCGTTGCGATGGTCCCGGCCTTCGCCAACGCCGGCGGGCCCGACCTGCCGAAGGTGACGGCGCAGCAGCTCATCGAGAAGGTCGCGGCCTCGGACGTGCAGCAGCTGTCCGGCACCGCCCGGATCACCACCGACCTGGGGCTGCCGAAGATCGCGAGCGGGCTGCTCGGCGGCGGCGGCGTCGCGGGCGGCTCCGCCAACCCGGAGGACAAGGTCGCTCAGCTGGCGAACGGCAGCCACACCCTGCGCGTCGCGGCCGACGGCCCGGACCGCCAGCGGCTGACCTTCCTCGACGGCAAGGACGAGTACAGCCTCATCCACAACGGCGACGACGTGTGGGGCTACGACTCCAAGTCGAACGAGGTCTTCCACGAGAAGAACGCCGGGGCCGGACAGGGCAAGGGCAAGGACGGCGGCAAGGAGCACAAGACCGGCGACCGCCTGGCCGCCTCCCCGCAGAAGCTGGCCGAGGAGATCCTGAAGGCCGCCGGCCCCACCACGGACGTCAGCGTGGGCGACACCGCGCAGGTGGCCGGGCGGGACGCCTACCAGCTGGTGCTGAAGCCCAAGCAGACCGGCTCCACGGTCGGCTCGGTCCAGATCGCGGTGGACGCCAAGAACGGCGTGCCGCTGCGCGTGCAGCTGCTGTCCGCCCAGGGCGGCAAGCCGATCGTGGACGCGGGCTTCACCAAGGTCGACTTCGCCAAGCCGGCCGCCGACACCTTCTCCTTCACCGCGCCCAAGGGCGCCAAGGTGACCGAGGGCGTGGACGGGGCGGGCAAGGGCGGCGCGGACGAGCACTGGAAGGCGCTGGAGTCCTTCCCGGGCCTCGGCGGTCTGACCGGCGGCGCGGGCGACAAGGGCGACGTGAAGGTGCTCGGCGAGGGCTGGTCGACCATCGCCCGGATCGACTCGGGCATGAACCGGAACCTGAAGGACCTGGAGAACGACAAGAACACCCCGAAGGAGGCCAAGCAGTTCCTCGACTCCCTCGGGGACAAGGTCACCGGGAAGTTCGGTGAGGGCCGGGTCCTGTCGACCCGCCTGGTCAACGCCCTGATCACGGACGACGGCAAGGTCTACGTCGGCGCGGTCACCAAGGACGCGCTGGTCAAGGCGGCCGACGCCAACAAGTAGTCGGCAGCCGGACGGACCGCCGCAAGGGTGGGCCGGGACTGTGTCCCTGCCCACCCTTGCGTCATTCCCGCTCCGCGTACAGCACACCCGCTGTACGGTGTTGGACATGTCGAGACACGTCACCATCCGCCTGGACGAAGAGTTCCACGAACGCCTGAAGGCACGTGCGGCGGCACTGGGGACGACGGTCACCGCGCTGATCACCGAGGTCACGGAGCGCGAACTCGACGAGGACCGGAAGAACTTCCTCTCCGGCATAGAGGAGTTCGCCGACCACTGGGGTTACTTCCAGCAGCGGTTCGGCAATTGAAGATCACCATGGAGTGGGCCTGGACGGCTCTGGCCCACCATCTCCCGTCCGATCCCGCCGTGTGGGATCCCTCCGGGGTGGCCGCCGCGGTCGCCCGGCACCAGAACGACCTCGTCCTCGTGCCCGAACAGCCCGCCCCGGACACCGCGTGGCGGGCCGCCGCGTTTTTGCACACCCTCGCGGTGTGCCCCGCGCTGGAATCCCCGATGAACGAGTTCTACGCGGCCGCCGCCACCCGCTCGTACCTGCGGGTGGCCGGGGCGAAGCAGCTGCCCTCGCCCGAGGAGCTCGGCGACCTGGTGGAGGCGGCGAAGCTGGGCCGCGCGGACATCGCAGCCGTGGCCGAGGAGCTGCGCGCCCGCATCCAGGACCCGCTCCAGGCGTCCTCGCAGGCTCGTGCCGAGGACGCCTGAGCCGGGAACCGGACCAGCAGGGCGGAAGGCCTAGAAGGTGATCTTCCAGCTGTTGATGTAGCCGACGTCCTGCGCGGCCGAGTCCTTGACCCGGAGCTTCCAGACACCGTTGGCCACCTCGCCGGAGGCGTTGACGGTGTACGTCTGGACGAGGTTGTCGGCGCTGCCGCCACTGCGGTTGTGCAGGTTGTAGACGGTGCCGTCGGGGGCGAGCAGGTCGACCACCAGGTCACCGCGGTAGGTGTGGACGATGTTCACGTCGACCTTGGTGGTCGCGGGCGCGTTGCCCGTCACACCGGAGACCGTGATCGGCGAGGACACCGCCGCCGCGGGGGAGTCCGGGATGTTCACGTCCGCCGTGTTCTCGAAGGACGGGCCCGGCGGGACCGGAGTGGCCGCCCCGAGCGTCCAGATCGCGTAGGCGACGGCGTCGGAGTTGCGGTCCAGGGCGGTGTCGTTGATGTTCGTCAGGCTGTCGCAGGAGGAGTGGTAGCAGCGGTCGAAGGCCTGACCGGAGGTGCCGCCCCACTTCTGCGCCTGGGCCGCCGTCTTGGTGTAGTCGGCGCCGGAGAACAGGCCGCCGACGGGGATGCCCGCGCTCTTGAAGGGCGCGTGGTCGGAGCGGCCGTCGCCCTCGGTCTCGATCTCGGTCGGGATGCCGAGGCCGGTGTAGTAGTTCTTGAAGGTCTGCTCGATCGTCGGGTCGTCGTCGTAGACGAAGTAGCCCGGGTTCGGTGAGCCGATCATGTCGAAGTTCAGGTAGCCGGAGATCTTCGCCTTCTCGGCCGCCGGCAGGTTGTTGACGTAGTACTTCGAGCCGATCAGGCCCAGCTCCTCCGCGCCCCACCAGCCGAAGCGCAGGTGCTTGGTGGGCTGCAGACCGGCCCGGGAGACGGCGAGGGCCGTTTCCAGGACGGCCGCGCTGCCGGAGCCGTTGTCGTTGATGCCCGCGCCCGAGGTCACCGAGTCCAGGTGCGAACCGGCCATCAGGACCGAGTTCGGGTCGCCGCCCGGCCAGTCGGCGATCAGGTTGTAGCCAGTGGCGCCGCTGGAGGTGAAGGTCTGCAGGGTGGTCGTGAAGCCGGCCGCGTCGAGCTTGCCCTTCACGTAGTCGATCGAGGCCTTGTAGCCGGCCCTGCCGTGGGCGCGGTTGCCGCCGTTGTTGGCGGCGATGGTCGAGAGCTGCGACAGATGGGCCTTGACGTTGGCCAGCGGTATGTCGGGCGGTGTCGGCGCCGCGGCGACCGCCGTGGGGGCGGCGAGTGCGGCGGGGGCGGCGGAGGCGAACAGGCCGGCGACCGCGAACGCGGTCACGGCAGCAAGGCGCCGGGAGACGGACAGGCTCATGTGGGGGCTCCGGGATTCCGCGGGGATATGACGGAACGAGTGGCGATAGAGCAGGTGAGCGTTAGTGCGTCAGTGCGAGCCTGATGTTCAGCGAGAGTATGACTGTCCGTCAAGACCACAATTCGGTCAGGGCGGTTCGGAAAACGGACGATCCCCGGTACGGGTGGCCCGTACCGGGGATCGAGGGTGTGAAGGGTTTGCCGCTGCGAGCCCCGCGGGGCTCCGTGCCGCGCGTCTCTCGGGCGGCGTTACGCGGGCTCGCGGGCCGGCGTCGCCAGGACGGCCGGCGCCGCCGCCTCCAGCCTGACCCGGGACCGCCGCGCCGTACGCAGCGCGTCCCAGGTGAGGATCACGAGCGCGGCCCACACCAGGGAGAAGCCCGCCCAGCGCTCGGGCGGCATGGCCTCGTGGAAGTACAGGACGCCGAGCCCGAACTGGAAGACCGGGGCCATGTACTGGAGCAGCCCGAGGGTGGACAGCGGGACCCGGATCGCGGCCATCCCGAAGAACACCAGCGGGATCGCCGTGACCAGCCCGGTCGCGGCCAGCAGGAGCGAGTGGGCGACACCGTGCGAGGCGAAGGTGGACTGGCCCTGCGCGCCGAGCCACAGGACGTATCCCAGGGCGGGCAGGAACAGCACGGCCGTCTCGGCGGTCAGCGACTCCAGGCCGCCCATGTTGAGCTTCTTCTTGATCAGCCCGTACGTGGCGAAGGAGAAGGCGAGGATCAGCGAGATCCACGGCGGCCGCCCGTAGCCGATGGCGAGCACCAGCACGGCGACGAAGCTGAGGCCGACCGCCACCCACTGCGCGCGGCGCAGCCGCTCACCGAGCACCAGCACGCCGATGGCGATGCTGACCAGGGGATTGATGAAGTAGCCGAGGCTCGCCTCGACGACGTGCTCGTTGTTGACGGCCCAGATGTACAGGCCCCAGTTCACGCTGATCACCGCGGCGGCCAGGGCGGTCAGGCCCAGCTTGCGGGGCTGGCGGAGCAGCTCGCGTATCCAGCCCCAGCGGCGCAGGGCGAGCAGCGCCAGACCGACCACGGCCAGGGACCACACCATGCGGTGGGCGAGGATCTCGATCGCCCCGGAGGGCTTGAGGAGCGGCCAGAAGAGGGGGACCAGCCCCCACATCCCGTATGCGCCGAATCCGTAGAGCAAACCCGTGCGCTGCTCGTTCTCTGCCTTCACGGGGCCTCCTGTACGACTTCCAGCCAACTTCACGACGGTATCGCCGTACGGCTCAGATGTCATGCCCGTAATCGGGAGATACTCATGACATCTTTCGGGGCCTTAGGCCGTCTCTTCCGGATCTTTCCGGACGACCCGGGCTCATCCGGCAAGATCCGGAAGAGACGGCCTAAGGCCCCGGGCCGCGCCGGACGCGACGGAGCCCGGATCCTGGGCAGGATCCGGGCTCCGTTCGCGGGCGGGCGGTGCGCGCGCTACCCGACGACCGTCCAGGTGTCGCTGCCGGCCAGCAGCGCCCCGAGGTCGCCCTTGCCGCTGCGGTCGATGGCCGCGTCGAGCTGGTCGGCCATGAGGGTGTCGTAGACGGGCCGCTCCACGCTGCGGAACACCCCGATCGGGGTGTGGTGCAGGGTGTCGGGGTCGGCGAGACGGGAGAGCGCGAACGCGGTGGTGGCGCTGGCGTTCTTCGCGTCGTGCACCAGGATCCGCGCCTCGTCGGCCGCGGTGACCTCGACGACCTCCAGTTCTCCGGTGGCCGGGTTGCGTACGACACCCTTCGCGCCGTCCGCGCCGAAGCGGATCGGCTGCCCGTCCTCCAGCCGGATCACGGCTTCCAGGGCCTGGTCCTTGTCCTTGAGGACCTCGAAGGCGCCGTCGTTGAAGATGTTGCAGTTCTGGTAGATCTCCACGAGCGCCGTGCCCTGGTGGTCGGCGGCCTGGCGGAGTACCTCGGTGAGGTGTTTGCGGTCGGAGTCGACGGTCCGGGCGACGAAGGAGGCTTCGGCTCCGATCGCCAGCGACACCGGGTTGAAGGGCGCGTCCAGCGAGCCCATCGGCGTCGACTTGGTGATCTTGCCGACCTCGGAGGTGGGGGAGTACTGGCCCTTGGTCAGCCCGTAGATCCGGTTGTTGAACAGCAGGATCTTCAGGTTGACGTTGCGGCGCAGGGCGTGGATGAGGTGGTTGCCGCCGATGGACAGCGCGTCGCCGTCGCCCGTGACCACCCAGACGGACAGGTCGCGGCGGGAGGTGGCGAGGCCGGTGGCGATGGCCGGGGCGCGGCCGTGGATCGAGTGCATCCCGTACGTGTTCATGTAGTACGGGAAGCGGGAGGAGCAGCCGATGCCCGAGACGAAGACGATGTTCTCCTTCGCGAGGCCCAGCTCGGGCATGAAGCCCTGAACCGCGGCCAGCACGGCGTAGTCACCGCATCCGGGGCACCAGCGGACCTCCTGGTCCGACTTGAAGTCCTTCATCGACTGCTTGCTCTCGGCCTTCGGTACCAGCGAGAGCAGCGTCCGCTCCCCTTCGGTCACCTCAGTCATCGATGGCCTCCTTGAGAACCGTGGCGAGCTGCTCCGCCTTGAACGGCATTCCGTTGACCTGGTTGTACGACTGCGCGTCGACCAGGTATTTCGCCCGGATCAGGGTGGCGAGCTGCCCGAGGTTCATCTCCGGCACCACTACCTTCTCGTAACGCTCCAGGACCTCGCCGAGATTCCTGGGGAAGGGGTTGAGGTGGCGCAGGTGGGCCTGGGCGATGGGGAGTCCGGCGTTCCGCAGCCGGCGGACGGCCGCCGTGATGGGGCCGTAGGTGGAACCCCAGCCCAGGACCAGAGTGGTGGCGCCGTCCGGGTCGTCGACGTCGATGTCGGGCACCTGGATGCCGTCGATCTTGGCCTGGCGGGTGCGGACCATGAGGTCGTGGTTGGCCGGGTCGTAGGAGATGTTGCCGGTGCCGTCCTGCTTCTCGATACCGCCGATGCGGTGTTCGAGGCCGGGGGTGCCGGGGATGGCCCAGGGCCGGGCGAGGGTCTCCGGGTCCCGTTTGTACGGCCAGAACACCTCGGTGCCGTCGGACAGGGTGTGGTTCGCACCGGTGGCGAACTTGACCTTCAGGTCGGGCAGGTCGGCGACCTCCGGGATCCGCCAGGGCTCGGACCCGTTGGCCAGGTAGCCGTCGGAGAGCAGGAAGACCGGGGTCCGGTAGGTGAGCGCGATCCGGGCCGCGTCGAGGGCGGCGTCGAAGCAGTCCGCGGGGGTCCGCGGCGCCACGATGGGCACGGGGGCCTCACCGTTGCGGCCGAACATGGCCTGGAGGAGGTCCGCCTGCTCCGTCTTGGTCGGCAGTCCGGTGGAGGGGCCGCCGCGCTGGATGTCCACGATCAGCAGCGGAAGCTCCAGCGACACCGCGAGGCCGATCGTCTCCGACTTGAGCGCCACACCGGGCCCGGAGGTGGTGGTCACCCCGAGCGCGCCGCCGAAGGCCGCGCCGAGCGCCGCGCCGATGCCGGCGATCTCGTCCTCGGCCTGGAAGGTCCGCACGCCGAAGTTCTTGTGCTTCGACAGCTCGTGCAGGATGTCCGAGGCCGGGGTGATCGGGTAGGAGCCCAGGTAGAGGGGCAGGTCGGCCTGCTGGCTCGCGGCGACGAGACCGTAGGAGAGCGCCAGGTTCCCGGAGATGTTGCGGTAGGTGCCGGTGGGGAAGGCGCGGGTGGCCGGGGCGACCTCGTAGGAGACCGCGAAGTCCTCGGTCGTCTCCCCGAAGTTCCAGCCCGCCCGGAAGGCGACGACGTTCGCCTCGGCGATCTCGGGCTTCTTCGCGAACTTCTGCCGCAGGAAGTTCTCGGTGCCCTCGGTGGGCCGGTGGTACATCCACGACAGCAGGCCCAGCGCGAACATGTTCTTGCTGCGCTCGGCCTCCTTGCGGGAGAGGCCGAAGTCCTTCAGCGCCTCGACCGTCAGGGTGGTCAGCGGCACCGGGTGCAGGCTGTAGGCGTCGAGGGAGCCGTCCTCCAGCGGCGAGGTGGCGTAGCCGACCTTGGCCATGGGGCGCTTGGTGAACTCATCCGTGTTGATGATGATCTCCGCGCCGCGCGGCAGGTCCGCGATGTTCGCCTTCAGGGCCGCCGGGTTCATCGCCACCAGCACGTTCGGGGCGTCGCCCGGCGTGAGGATGTCGTGGTCGGCGAAGTGGAGCTGGAAGGAGGAGACGCCCGGGAGGGTTCCGGCGGGGGCGCGGATCTCGGCGGGGAAGTTCGGCAGCGTCGACAGGTCGTTCCCGAAGGACGCCGTTTCCGAGGTGAAGCGGTCACCGGTGAGCTGCATACCGTCACCGGAGTCACCCGCGAATCGGATGATCACACGATCGAGGCGGCGCACTTCCTTGCCGCCCGGACTCTCCGGGGTGCGCTGTCCACCGACAACCGCACCCCCGGCCCCGTCGGCCTGCTCGGCTGGGCTGCTGACCTGGCTGGTCACTGAACTGGACCTCCTTCGAGGCGTGAGCACCCCCGGAACCAACCCTACGTCGGTAGGGATCAGGCCCCCAGGAGTGACCACATTCTGGACCGTAGGACCGCCCCTTGAGACGGCCCTGCCGGTATGCCATATCTGACAGAGTGTCAGTCGATCAAGATTTCAGATAGGTGAGAACGGCCAGTACTCGCCGGTGATCCCCGTCACTCGGCGAAAGGCCCAGCTTCATGAAGATGTTGCTGACGTGCTTTTCCACCGCTCCGTCGCTCACGACCAGCTGCTTCGCCACGGCGGAATTCGTCCGGCCCTCGGCCATCAGCCCGAGCACCTCGCGCTCGCGCGGGGTCAGGCCCGCCAGTACGTCCTGCTTCCGGCTGCGACCGAGCAGCTGGGCGACGACCTCGGGGTCCAGGGCCGTACCGCCCCGGGCCACCCGCACCACCGCGTCCAGGAACTCGCGGACCTCGGCCACCCGGTCCTTGAGCAGATACCCCACCCCGGTGCTGGAACCGGCCAGCAGTTCGGTGGCGTACTGCTCCTCCACGTACTGGGACAGCACGAGCACGCCTATCCCGGGGTAGTCGCGGCGCAGCCGCACCGCAGCCCGTACCCCCTCGTCCGTGTGGGTCGGCGGCATCCGCACGTCCGCCACCACCACATCCGGCAGCGCCCCCTCGGCCGCCAGGTCCGCCACCGTCTTGATCAGGGCCTCTGCGTCCCCGACGCCCGCCACGACGTCATGCCCCCGGTCGGTCAGCAACCGGGTCAGGCCCTCACGCAGCAGCACTGAATCCTCGGCGATGACCACCCGCACCCTGTCTTCCACGACTCAGCAGCTCCCGCGTCCACTCGTTCACGCACTACCTGACTCAGCCAAGCATCCCAGCCTTGGGTCCCGGTGAAGGCAGAGCCGCGACAACACGTCGTCGTACGGGGGGAGTTTTCGAGTACTGGACGGTCGCATACCGCAAATGGGCGCCGCGCGCGCCGGGAGTTGCGAAGGGCCGGACCATCCGGCCCGGCCCTTGCGTCGGCAGCTCCGTCGGGCCGTCGGGCCGTCGGGCTAGGGGCGCCAGGGCAGCTCGGCGGTGACGGTCGTCCCGCCCCCGGCGGGGGAGTCGACGACCAGCACCCCGTCCACGGCGTCCAGCCGCTCGGTCAGCCCCGCCAGCCCCGTGCCCTCCCACGGCCCGGCCCCGCCCCGGCCGTCGTCGGCGACCTGGATCAGCAGCCGCTTCCCGGACTTCCACACGTCCACCGAGGCCGACCGGGCCAGCGCGTGCTTGCTGACGTTCTGCAGCAGCTCCGAGACCGTGAAGTACGCGATCCCCTCGATCGCCGCCGCGGGCCGGGCCGGCAGATCCACGGCCACCCGTACCGGCACCGCGCACCGCGAGGCAACCGAGGACAGCGCCGCGTCCAGCCCCCGGTCGGTCAGCACGGCCGGGTGGATCCCGCGGGCCAGGTCGCGCAGCTCCTGGAGGGCGATCTTCACCTCACCGTGCGCCTCGTCCACCATCCGGGCGGCGGCCTGCGGATCCTCGGTCAGCTTCTCCTTCGCCAGCCCCAGATCCATCGCCAGCGCCACCAGCCGGGCCTGCGCCCCGTCGTGCAGGTCCCGCTCGATGCGCCGCAGGTCGGCGGCGGCGGTGTCCACGACCACCCCGCGGTCGGACTCCAGCTCGCTGACGCGGGTGGCCAGGCTGGACGCCCCGAGCAGCCCGCCGACCATGACCCGGTCGACGGTGGCCAGGGCGCGGATCACCCACGGGGTGGCGAGGGTGATGGCCAGCCCGATGAGGCTGGTGAGGGCGATCATGACCGGTGAGTCGAGGTAGAAGGTGTAGTCGTCGTTCTGGAAGAGCTGCAGGCCGGGCTGGTCGGTGTAGGCCGGGAAGACCCAGAACCAGAGCGGGTACAGCAGGTAGGCCCACCCGCACGCCCAGAGCACCAGGGACAGGCAGAAGGAGAACACCGCCCACGGGAAGTGGATGACCGAGTACAGCGCGTGGCGCCAGGCGCTCCCGCTCTTGAGCAGCGCACCCATGGCGGCCAGCGGCCCGGCCTTCTTCGCCCGGATCGGCGCGGGGGCGGCGATGTCCGTCCCGAGCAGCGCGCGCACCCGGGCCCGCTCCACCTGCCCGAAGCCGCGGCACATGGCGAGCACACCGGCGAGAACCGGAACGCCGAGGAAGGTGACGAGCAGTCCGGCGCCGAGGCTCACGCCGGCGATGGCGAGCGAGAAGTACAGCGTGCTCAGCGGCAGCCCGATCAGCAGGTACCCCAACTCCCGCCAGGTCCGACCCTCGACCGGAGCCCGCAGCACCGCGCCGATCCCGCCGCCCGTGCCTCTGCCGTTGCCCATGATCCCGACCCACCCTTCCGGTCCTCCGCTTCACCCCCACCCTGCCGCCCCCCGACCCCCCACAACCATGCGGCGGGTCGGCATCTCCACCGGGGGGTTAACCCCACCCCCTCACCCCGGCCCCATCCGAGCCGCTGCCGCCACATCCAGCCCGGCCGGTGCTTTCGGGGCGGCGCTGCCAAAGTCAGCCCCGCCGGCGTTTGAGGCGCCCCCACCCAACCCCGCAGGTGCCTTCGAGACGGCGCCGCCACATCCAGCCCCGCCGGCGTTTGAGGCGCGGGGTCCGGGGCGGAGCCCTGGGAAACGGCGCCGCAGCGGACCCCGTACGGGACGCGGCCCATCCCCGCAGCCCCGCCGGCGAGGCGCACGGCGGCGGACATACGAGCGGGACCCCCGCCCACCCCGGACGGGAGTCCCGCTCACCAGCAACGACAAGGGGCCCGGGGCCTACCCCCGGTCCCGCCACGGCAGCTCGGCCGTGACCACGGTCCCCACCCCCACGGGCGAGTCCACCACCAGCACCCCGTCCACCGCCCCCAACCGCTCCGCGAGCCCCGCCAGCCCGCTCCCCCCGGAGGGACTCGCACCGCCCCGCCCGTCGTCCGACACCCGGATCATCAGCCTCGTCCCCGCCCGCCACACCTCCACCGTCGCGCCCCGCGCCCCCGGCCCCGCGTGCTTGCTCACGTTCTGCAGCAGCTCGGACACCACGAAGTACGCGATCCCCTCGATCGCCTCCGCCGGCCGCGCCGCCAGTCGTGCAGCCGACGGATCCGCCGACGGATCCCCCGGCAGATCCACCGCCACCTTCACCGGCACCACGCACCGCGCCGCCACCGACGACAGCGCCGCGTCCAGCCCCCGGTCCGTCAGCACGGCCGGGTGGATCCCCCGCGCGAGGTCCCGCAGCTCCTGGAGGGCCAGCTTCACCTCCCCGTGCGCCTCGTCGACCATCGCCGCCGCGCCCTCCGGGTCCTCCAGCAGCTTCTCCTTCGCCAGGCCCAGCCCCATCGCCAGCGCCACCAGCCGGGCCTGCGCCCCGTCGTGCAGATCCCGTTCGATGCGCCGCAGGTCGGCCGCCGCCGTGTCCACCACGACCCCCCGGTCGGATTCCAGCTCCGCGATCCGCCGCTCCAGGTCGTCGGAGGGCGACAGCAGCCCCCGTACCATCGCCCGGTCCACGTTCGCCATCAGCCGGACCAGGTACGGAAGCACCGGCCACAGCACGAACAGGCCGGTCAGCGCTACCGTGAAGGTGAGTACTCCCCACGGCAACCGGATCAGCTGGTACAGCACCGTCCGCCAGCCGACCGGGTCCTTGATGCTCGTCCACAGCCAGGGGAAGAATCCGCCGGTCCGCTTCGGACCGGGGATCGGGGTCGGCTCGTCCACCCGTACGCCCAGCAGCCCGCGGGCGCGTGCCCGGTCCAGCCGTCCCAATTGCCGAGACAGATACAGACCACACGCGAGCAGGGGAATTCCGACCGCGGTCACGGAAAGACCGCCGGCCGTGGAAACCATGACAACCGCGCAAACAAAACCGACGATCGCCAACGGCAGGTTGCTCACCAGATAGGCGATCTCCTTCCACGTCACGGCGCTGAAGACGGCGCGTACGGGGGGAGGCCGATCGTTGTCGGGTACGGCATGGCTCATGGTCATGCGCCACACCCTGTCAAGTACGACCCGCTGATGCCATGGGGTGGCCGGGGTGCTGTGAACGGGGGATAACCCCACCCCGTGTGAGGCAGGCCCTAGACTCCCGTCCGTACCAGATCGTCGACAGTGACCGAGGAGCGAGGAACGGACGTGCCTGAACCGACGGTATCGACCGTAACCGTGCTCGCGGCGGACTACTTCCGGAGTTATTCGGTCGTCGGTCTGCTCGCCGCCCTCGGTGTGCTTTTCGTGGCCGTCGCCTTCGGCGCGGGCCGCCTGCTGCGGCCCGTCGTCCCGACCCCCGAGAAGCTGCTGACCTACGAATGCGGTGTGGACCCGGTCGGCGAGGGCTGGGCGCACACCCAGGTCCGCTACTACGTCTACGCGTTCCTCTACGTCATCTTCGCCGTCGACTCGATCTTCCTGTTCCCGTGGGCGACGGTGTTCGCCGCCGCCGGTTACGGCGCCACGACCCTGGTCGAGATGTTCATCTTCCTGGGCTTCCTGGCCGTCGGCCTGCTCTATGCGTACAAGAAGGGCGTCCTCGAATGGACGTGACACCGGCTGTGACGCCGACCGAGGGCGTGCTGCTCCCGGAGCCCAAGCGCCTCGGAGTCCTCTCCCGCCTGGCCCCGGAACCGATGAAGGTGGTCCTGAACTGGGGCCGCCGGTACAGCCTGTGGGTCTTCAACTTCGGCCTGGCCTGCTGCGCGATCGAGTTCATCGCCGCGTCCATGGCCCGGCACGACTTCATCCGGCTCGGTGTGATCCCCTTCGCGCCGGGCCCCCGCCAGGCAGACCTCATGATCGTCTCGGGCACCGTCACGGACAAGATGGCCCCGGCGGTGAAGCGGCTCTACGAGCAGATGCCGGAGCCGAAGTACGTCATCTCCTTCGGCGCCTGCTCCAACTGCGGCGGCCCCTACTGGGACTCGTACTCGGTGACGAAGGGCGTCGACCAGATCATCCCGGTCGACGTCTACGTGCCGGGCTGCCCGCCGCGCCCCGAAGCCCTCCTCCAGGGCATCCTCAAGCTCCAGGAGAAGATCGCCCGCGAGTCGCTGGCCGAGCGTTACGCGGCCGGGCCGTCCGTGTCCCAGCTGACGAGCGGCCTGGTCACGCCCCCGCCGGCACCCGCGCAGGGGGCCGGCGCGTGAACCTCTACGACTCCCTTCCCGACGCGGCGCCGACGGTCTTCGGGGCCGAGGCCGTCGCCGAGTTCTCGTACGACGTCCTCACGGTGGACGTGCCCGTCGGCAGCTGGATCTCCGCCCTCGAAATCGCCCGGGACAAGCTGGGCTGCACGTACTTCGACTGGCTGAGCGCGGTGGACGAGCCCGGCACCGGCTTCCGGATCTGCGCGCACGTCGCGTCGCTGGAGAACCACCGGGTGCGCCGGCTGCTGCTGCGCACGACCGTCCCGCACAGCGCCCCCTCCCTGCCGTCCGCGGTCGCCGTCTACGCGGGGGCGGAATGGCACGAGCGCGAGACGTTCGAGATGTTCGGGGTGATCTTCACCGACCACCCGCACCTCGTCCCCCTCCTCCTGCCGGAGAACTTCGAGGGCCACCCGCTGCGCAAGGACTTCGTCCTGGCCGCGCGCGTCGCCAAGGCCTGGCCCGGTGCCAAGGAGCCCGGCGAGGCGCACGACCCGGACGCGCCCAAGCGCCGCCAGATGCTCCCGCCGGGCGTACCGGACCCCAACGACTGGGGCCCGATGAAGGGCCAGCTCCCGCCGGCCCCGTCCCGTCCGGCCCGCACCCCGCGTGCGGCCGGCGCGGCGGGCGCCGCCGCGCGCACCCCGCGCGAGGGCGCCCCGGTCCGCCGTACCCGCTCGGTCACCGAGGGCTCGGCCACCCAGCCCCCGGCGGACGCGGCCACCGAGGCGACCGGGGAGTCCACCCCCCGCCCGCCGCGCCGCACCCGCTCGGTGTCGGAGGGCTCGGCAAGCCAGTCGGCCCCGGCCGACGCGATCACCGAGACGCCCGCGGAAAGCACCCCGCGCCCGCCCCGCCGCACCCGCTCCGTCGCCGACGGCTCGGTGAGCCAGACTCCGGCCCCGGCCCTGGCCCCGGCCCCGGCCCTGGCCCCGGCCCCGGCCCCGGCCCCGGCCCCGGCCCCGGCCCCGGACGAAGCCGCCGCGGGCGCCGCCCCGGAGACAGGGGAGGCGGCGGCCGCGCCACGCCGCCCGGCACCGCGCAGCTCGGACGCCCCCTGGCACGACCCGAAGCCCGCCTTCGAGGAACCGGCTCCCGGGCCGACTCCCAAGGCAGAGCCGGAGGCCGGACCCGAGCCGGCCCCGGAGGCTGGACCCGAGCTGGCCCCGAAGGCCGGACCCGAGCCGGCCCCGGAGGCCGAACCTAAGGCCGGACCCAAGGCCGACCCGAAGGCCGAACCCAAGGCCGACCCGAAGGACGACCCGAAGGACGACCCGAAAGCCGGGCCCGCCGCGGGCGACGGGACCCGCCCCACCACCGACCCCACCCCCGACCCCGACAACGGAGGCGACGCGTGAACGACGTCCTCGACGTCGCCCTGCGGCTGATCGTCGTCTTCGCCGTCTTCCTCGTGCTCCCGCTCGTCGTCGGGCAGACCGAGCACAAGGTGATGGCCCACATGCAGGGCCGCCTCGGCCCCATGTACGCCGGCGGCTTCCACGGCTGGGCCCAGCTCGTCGCCGACGGCGTGAAGTTCGCGCAGAAGGAAGACATCGTCCCGGCGGGCGCCGACCGCCGGATCTTCCAGCTCGCCCCCGCCGTCGCCCTGCTGCCGTACCTCCTGGTCCTCCTGGCCATCCCCATCGGACCGGGCGAGGGCGCCGTCGGCCAGGTCATCGACGCGGGCCTGTTCTTCGCGCTCGCCGTCATGGGTGTCGGAGTCCTCGGCTCCCTGATGGCCGGCTGGGCCTCCGCGAACAAGTTCTCCATGCTCGGCGGCCTGCGCACGGCCGCCCAGCTGCTCGCCTACGAGCTCCCGATGCTGCTCGCCGCCGCCTCCGTCGCCATGGCGGCCGGTACGGTCTCCCTCCCCGGGATCGTCGAGGCCTTCGAGTGGTGGTGGCTGCCCTGGCAGATCGTCGGCGCACTCGTCTTCTTCACCGCCGGCCTCGCCGAACTGCAGCGGCCCCCCTTCGACATGCCCGTCGCCGACTCCGAGATCATCTTCGGCGCGTACACCGAGTACACCGGCCTGCGCTTCGCCCTGTTCCTCCTCGCCGAGTACGCCGGCATCGTCGTCCTCTGCGCCCTGACCACCGTCCTGTTCCTCGGCGGCTGGCACGGTCCCTTCGGCGACGACCTCGGCTGGGTCTGGACCCTGCTCAAGATCGCGATCCTCGCCTTCGTCGTGATCTGGCTCCGCGTGAGCTACCCGCGCCTGCGCGAGGACCAGCTCCAGAAGCTCGCCTGGACCACACTCATCCCGCTCGCGCTCGCCCAGATCGCGCTCACCGGCATCGTGAAGGTGGCGATCCAGTAATGCCCATCCCCGGATCCGGCCTGGCCAAGGGCCTGGCCGTCACGCTGCGCACGATGACGAAGCGCTCGCACACGGCCCAGTACCCCGAGGTCCAGCCCGAACTGCCGCCCCGCTCCCGCGGGGTCATCGGTCTGTTCGAGGAGAACTGCACCGTCTGCATGCTCTGCGCCCGTGAATGCCCCGACTGGTGCATCTACATCGACTCCCACAAGGAGACGGTCCCGGCGTCCACCCCCGGTGGCCGCGAGCGCAGCCGCAACGTCCTCGACCGCTTCGCCATCGACTTCTCCCTCTGCATGTACTGCGGGATCTGCATCGAGGTGTGCCCCTTCGACGCCCTCTTCTGGTCGCCGGAGTTCGAGTACGCGGAGACCGACATCCACGAGCTGACCCACGAGCGCGACAAGCTCCGCGAATGGATGTGGACCGTCCCGGCGCCGCCCGCGCTGGACCCGGCCGCCGAGGAGCCCAAGGAGATCGCCGCCGCCCGCAAGGCGGTGGAGAAGGCCGAAGCCGCGGCCGCGGCGGCAGCCGCCGCCGGAGCCGCCGCCCAGGCGGCCGAGACCGAACCGCCGACCGACCCGACCCCGGAGGGAGACGCGTGAGCCCCGCCGCCACCCTGGCCGCAGCCGCCACCACCGGGCCCGGCTTCCTCTCCCCGACCGGCGTAGAGATCGCCTTCGTCCTCGTCGGACTCGCCACCCTCGGCGCGGCCCTCGTCACGGTCACCACCAAGCAGCTGGTGCACGCCGCCCTGTGGCTGGTCGTCGCGCTCGGCGGCATCGCCGTCGAGTACCTGCTGCTGACCGCCGAGTTCATCGCCTGGGTCCAGGTCCTCATCTACCTCGGTTCCGTGGTCGTCCTCCTCCTCTTCGGACTGATGCTCACCAAGGCCCCCATCGGCCGCTCCCCGGACGCGGACTCCGGCAACCGCTGGATCGCGCTCGGCGTCGCCGTCGTCGCGGCCGTGTCGCTGGTCTGGGTGGTCGTCGACGCCTTCCGCACCACCTGGATCGACCTCGACGGACCGGTCCAGGGCTCCACCAAGGTCTCCGGCGAGATCCTCTTCCAGCACTGGGTGCTGCCGTTCGAGGCGCTCTCCGTCCTCCTCCTCGCAGCCCTGATCGGGGCCATCGTGCTGTCCCGCAGGAACGACCCCGCCGACCCCGCCACCCCGGCCGGCCCCGGCGAGAAGAAGGGCCGGCGCTGATGCACCTCGCCTACCCCGCCGTACTCGCGGCGCTCCTCTTCTGCACGGGCCTGTACGGCGTACTCGCCCGCCGCAACGCCATCCTGGTCCTGATGTCCGTCGAGCTGATGCTCAACGCCGTCAACCTCAACCTGGTGGCCTTCGACGTCTGGCTGCGCGACGCCCTGCACGCCGGCCAGGCCCTCACCCTCTTCACCATCGCGATCGCCGCCGCCGAGATCGGCATCGGCCTCGCGATCGTGCTGATGGTGTACCGCAACCGGGGCACCTCCGACGTCGACCGGCTGCGCGACACCGCCGAGGGCTACGAGCCCGCCGCGAACAACCAGAGCGAGGTCACCGCGTGAGCACCACGACCCTCGCCGTCCTCGTCCCGCTGCTCCCCTTCCTGGGCGCGGTGGCGGGACTGCTGCTCGGCCGCAGCGCACCCGGGTTCGTCCGGCCGCTCGCGATCCTGCCGACGCTCGGCGCCGCCGTACTGGCCGTACTCGTCGCCATCCGCCAGGGCGGCGGCGAGACGATCAGCGCCGCGACCGAGCTGACCCCGACCGGCTCGGTGCCGATCGACCTCTCGCTCTACATCGACGGCTTCGCCGCACTGGTCGCCGTCCTGGTCGGGGTGGTCGCCACCTGCGTACAGGTCTACTCGACGGCGTACCTCCGTGAGGACCCGCGCTACCCGTCGTATGCCGCTCTCGTCTCACTGTTCACCTCCGCCATGCTGCTCGTCGTCTACTCCGGCGACCTGATGGTGCTGCTGGTCGGCTGGGAGATCATGGGCATCTGCTCGTACTTCCTGGTCGGCCACTACTGGGAGACCGAAGCGGCCCGCTCCGCCTCCCTGAAGGCCTTCCTCGTCACCAAGCTCGGCGACGTCCCCTTCCTGATCGGCCTGTTCGCGCTCGCCGCCGACGCCGGTTCGTTCGAGATCCCGAAGATCCTGGGCACCGTCGCCGCGGGCGGACTCGACCACCCGACACTGATCGCGCTGCTCCTGCTCGCCGGTGTCGCGGGCAAGTCCGCGCAGTTCCCCCTGCACACCTGGCTCCCCGACGCCATGGCGGGCCCCACCCCGGTCTCGGCGCTGATCCACGCCGCGACCATGGTCGCCGCCGGTGTCTACTTCATCGCCCGCCTCCTGCCCGTCTTCGCGGCCTCCCAGGCCGCGCTGGTGGTCATGGCCGTGATGGCGGCCGTCACGATGGTCGGCTCCGGCCTGGCCGCCATCGCCCAGGACGACATCAAGCGGGTGCTCGCCTACTCCACGATCGGTCAGCTCGGCTACATGGTCGGCGCCCTGGCCGTCGGTGACCGCGGCGCCGCCGTGTTCCACCTCCTGTCCCACGGCGCCTTCAAGGCGCTCCTCTTCCTCGGCGCCGGCGTGATCATCCACGCCGCCGGTACGAACTCCCTGGGCGTCATGTCCCGGATGGACGGCCTGGCCAAGCGCATCCCCGACGCCTTCTGGACGATGACGATCGCGCTGCTCGCGCTCGCCGCGGTCCCGCCCTTCGCAGGCTTCTTCTCCAAGGAAGCCGTCCTCGTCGCCGCCGAGCACACCGCGACCGGCCACTCGGAGTTCGCGCCCAGCGCCGCCGGCTGGCTGGTGCTCGTCGCCGGTCTGCTGACCGCCCTGCTCACCGCCGCCTACGCCACCCGGCTGTGGCTGATGGCCTTCCGCGGCCGGGGCGCTGCCGCCCCCGACCACGGCAAGGAGCCCCTCGCCATGACCGGCGTGCTGTGGCTGCTGGCGATCCCGTCGATCGGCTTCGGCCTCGCGGCCGGCCCCATCTCCGACTGGTTCGACGGCGGGGAACTCACCCCGACGCTCGTCACCTCGGTCCTCGGCACGGGCGCCGCGGCCATCGGCGCGATGCTCACCTACGCCCTCTGGCAGCGCGCCTCGGCCAAGGCCGTCCTCGCGACCGCCGCCGGCCCCGGAGACGGTGCCGCAGCCGGAGTGCCCACCGCCGCTGCCGCTGCCGCCGCCGAATCCGCCGCGGAAGCCCCCGAGGTGGCCGAGGTGACCCACGATCACCCCGCCGTCCCGGCCGGCCCCGCCGCCGACCCCGGCAAGGCGTTCCTCGGCCCGCTGCACCGCCACGCGGCCGTCGGCTTCCACCTCGACGCCGTCTACGACCGGCTGTTCGTCCGGCCCGTCCAGGCCGCCGCGAGCCTCGTCCGCTTCCTCGACCGCGAGGTCGTGGACACGTACGTCCGCGGCGCGGGCACCGGCACCCAGCTGCTCGGCAGCCTCGTACGCCGTGCCCAGACCGGCAACGTGCAGAGCTACCTGAGCGCCCTGCTCGCCGGCGCCGTGGTCCTGGCGATCGCCACCGCCGTCCTCGCCAACGTCAACGCCGGATCGTGAGCCGTGAGTCAGCCGTGATTGATATCAGCCCGTCCGTGATGCAGTTCCTTCTGGCGTTCATCGTGGCCGCACCGCTCCTCGGCTCCGCCGCGGCGCTCCTGCCGGCCCCGCCCGGCCTCAAGGGCAAGAGCCCCGAACAGGCCGTGCTCCGCCACGGCGTGACCGTGACCGGCGTGATCCTCGCCGCGGCCATCGCCCTCACCCTGGGCTTCGACCACGACACCCCGTCCCGCATCCAGGCGACGACGGACATCAGCTGGATCCAGGCGCTGAACGTCCGGATCCACCTCGGCGTCGACGGCATCTCGCTCCCCCTCCTCCTGATGACCGCGCTGCTGTTCTTCCTCTGCGCGCTCTACAGCTACTTCAAGCTCCCCGCAGGCCCCTCCCCGAAGGCCTTCGTCGCACTGCTCCTCGTCCTGGAGTCCGGCACCCTCGCGACCTTCGCCGTCCTCGACCTGCTGCTCTTCTTCCTCGCCTTCGAGATGGTCCTCATCCCGATGTACTTCCTCATCGCCCGCTGGGGCGGTGCTCAGCGGCAGGCCGCCGCCTGGAAGTTCATCCTCTACACGCTCCTCGGCTCCGTTGTGATGCTGCTCGGTCTGCTCCTGATCGGACTGAACAGCGGCACTTTCGACATGGTGACACTGGCCTCTGACAATGGCCGCGAACTGTCCCACACCACCCAGCTCCTGGCCGTTCTCGCCATCGGTATCGGCCTCGCCGTGAAGACCCCGATGTGGCCGCTGCACAGCTGGCTGCCGGACGCCCACACCGCCGCGCCCACCGTCGGATCCGTCCTGCTGGCCGGCGTCCTGCTCAAGATGGGCACGTACGGGTTCGTCCGCATCCTGCTCCCCATCACCCCCGACGGCATGGCCACCTTCGCCCCCTACCTGGGCGCCTTCGCCGCCGTCGGCATCGTCTACGGATCGCTCGCCTGCCTCGCGCTGGCCCGCAAGGGGAACAAGGGCGACCTCAAGCGCCTCATCGCCTACTCCTCCGTCGGCCACATGGGCTTCGTCCTCCTCGGCATCGCGAGCATGACCCCCACCGGCGTCAACGGCGCGCTCTTCGCCAACATCGCCCACGGCCTGATCACCGGCCTCCTCTTCTTCATGGTCGGCGCCCTCAAGGACCGCTACGGCACCGCCGACCTCGACACCCTCGCCGGAGCCACCGGCGCCGCCCTCTACGGCCGCGCCCCCCGCTTCGGCGCATTCCTCGCCTTCGCCGCCGTCGCCTCCCTGGGCCTGCCGGGCCTGGCCGGCTTCTGGGGCGAGATGCTGGCCCTCTTCGGCGCCTTCGACCCCGCCGAGGGCCTCTCCCGCCCCGCGTTCCTCACGTACGTGGCCGTCGGCGCGCTCGGCACCCTGCTCACCGCCGCCTACCTCCTGATCGTCGTAAGGCGCGTCTGCATGGGAGACCCGAAAGCCGGTCCCGAGCTCGCCGTCGCGGACATCCAGCGCTACGAGTTCGCCGCCTGGACCCCGCTCGTCGCCCTCACCGTCCTCGCCGGCCTGTGGCCCGCGGTCCTCCTCGGCCTCACCGACCCGGCCGTCCAGAAGCTCCTCGCAGGAGGCAACTCATGACGGCCATGACGACCCTGACGGTCCTCTCCGCCGAGGCCCCGAGCCTGGTCCAGTCCGTCGACTGGCTCGCCATCGCACCCGTGCTGATCACCGCCGTCGTCGGCCTGGCCGTCCTCGTCGCCGACCTGTTCCTCGCCGAGCGCCACAAGCCGGTCCTCGGCTGGATCTCGGTCGCCGGCCTCGCCGCCGCGACCGCCACCCTGCTGCCCCTGCGCGCCGGTGACCGCGCCACCTTCTGCCTCACCGGCGACCCGGCGGCCTGCAGCTACGTCGCCGACCGCTTCACACTCGTCATCCAGTTCCTGGTGCTGGCCGGCGCCCTGGTCACCGCCCTGGTGTCGGTCACCGCCGTCCGCGACACCCGCATGCCGGCCGGCGAGTACTGGTTCCTGCTGCTCTCCTCCGCCGCCGGCGCGGCCCTGCTGCCCGCCTCCCGCGACCTCGCCACCCTGATCGTCGCGCTCGAAGTCGCCTCGCTGCCCGCCTTCGCCCTCGTCGGCATGCGCCGCGGCGACCGGCTCTCCTCCGAGGCCGCCCTGAAGTTCTTCCTGTCCTCCGTCACCGCCACCGCCGTGTCGCTGATGGGCGTCAGCTTCGTCTACGCCGCCACCGGCTCCCTGCACCTCACCCAGGTCGCCGACCGTCTCGAAGACGTCCCCGGGCAGCTCGACACCCTCGCCGTGGCCGGTGTCGCGCTCACCCTCGTCGGCTTCGCCTTCAAGACCGCGGCCGTCCCCTTCCACTTCTGGGTCCCCGACACCTACGTCGGCGCCCCCCTGCCCATCGCCGGCTACCTCTCGGTGATCGGCAAGGCCGTCGGCTTCACCGGCCTCATCCTCGTCACGGTGATCGCCTTCCCGGCGTACTCCGACATCTGGGGCCCGGCCCTGGCCGTCCTCGCCGCACTCACCATGACCCTGGGCAACGCCGCCGCCCTGCGGCAGTCCCCGGACCGCCCGAACAGCGCCGTACGGCTGCTCGCCTGGTCATCGGTCGGCCAGGCCGGATACCTGCTGGTCCCGATCGCCGCGGCCGCGTACTCCGGGCGCGACCAGATCGGCTCCACCGTCGCCTACGCCCTCATGTACGCCGTCGTGAACCTCGGTGCCTTCGCCGTGGCCGCCCTGGTCGCCCGCACCAAGCCGCTCCACCGGATCAGCGACTACCGCGGGCTCTACGCCGAGCGCCCGCTGGCCGCCCTCTCCCTGGGCTTCTTCCTGCTCTGCCTGGCGGGCCTGCCGCCGGGCATCATCGGGCTCTTCGCCAAGGTCACCGTCTTCCAGTCCGCGGTCGACGCGGGCCTGGGCTGGCTGGCCGTGGTCATGGCGATCAACGTCGTCATCGCCCTGTACTACTACCTGCGCTGGACGGCCCTGCTCTTCCGCACCCCCGAGGGAGCGCAGACCCGTACGCGCGCCCCCTGGCCGGTGGCGGCGGCCATCGTCGTCACCGCGATCACGGCGGTCGTCGTCTCGGGCGCCCCGGAACTCATCCTGCGCGTCACCTCGGGCAGCCTCTTCGCGCAGTAACCGGCGCGTGTAACCCGTACGGAGCAACGCCCGCCGCTGCCCCGCCGCCCCACGGGAAGGGGCGGCGGCGGGCGGCCGCCCCGCCGCGCCCTGGGAACCAGACGCCCTCACCTCGCGTTGACCAGGAAGGGAGGGTCCACTGGACCGTAGACCCTCAAATCCATGACGGGCTCCCCTGCCGCACCACCTGGAGGGCGTACCGTGCACCGCCGGCACAACGGGCTGAAGACCGCCGTACTCCTCGGCGGGCTGTCCGCACTCATCATCCTCATCGGAAGCTTCTTCGGACGGGGCGGCCTGATCATCGCCGTCCTCGTCGCCCTCGGGACGAACGCCTACGCGTACTGGAACAGCGACAAGCTGGCTCTACGCGCGATGCGCGCCCGCCCCGTGAGCGAGTTCGAGGCTCCCCAGCTCTACCGCATGGTGCGCGAGCTCTCCACGTCCGCGCGCCAGCCCATGCCACGCCTGTACATCTCACCCACCGAGGCCCCCAACGCCTTCGCCACCGGCCGCAACCCGCGCAACGCCGCGGTCTGCTGCACCGAGGGCATCCTGCGCATCCTCGACGAGCGCGAGTTGCGCGGGGTCATCGGCCACGAGCTCAGCCACGTCTACAACCGCGACATCCTGATCTCCTCGGTGGCCGGCGCCCTCGCCTCGGTGATCCTGTTCCTGGTCAACTTCGCCTGGCTGATCCCGATCGGCCGGTCGAACGACGACGAGGGCCCCGGCCTCCTCGGCATGCTGCTGATCATGATCCTGGGCCCACTGGCCGCCTCCGTGATCCAGCTGGCCATCAGCCGCTCCCGCGAGTACGAGGCCGACGCCTCCGGCGCCCAGCTCACCGGGGACCCGCTCGCCCTGGCCAGCGCCCTGCGCAAGCTCGACGCGGGCACCAAACAGCTCCCGCTGCCCCCGGAACCCCGGCTGGAGGCGGCGAGTCACATGATGATCGCCAACCCGTTCCGTCCGGGTGCGGGCCTTTCTAAGATGTTCTCCACACACCCTCCGATGGCCGAGCGCATCGCCCGGCTCGAACAGATGGCAGGCCGCCGCCAATGAAGACAATCCTCAACATCATTTGGCTCATCCTCAGCGGCATCTGGCTGTTCCTGGGCTACCTCCTCGCGGGCGTGCTGCTCTGCATCACCATCATCGGTATCCCGTTCGGCATCGCCGCCTTCCGCATCGCCGTCTACGCCCTCTGGCCCTTCGGCTACACCACGGTCGAGCGCCACGACGCGGGCGCCCCGTCCTGCATCGGCAACGTCCTGTGGCTGGTCCTGGCGGGCTGGTGGCTCGCCCTCGGCCACATCGTCACGGGCATCGCGCTCTGCATCACGATCATCGGCATCCCGTTCGGCATCGCCAACTTCAAGATGGTCCCGCTCTCCCTGCTCCCGCTGGGCCGCGAGATCGTCCCGACGGACGCGCCGTTCGCCTCGCGCTGACCCGGCCGCCGGCGTCGTGGACGCCGATACACACCCGCCCGCAAGCCGACCGGATCGGCCTGCGGGCGGAGTTGTCCACAGGCCCGGGCGGCTGTCGGTGGGGTGCGTCACCATGAAGGCATGAACGAGACCGAGCAGTTGCTGGAGCAAGTCACGGACCGCGTGCGCAACTCCGCACGCAGGTACGAGCGGCAGGGAAGGACCTTGCCGGAGCCGCTGGACACAGGGGCGATCACCCGCGCCGAAGTCATACTCGGCTTCGCCCTGCCGCCCCTGCTCGCCTCGCTCTACACACGCGTCGGCGACGGCGGGTTCGGCCCCGGCCAGGGGCTGCTGTCGCTGCGTCAGACAGTCCTCGCGTACGAGGAACGGCGGTCCTCCGGGTGGCGCTGGCCCGAAGGCGTACTGCCCGTGGCCGACTTCGGCTGCGGAATGGACGCCTGCGTGGACTGCCGGTCCGACGCCGCCCAGGTCCTGCTGTTCGACCCGAATCCGGGGGAGCCGGAGCTCGCCTGGTCCATCGACACCCCGAGCCTGGCCGGCTGGCTGCGCGGCTGGCTCGACGGCACCGCCTGGTACTGCGACGAGTCGCCGGCGGGGGAGGAGTACGACCTGGAGCCGACGCCCTGGGACGGATTCAGATCCCGGATCTGAGCCGCCCCCGCACCCCGTAGACCAGGACGCCCACCGCCAGCACCGCCGCCCCCCAGGCCACCGACGCGAGGGGCAGCGCACACGCCAGCACCACACAGCCGGACAGCCCGGCCACTGCCACGGCCCGATCCTTGACAGCTGAATCGAGAGTCCACGCGGAGGCGTTCGCGATCGCGTAGTAGGCGAGCACCCCGAAGGAGGAGAAACCGATCGCGCCCCGCAGATCGGCGGTGGCCGCCAGCACCGCGACGACCGCACCCACTGCCAGCTCCGCATGGTGCGGCACCTGATGCCGGGGATGTACGGCCGCCAGGGCGCGCGGCAGATGCCCGTCCCGGGCCATCGCCAGGACCGTCCGCGAAACCCCGAGCACGAGCGCCAGCAGCGAGCCCAGCGCGGCCAGGGCCGCGCCCACCCGGACCACCGGGGCCAGTCCGGGCCGCCCGGCCGCCCGCACCGCGTCGGCGAGCGGGGCCGACGACTGCGCCAGCCCCTCCGCACCGAGCACCGACAGCGCCGCCACCGCCACCGCGGCGTACACGAGCAGCGCGATCCCCAGCGCGATCGGCACCGCCCGCGGGATCGTCCGTTCCGGGTCGCGCACCTCCTCACCCAGGGTGGTGATCCGGGCGTAGCCGGCGAAGGCGAAGAACAGCAGACCCGCACCCTGCAACAGGCCGAAGACACCCCGGTCGGATCCGCCCAGCCGTCCCGGGTCGGCCGCCCCGGAGGACAGGCACACCACGACCACCCCGGCCAGCACCGACAGCACCGCCGCCACGATCAGCCGGGCGATGCGGGCCGACTTCTGCACGCCGCCGTAGCTCGAGGCCGTCAGCGCCACCACCGCAGCGACGGCCACGGCGTGCTGCTGCCCCGGCCACAGGTACGCCCCCACCGTCAGGGCCATGGCCGCGCAGGACGCGGTCTTGCCGATCACGAATCCCCAGCCGGCCAGATATCCCCAGAAGGGCCCGAGCCGCTCGCGCCCGTAGACGTACGTGCCGCCGGAGGCCGGGTAGCGGGCGGCCAGCCGCGCCGAGGAGTGGGCGTTGCAGTAGGCCACGAGACCCGCCACGCCCAGAGCGGCGAGCAGGGCGCCACCCGCCGCCTGCGCCGCGGGAGCCAGGGCGGCGAAGATACCGGCGCCCACCATCGCGCCGAGTCCGACGACGACGGCGTCGGACACCCCCAGAGTGCGCTTCAACTCGTTTTCCACGGGCGGAGGGTAACCCCGCTAGATGACGCCCTCCCGGCCGGTCAGTGGCGCCCGCGTGCGCTCCCAGCCCTCCAGAGCGGTCAGACAGGCGTGGTCCAGGTGGCGCAGCCCGCTCAGATCCAGCCGCACCGGCTGCCCGTGCGGCAGCGCGTCCAGGGCGTCGAGCAGCTTGGGAAGCCGCAGGAAACTGGCGTTCCCCAAGACCTGCACGCACAGCTCCTCGTCCTCCCACACCTCCTCGATGTGCACGTGGGAGGTCTCCCAGGCCGCCTTGGCGACGGCGAGCCCCAGCCCGATCAGCACCCCCTCGAAGAGATTGGTGACCACGATCGCCGAGGCCGTGACCACCAGCACCACCGCCTCGCCCCGGTGCGTCCGCCACAACGCGGCCACCGCCCTGGCCGGCAGCAGCTTCCAGCCCGCGTGCAGCAGCACCCCGGCCAGCGCGGCCAGCGGCACGCTCTCCAGAAGGCGGGGAAACGCCACCGCGAAGAGCAGCAGCCAGCCACCGTGCAGCACCCTGGCCGCGCGGGTCCGCGCCCCGGCCTCCACATTGGCGGCGCTGCGCACGATGACCGCGGTCATCGGCAGCGCGCCGAGCAGCCCGCACACACTGTTGCCCACGCCCTGGGCGATGAGTTCCTTGTCGTACTCCGTCCTCGGCCCGTCGTGCATGCGGTCCACGGCGGCCGCGCTGAACAGCGTCTCGGCGGAGGCGATCAGCGCCAGCGCGACCACGGTCCCGGCCGCGCCGACCGAGGCCAGCACCCCGAAGTCGCCCCAGCCCGGCGGGGACACGGCCTCCAGTACGCCCGTCACCCGCACCTTCTCGACGGGCAGCCGCAGCAGGACGGCCGCGGCGGTGGCGGCAGCCACCCCGACGAGCGCCCCGGGCACGATCCGCAGCCGGGCGGGCACCCGGCGCCAGGCGACCACGGCGGCGATCGTCCCGACCCCGAGCAGCACGGCGGCCAAGTCGGCCTGCGCCCCGAGCTCGTGCACCCCGCGCAACTTCGCCAGGGTCTGCCCCGGAGCCTCCACACCGCCCAGGGCGTACAGCTGCCCGGAGATCAGCACCAGCCCGATCCCGGCCAGCATCCCGTGCACGACGGCGACGGAGATCGCCCGGAACCACCGCCCGAGCCGCAGCATCCCCATGCCCAGCTGCACCACCCCGGCGGCCAGGACCAGCACCCCGAGCGCGGGCAGACCGTAGGCCTGCACCGCCTCGTAGACGAGTACGGTGAGACCGGCCGCGGGCCCGCTCACCTGGAGGGAGCTCCCGCGGAACCACCCGGTGACCAGCCCGCCGACCACCCCGGTGACGATCCCCAGCTCGGCCGGCACTCCGGAGGCGACCGCCACCCCGACGCACAGGGGTAGAGCGACCAGCGCGACGACCACGGACGCCCCGAAGTCATCACGAAACGTGCCGGCCCAAGGCATGCGAGAACCCCCCTGCCACGCGGTGATGTGATGACATCCAGCGTGGTGGGCGCACTCATCGCGCCCCAAGTGCCCACAGAAGTCAGCGGTGGCGCGTGCGCCGCACACGCCCCGCACACACCCCTTTCACAACCGCCGCGGCCCGGCGGTCGGTGAAGACCGCCGGGCCGGCGTGGGGCAGCTCGCAGGTGTCGCGGAACAGGGTCAGCGGTAGTTCACGAACTGGATCGCGAAGTCCAGGTCCTTGCCCTTGAGCAGCGCCTGGACCTCCTGGAGGTCGTCACGGCTCTTGGAGCTGACGCGCAGCTCCTCGCCCTGGACCTGGGCCTTGACGCCCTTGGGACCCTCGTCCCGGATGATCTTCGCGACCTTCTTGGCGTTCTCCTGGGAGATGCCCTCCTCGATCGTGGCGAAGATCTTGTACTCCTTGCCGGACAGCTGCGGCTCCCCGGCGTCCAGCGCCTTCAGCGAGATCCCGCGCTTGACCAGCTTGGTCTCGAAGACGTCGAGGACGGCCTTCACGCGCTCCTCGGAGTTCGCCTCCATCAGGATCTTCTCGCCGGACCAGGCGATGGTGGCGCCGGTTCCCTTGAAGTCGTAGCGCTGCGAGAGCTCCTTGGCGGCCTGGTTGAGGGCGTTGTCGACCTCCTGCCGCTCGACCTTCGAGACGATGTCGAAACTGGAGTCGGCCATGTGCTGTGGCTCCTTGAAATCGGTTGTGATCACCCCGGAGGGCGCGGCCGGACATGCCCGGCCCGCTCGGCAAAGCCTAGCCACCGCGCCCACCCGCAGCGCTGATCAATCCGGTGGTGAAGCACCCCCGGTCATCAGGTATCGTTTACGTCGTTGCCAGGGAGCGCCGCCGCAAGGCGGAAAAAATGGCAGCAAATCTTGGCGGTGTGCCCGAGTGGCCAAAGGGAGCAGACTGTAAATCTGCCGGCTCAGCCTACCCAGGTTCGAACCCTGGCGCCGCCACGCGAGTGGAACCCCCGTTCATCTGTGGAATCACAGTGAGCGGGGGTTCTTTCGTTCCCGGGCCACCGTGCCCGCGACCGCGGCCCGGACACGGGGCGGGACCGCTCCTCGAAATTGCTCCGGTCAGATGAACTACTCACCTGACTGGGTCACAGCCCCGGCCGTGCCATCGCCACGGCGAGGCCGTGGCCAGGTCGGATGGGCGGCGCGTGACGCACGCACCCCTCCCATCGCATCCCGCGGCAGCCCTCGGCACCGGCGGGTAAGGAAGCCATGAACCTGAACCATCAGTCGGCGACGATTCAACGGCCCCGGGGGCGTTCCCGGGTTCTGCTCGCCTCCATCGCCGCTGCGGCCGCCCTCACCGGCCAGTTGATCGCGTTGGCTCCGGCCGCGTCTGCGGACGGGCCCAAGCCGGCGGGTCACCAGAACACGAAGCCCGCCGACAGCAAGAAGCACGCGCTGTCGGAGCACGACAAGCACAAGAAGCACGCCCCCCTGGTCATCCACGGCCTGCGGCAGTTCACCTCGGACAACACCTTCACCCCGCCGCCGGGCGTCACGTCGGTGTTCGTCCAGGCATGGGGCGCCGGCGGTGGCGGCGGCGGTGGCGGCGGCTCCGCGCGCAACAACGGTGGCGGCGGTGGCAACCCGAACAACCCGAACAACCCGAACGCCCCGGCCACAGGGGCCGATGGCACCGCGGACGCGGACGGTGCCGCCGCCGCGCGCAACAACACCGGTGGCCACGGCGGTGGCGGCGGTGGCGGCGGCTTCACCTGGTGCGTCATCCCGGTCACCCCCCTGGCCGACTACGGAGTGGACGTCGGCACCGGAGGCGCCAACGGCCTCGGCGGCGCACCGGGTGCCAACGGCACCGCCGGCACCGCGGGCACCACCACGTCGCTGACCGTGGCGTCGACCAACACCGTGCTCCTCACCGCCACCGGTGGCACCGGCGGCGGGGGCGGCGGCGCCGCGGACCGCGGTCCCGGCGAGCCCGGCACGCCCGGCCTGGGCGGCAGCGGAACGTGCTCCTCGGGCGGCGTCAACCGCAACGGTGACCCGGGCAACGCCGACGGCACCGGCGGCGGCACCGCGGACGGCATCGTCCAGCTCCCGGACGGCACGGCCGTGGGCGGCGACGGCGGCCGCGGCGGCGGCACCAACCGGGCCATCGGCAACTCCGGCTCCCGTGGCAAGGACGGCGGCGACGGCTACGTGGTCATCTACTGGTAGCCGCACCTCCGCACTGCCGCACCACAGCACCGACCGGAAGCCCGTCCCGCCCGCCACCACGGACGGGCGGGCTTCCCGCCGTCGCCCGCCATCGCCCGACGACGCACCGACCACGGCCGCAACGTCGGCGGCTCCTGTTCGTTCACCAGGGGTGAAATGGACATCTGACATGCGCGGGAAGGTCGGCGGCGGGGTGCTCATGGCCCTGCTCGGCGCAGGGATTCCGGCTCTGGTGGGAGCGGCCCTCCACACGGACGTGGGGGAGCCCTACCAGGAGACCCGGCTGTACTTCGGCACCCAGCGGGCCGACGGCCGCGACCCGGTCGAGGAACGCGAGTTCATGCGGTTCCTGGACCTGGAGATCACCCCCGCCTTCCCCGAGGGGCTGACCCTCCACGACGGGTACGGCCAGTGGCGCGGCCAGGACGGCAAGATCGTCCACGAGACCTCCTACGAGGTGGTCCTGCTCTACCCCGAGAAGGAGGCCGACGAGCGCAGCACGCGCATCGAGCGGATCCGGCAGGCGTACGAGGACCGGTACCAGCAGGACTCCGTCGGCCGGTCCGACGACAAGGTCAGCGCCGGGTTCTGAACGGCCGGGCCGCCCGGCCGCCGGGGCGCGTGACTGCCGGGCCGCCGGACTGCCGGGGCCTCGGACTCAGTTGCCCGCCACGTCCTTCACGGCCACCTGTACCGGCGTAGAACCGGAGACCAGCTCCAGGGTCAGGCCCGCCGTCGCCGGCGTCTCGATCAGCTCGGCCAGCACCGCCGCCACGTCGTCGCGCGGGACGGCCCCGCGGCCCGTCTGCGCCTCCAGACGCACCAGGCCCGTCCCGGCGTCGTCGATCAGCGAACCAGGGCGCAGGACGGTCCACTCCAGGCCCAGCCGGGTCCGTACGTGGTCATCGGCATCGCCCTTGGCCCGCAGGTACGCGTCGAAGACCTCGTCGCCCCCGTGGTGCGCGTCCGCGCCCATCGAAGAGACCATCAGGAAGCGCCGTACGCGGGCCCGTTCGGCGGCGTCGGCGAACAGCACGGCCGCGCCCCGGTCCACGGTGTCCTTCCGCCCAATCCCGCTGCCGGGGCCCGCACCGGCCGCGAACACCGCCACGTCCGCGCCCTGCAGAATCCCCGCCACGTGCTCCACCGAGGCCGATTCCAGATCGCAGAGCACCGGCTCGGCGCCCGCCTGCCTCAGGTCGTCGCCCTGTGCCGGGTCGCGGACGATGCCCGCGACCTCGTACCCGCGCGCGGCGAGCAGGCGCTCCAGCCGCAGCGCGATCTGACCGTGTCCACCCGCGATGACGATGCGCATGACCCGACCGTACGACGAGCCGGGCGCCGACGCCCGCGAGCGGACGCCGAACTTCAGGGCCCCGCCTCCGTACGGCCCTGCCGGGGCAGGTCCAGAGCCACCGCGACGGCGGAGTCGCAGTACTCCCGTACGGCACTCGTACGGGCTACCACGCGCCCGCGGTGGATCACGATCCGGCTGTAGGCGAGGGACAGCACGCCCGCGATCCGGTCCCCGCGTACGGCGAGCAGCTCCGCCGGGAACCCGGCCTCCACCCGGACCTGCGGCAGGCCCATGGCCTCGCGGGCGCAGCCGCTGACGGACTCGTACGCCTCGGCCGCCCGGAGCCCTCCCTGGGAGGCCAGCAGGTACGCGGCCTCCAGCGGATCCCCGCGGCCGACGGGGTTCCCGGCGTCCCGCAGCGCCCCGCTGCCGGCCGCGACGCGCACCCCGGCCGCCCGCAGCAGCCGGACGGGGGCGGTGCGCAGGCCGCGGCGTTCCAGGGCCGCGCAGTCGCCCTGGGGCAGGCAGGTGACCCGCACGCCGGCCGCGGCCAGCTGGTCGGCGGCGCGGGCGGCCACGTCCATCGGGAGCCGGGACAGCCCGCCGCAGGGTCCGATGGTCACTCCGGGGCGCAGCCCGCCGGCCATCGCCGCGAGCCGGGCGAGGCGGCCCGGGTCGTCACCGTCCGTGTGCAGGTCCACGGGGCAGCCGTGCTCGTCGGCGAGCTCCAGGACGGCCTCGAGGAAGCCCGTCGGGTCCGGGTCCAGGTCCGGGCAGCCGCCGATCACGGAGGCGCCCATCTTGACCGCGTCCCGCAGCATGGCCAGCCCGTCCGCGCCGGCCACCCCGGTCAGCAGCCGGGGTACGGCCACGGCGGTGAGGTCGGCGAGCCCGCGCAGGGAGCGGCGGGCCTGGAGCACGGCTTCCATGGGGCCGAGGCCGTGCACGTCGCCGATGCGGACGTGGGAGCGGACCGCGGTGGCGCCGTGGCCGAGCTGGAGCAGGGCGGCTTCGGTGGCCCGGCGCTGGACCTCGTCGGGGGCGTACGAGACGGGCCCCTCGGCATCGGCGGTCAGCGCGGTGTCCCCGTGGGCGTGCGGCTCGGCGGGGGCGGGGAGCAGCAGGTAGCCGGTCAGGTCCACCCTGGCCGGCGCGGGGGACGGGAGGCTGCCGGTGGTGCCGACGGCCTGGATCCGGCCGCCGCCGAGACGGACGTCGACGGTACGGCCGTCGGTGAGGCGCGCCCCGGCGAGCAGCAGGGTGGTGGCCTCGGCTGCGGCCGCGTTGCCGTTTCCGCCGCGGGGGGACTGGAACGGCTGCTGCGGCTGGCTGTCGGACATCGCGCTCCTGCGGTGGCTCGGGCGGTTCCTGGAGCCGTGGCCCGCGGCCCAAGATCACGCAGCGTGCTCAGAGCCTAGGGCGCGGCGCACCCCGCTTCGCGGAAGAGCGCAATAGTCGTACCGGTTGTGGTGCCACGCGCCGGAGCGCCCGCGCGTGCGCCCCGACGGGCTCCAGGGCTCCGATCGGCGGGCGCCGGAGTGTGAGCCCGCCCACAATCCGCCCGAGAAGTGGGGCGGAAGTGATCGGTGGGTTGATCGAGAGCGGCGCGCGAACCCCCTCGGAGCCCTGTCCCCGCAAAGGATTTGGGCGATCGGCAGGCAACCGTGTAATGTCTTCATCGCTCGCCCCAATAGCTCAGTCGGTAGAGCGTCTCCATGGTAAGGAGAAGGTCTGCGGTTCGATTCCGCATTGGGGCTCTGGTGAGAGAGGTTCCCCACCCTCGGGTGGGAGCTGATCACATCAAAGCGGCGTAGCTCAGTCGGTAGAGCAAGCGGCTCATAATCGCTGTGTCACCGGTTCAAGTCCGGTCGCCGCTACACACAGTAGCCGATTGCGGGGTCGGTCTCCCGGTCGGCTACTCTTGTATGCGTTCATCCGTCCCAATTTCCGTCAAGGAGCACTCACGTGGCTGCCACCGACGTCCGCCCGAAGATCACGCTGGCCTGCGTGGAGTGCAAGGAGCGGAACTACATCACCAAGAAGAACCGGCGTAACAACCCGGACCGTCTTGAGATGAAGAAGCACTGCCCGCGCTGCAACTCGCACACCGCGCACCGCGAGACCCGCTGACCCTAGCGAAGTCTCGAATAACAGGCACCGTCATGAGGTCGTCCCCTTCATTGGGGGGCGGCCTTGTGTCGTTTCCGTGCCCGTTCCTGTCTTTGTTCTTGCGTCATTCGTGTCCCTTCAACAGGAGGTAGTGAGTCATGGCTCTCGACCAGTCCTTCGTGGGGCGGAGCTACCCGCCCACCGATCCGTACGAGGTCGGCCGGGAGAAGATCCGCGAATTCGCGGCTGCGGTGGGTGACACCAATCCCGTCTACAGCGATCCCGAGGCCGCGAAGTCGTACGGCTACCCCGATGTGATCGCTCCGCCGACTTTCGTGTTTGCGATCACTTTCAAGGCCGCCGGCCAGGTCGTCGAAGACCCGCAGTTGGGACTGGACTACAGCCGCGTCGTGCACGGTGACCAGAAGTTCGCGTACTCCCGCCCCGTGCGTGCCGGTGACCGGCTGTCGGTGGTCTCCACCATCGAGTCCGTGAAATCGCTCGCGGGCAATGACGTCATCGACATCCGCGGCGAGGTCCACGACGAGACCGGCGAGCACGTGGTGACGGCGTGGACGAAGCTCGTCTCCCGCGCCCCCGAGGAGGCCTGACATGGCAGCGCAGATCCAGTACTCCGACGTCGAGGTCGGCACCGAGCTGCCGGCGGCGTCCTTCCCCGTGACGCGCGCCACGCTCGTCCAGTACGCGGGCGCCTCGGGCGACTTCAACCCGATCCACTGGAACGAGAAGTTCGCCAAGGAGGTCGGACTGCCGGACGTGATCGCGCACGGCATGTTCACGATGGCCGAGGCGATCCGCGTGGTCACCGACTGGGTTGGCGACCCGGGCGCGGTGGTCGAGTACGGCGTGCGCTTCACCAGGCCGGTCGTGGTCCCCAACGACGACCAGGGCGGGCTGATCGAGGTCGCCGCGAAGGTCGCCGCGAAGCTGGACGACAACCGCGTCCGGGTCGACCTGACGGCCACGAGCGCGGGCCAGAAGGTCCTGGGCATGTCCCGCGCGGTGGTCGAACTGGCCTGAGCCGACGAAGCGAAGCAGGCGGGGCGGGGGCACCTGGATGGCGCCTCCGCCCTTTTTGCTGGGCGGGGTCGGGGGTGGGGGAGCGGGCGGTGTCGGGAGGTGTGACGGGGCTGCGGGTGTGGGGAGTCGGCCGGGCGGGGTCGGGAGACCCGCCCGCCCCACCCCCGCCCCGACCTCACCCCTTGACATAGTTAGTGATTGAGCACTAACTTTGCCTCATGGTCAGGATGAGCGCAGACGAGCGGCGTGAGAGCGTCATTCGCGCGGCGGTGCATGAGTTCGCGCGTGGGGGTTACTACGGGACCTCCACCGAGGCGATCGCCAGGCGGGTGGGTGTCTCGCAGCCGTATCTCTTCCGGCTCTTCCCCAGTAAGCAGGCCATCTTCCTGGCCGCTGCCGAGCGTTGCCTGAGGGAGACGCGCGACCTCTTCGCCGCCGCCGCCGAAGGGCTGCAGGGGGAGGAAGCCACGCAGGCGATGGCGAACGCCTACACCCGGCTGATCGCCGAGGATCCCGACAAGCTCCAGATGCAGCTCCAGATGTACGTCACCGTCGCCGCCGCCGAGGCGGCCGGGGACCACGAGCTCGGCGAGCTCGTGCGCAAGGGCTGGATGGAGCTCTGGGACACGGTCCACGTGCCCTTCGGCGGGGACATCGGCGAGACCACGACCTTCATGGCGTACGGAATGCTGATCAACACCCTTGCCGCCATGGGCTTCCCGCCCGAGCACCGGGTCTGGGAGGGGCTCTATCCGACGGCGCGCGCCAAGCGCCGTCTGGAGAAGTGAGGGCGCGCGCGATCTGCTCGCGCGCATTTTCATGGCCATGAAAGTTAGTCAGCAATAACTAACAATTCGCAGGGGGACATCGTGCAGACGCAAGACACCAAGCTCCGGGGGCCCGCCGTCTGGGCCCTCGTCCTCACCGGCGTGGCCAGCTTCATGGCCGCACTCGACAACCTGGTCGTCACCACGGCCCTCCCCGCCATCCGTGAGGACCTCGGCGGCAAGCTGGAGGACCTGGAGTGGACGGTGAACGCGTACACACTCACCTTCGCCGTCCTCCTCATGTTCGGTGCCGCCCTCGGGGACCGCTTCGGCCGCCGCCGGCTGTTCATCGCGGGCCTCGCGGTCTTCACCGGCGCCTCCGCCGCGGCCGCTCTCTCGCCCGGCATCGACGCGCTCATCGCCGCCCGCGCCGTGCAGGGCGTCGGCGCGGCGATCATGATGCCGCTCACGCTCACCCTGCTCACCGCCGCCGTTCCGGCCGCACGCCGCGGCATGGCCCTCGGGATCTACGGCGCCGTCACCGGCCTCGCCGTCGCCAGCGGCCCCCTCATCGGCGGCAGCCTCACCGAGCACATCTCCTGGCAGTGGATCTTCTGGCTCAACGTGCCGATAGGCCTCGCCCTGATCCCGCTCGCCCGCCTGCGCCTCGCCGAGTCCACCGCCCCCGGCGCGCGCCTCGACATCCCGGGCACCCTGCTCATCAGCGGCGGCCTCTTCGGCATCGTCTACGCCCTGGTCAACGCCAACTCCGAGGGCTGGACCAGCGCCCCCGTCCTGACCGGCCTGATCGTCGGCAGCGCGCTCGTCGGCGGCTTCATCCACCACGGCTTCAACAACGCCAACCCCATGCTCCCCATGCGGCTCTTCCGTGACCGCGGCTTCCTCGGGATCAACCTGGCCAGCCTGCTCATGTTCCTCGGCATGTTCGGCTCGATCTTCCTGCTCAGCCAGTTCCTCCAGGGCGTCGCCGGTTACTCGCCCACCGAGGCCGGTCTGCGCATGCTCCCCTGGACCGGAATGCCGATGATCATCGCCCCGCTGGCCGGGATCCTCTCCGACCGCATCGGCGGCCGCCCCGTCGTCGCCGCCGGGCTCGCCTTCCAGGCCCTCGGTCTCGGCTGGTTCGCGGCGATCCTGAGCGCGGACGTCTCGTACGCGGCCCAGCTCCCGCCGCTGATCCTCAGCGGGATCGGTATGGCCCTCTACTTCGCCCCCGCGGCCAACGTCCTGATGTCCACCGTCGCCCCGGCCGACCAGGGCAAGGCCTCCGGCACCAACAACGCGCTGCGCGAGGTCGGCGGAGCCCTCGGCGTCGCGGTCCTGGCCTCCGTCTTCTCCTCCCAGGGCGGCTACGAATCCCCGCAGGCCTTCACCGACGGCACCATCCCCGCCCTGTGGATCGGCGCCGGCGCGGTCGCCCTCGCCGCCGCCCTGGCCCTGCTCGTGCCCCGCAAGGCCAAGGCCGCCCCGGTGCTCGCGAGCGGGACCACTCCCGTCCCGGAGAAGGTCCCCGCCGCCGGCTGACCCCGCCCAGACCCGACCCAGACCGCCAAGGAGCGCCCGCCATGCCCGACATCCCCTGGTCCACGCCCACCCAGGCCGCCCCCGACGCCGAGGTCTACGTCATGGCCTCCCGCTTCGAGACCGCCACGCTCGCCGGCGCCGTCAGGTTCTTCCTCAAGGCGCCCGGCATCATCCTGCAGCTCCGCAAGGCCCCCGGTGCCCACGGTGTCGCCCTGCGCGCCCGCGTCTTCAGCCGTACCTTCCTCACCCTCTCCGCCTGGGAGGACCGGGACGCGCTCTACCGCTTCGCCCGCAGCGAGCCCCACCGCGCCAGCTCCCGCGCCGCCAGCGCGTACATGAAGGAATCGGCCTTCACCTACTGGACCGTGCGGGCCGACGAGCTCCCCCTCACCTGGGCCGAGGCAGAACGCCGCCTCGCCGAGCAGAAGACGGGCTACTGACCCGGCCGGTACGGGGGACGAGTGAGTACGGTCCGTGGCCCCGCAGGGATGCGAGGGGCACGGACCGTACTCTTGTCCACGTGCAGGAACTCCACGATGCCCCCCTCGCCCCGCTGACCACCTTCCGTCTCGGTGGTCCCGCCGCCCGCCTGGTCACCGCGACCACCGACGCCGAGGTCGTCGCCACCGTGCGCGCCGCGGACGAGAGCGGCACCCCGCTCCTGGTCATCGGCGGCGGCAGCAACCTGGTCATCGGAGACCGGGGCTTCGACGGCATCGCCCTGCGCATCGCGACCACCGGCTTCGACCTGGACGGGACGCGGCTGGAGGTCGCCGCGGGCGAGAACTGGAGCGACGCCGTCGCCCGCGCCGTCGAAGCCGGCCTCGCCGGCATCGAGTGCCTCGCGGGCATCCCCGGCTCGGCCGGCGCCACCCCGATCCAGAACGTCGGTGCGTACGGCCAGGAGGTCTGCGACACGATCACCGAGGTCGTCGCCTACGACCGCACCACAGGCGAAACGGTCACTCTGAGCGCCGCCGAGTGCGCCTTCCGGTACCGCAACAGCACCTTCAAGGATCAGCCCGACCGCTACGTCGTCCTGCGCGTTCGCTTCGCCCTGGAGGACGCCGGCGGCCTGTCCGCGCCGATCAAGTACCCCGAGACCGCCCGCGCCCTCGGCGTCGAGGCCGGCGACCGGGTCCCCGCCGCCACCGCCCGCGAGACGGTGCTGCGGCTGCGCGCCGGCAAGGGCATGGTCCTCGACCCCGCCGACCACGACACCTGGTCGGCCGGCTCCTTCTTCCACAACCCGATCCTGACCGACGAGGCCTACGCCGCCTTCCTCGCCCGCGCCCAGGACCGCCTCGGCCCCGACACCGCCCCGCCCGCGTACCCCGCCGGCGACGGCCGTACGAAGACCAGCGCGGCCTGGCTGATCGACAAGGCCGGTTTCACCAAGGGCTACGGCACCGGCCCGGCGCGCATCTCCACCAAACACACCCTCGCCCTCACCAACCGTGGCGAGGCCACCACCGAGGACCTCCTCACCCTGGCCCGCGAGGTCGTCGCGGGCGTCCACGCGGCCTTCGGCGTCACCCTGGTCAACGAGCCGGTGACGGTCGGCGTCAGCATCTGAGGAGCCCCGGCCGCCCATGCTCTGTCCCCTGCACGGGGCCGGTACGGACCCCACCCGTCTCGTGGGGCGCACGCTCAGCCGAGTCGTCGCGTCCTGGCACATCAGCGACGGTGAACGTTCCGAGGCGCCCCTCGACGTCTGGCTGATCGACAGCATCGGCGACACCATCCGGATCACCACCGGATCCGACCAGTGCCTCATCGTCGAGTCCGCCACCCCGCACGCGGCGTACGACATGGGGGAGTGGGGCCGCATCGAGGTCGGTGAGGACCTCGGCGACCACCCCTTCCTGCGGCACCTTGGCGAGACCGTCGCCTCGGTCGCCGAGTTCGCCCTGCCCGAGCAGGGCCGCACCCACCTGGAGATCGGCTTCCTGGACGGCGGGCGGGTACGCGCCGACTGCTACGAGGGGGACCTGCGGCTCACCCGGTGAGCCAGTGGTCGATCCCCGCCAGCAGCTTGGCCTGCACCTCCTCGGGCGCCGCGCTGCCGCGCACCGACTGGCGGGCCAGCTCGGCGAGCTCCGCGTCCGTGAAGGCGTGGTGGCGGCGGGCGATCTCGTACTGGGCCGCGAGCCGGGACCCGAAGAGCAGCGGGTCGTCGGCGCCCAGCGCCATGGGGACCCCGGCCTCGAAGAGGGTGCGCAGCGGGACGTCCTCGGGCCGCTCGTAGACCCCGAGGGCGACGTTGGAGGCCGGGCAGACCTCGCAGGTGATCTGCCGGTCGGCGAGCCGCTTGAGCAGCCGGGGATCCTCGGCGGCCCGCACCCCGTGCCCGATGCGGGAGGCGTGCAGATCGTCGAGGCAGTCGCGGACGGAGGACGGACCGGTGAGCTCACCGCCGTGCGGTGCGGCGAGGAGGCCGCCCTCGCGGGCGATGGCGAAGGCCCGGTCGAAGTCGCGGGCCATGCCGCGGCGCTCGTCGTTGGAGAGACCGAAGCCGACGATGCCGCGGTCGGCGTAGCGGACGGCGAGGCGCGCGAGGGTGCGGGCGTCGAGGGGGTGCTTCATGCGGTTGGCCGCGATGAGGACCCGCATGCCGAGGCCGGTCTCACGGGAGGCCGCGTCGACGGCGTCGAGGATGATCTCGACGGCCGGGATCATCCCGCCGAGCAGGGGGGCGTAGGAGGTGGGATCCACCTGGATCTCCAGCCAGCCGCTGCCGTCCCGTACGTCCTCCTCCGCGGCCTCGCGGACCAGGCGCCGGATGTCGTCGGGCTCGCGCAGGCAGGAGCGGGCGGCGTCGTAGAGCCGCTGGAAGCGGAACCAGCCGCGCTCGTCGGTGGCGCGGAGCTTGGGCGGCTCCCCGGCCGTGAGGGCGTCGGGGAGGCGCACGCCGTACTTGTCGGCGAGCTCCAGCAGGGTCGATGGCCGCATCGACCCGGTGAAGTGCAGGTGGAGGTGGGCCTTGGGCAGAAGCGTGAGATCGCGTGCGTGCTCCATCTGGTGATCCTGCCGTACCGCTGCGCTCGGCGGGAGGGGGTTTTACCGATCGGGGGCTTGCGCGAACGCGTGAGCGGGGGCCGGGGCCGCTGCGCGGGAGCCCTCCGGGCGCTGCGCGGACCCGCGCCTCGATCGCCGGCGGGGCTGGAGGTGGCGGCGGGGCCGAAGGATTGGGGCTCCGCCCCGGACCCCGCGCCTCGATCGCCGGCGGGGCTGGAGGTGGCGGCGGGGCCGAAGGATTGGGGCTCCGCCCCGGACCCCGCGCCTCGATCGCCGGCGGGGCT